>DASRXC010000121.1:0-38797 GCA_035654355.1 Binatus sp. (SeqCode)
CCGGCCCGCACTTATCAAGTCTGCATTCTTCGCCCTCGACGCTGCTACGCTTCCGGGTGCATAGTCGATTCCGCATACCTTCCCATCAACGGCCAGCGCCGATAGCTTTTCGATCGTTCGGCCACCGCCACAACCGACGTCCAAGATCGAAGCATCGTGCTCGATTCGGATATGTGTCAATCCCCAATCCGTGAGATCGGAGTGAGAACGGTTCATTATGCTCGTGAATAGCCGACCCAGCCATCGGTCCGGCTTGCGCACCTGCCTCATTACGTAAAATATCGCACCGAGCGCGATCACGATCTTCAGGACGAACAGCGGCATCTTCTACCCCGCTATGTGTGCAACCGCGCTTCGACTATGGGTTTTTAGTTCGCGGTAGGGGTTGCTTCCTATCTACTGCCAAACCCGCACAGGGCTCTTCCGTAGACGTCTTTTTTAGGCGGCGCTAGCGCCGTGGCACTTCTTATATTTTTTGCCTGAACCGCAGGGGCACGGATCGTTGCGTCCGACTTTCGCTTCGGCTTTGCGCGTCGGCGCGGGACCGCCGGCGTCGTCGCGATTCGTGTGGAGCTGGTCGAAGCGGCGCGCGGCGCGCGCGTCGAGCGGAACGGTCTCTCGGCGCGATTGGCCGTTTGGCGGCGCCGCAGTTTCGAAAGGCGCGCCATCTGGATGCGATTCAGTCAGGTCTTGCGTGGGCGGCGCCTGCGGTGGCTGCTGCACGACCAGATGGAAGTCCTCGCCCTGTGACATCGCGCTCAAGAATTCTTCCTGGATGCTCGCCTTGAGATCTTCGAATAAATCGAACGCCTCACGCTCGTACTCGACGCGCGGATCTTTTTGACCCCAGCCGCGCAGGCCGATGCCTTGCTTGAGGCTGTCCATCGTATACAGATGGTCGATCCAGAGACGGTCGACGATCTGCAGCATCGTGCCGCGCTCGAGCGTGCGCAATCCTTCGCGTAGCCCCTTCTCGTCCAGCTGGTCTTGATAACGCTTGACGAAGCGCTCTTCTTTTTCCGTGTACATCTCATCGGCGTCGCGCGCCAATTTGGAGATCATCTCTTCCTTTGAAAGCTTCTCCAATTCTGTGACGCTCTCGCGCTTTGCCAAGCCCCGCACGATTGTGTCGAAGTCTTTGATGATCGCTTCGCGATCCCACTCGTTGGGATGCACGCTATCTGGGCAGTTTGCCTCGACGAGCTGGCGGGCTTTGACTTCGAACATCGTCGTCAACGACGGCCGCAAATCGTGACCCTCGAGCACGGAACGCCGCTCGGCGTAGATCACCGCGCGCTGCTTGTTCATCACGTCGTCGTACTCGAGCACGTGCTTGCGCGCCTCGTAATGATGCGCTTCGACCTTCTTCTGCGCGCGCTCGATGCTCGCGGTAAGAATACCGGCCTCGATCGGCGTGTCATCGTCGATCTTGAAGCGCTCCATAATGCCGCGAATGCGCTCGCCGCCGAAGATGCGCATCAGTTCGTCGTCCAGTGCGCAATAGAAGCGCGACGACCCCATGTCGCCTTGGCGGCCCGAGCGGCCGCGCAGCTGATTGTCGATGCGCCGCGACTCGTGACGCTCGGTACCGATGATGTGCAGGCCACCGAGCGCGGGCACGCCCTCGCCGAGCTTGATGTCGACGCCGCGGCCCGCCATGTTGGTCGCGATGGTCACTTTGCCGCGCAGGCCGGCGTCCTTGATGATCTCGGCTTCCTTCTCGTGGTACTTCGCGTTGAGAACGTTGTGCTCGATGCCGCGTTTTGACAACATGCCGGACAAGCGCTCGGATTTCTCGATCGAGCGCGTGCCCACGAGCACCGGCCGTCCGGCCTTGTTCAAGTCGATGATCTCATTGATCACCGCGCGGAACTTGCCTTCTTCGTGGTTGTAGACGACATCGTCGAAGTCTTTACGGCGCACAGCCACGTTAGTGGGGATCGATATGACGTCTAATCCATAGATCTCGCGGAACTCGCGCTCTTCGGTCTTGGCCGTACCAGTCATACCCGCGAGCTTCTTGTAGAGGCGGAAATAGTTCTGGAAGGTGATGGTCGCGAGCGTCTGGTCCTCGCTCTTGACCTTGATGCCTTCTTTGGCCTCGATGGCCTGGTGGATGCCGTCCGAGTAACGGCGGCCGTACATCAGCCGGCCGGTGAACTCGTCGACGATGATGATCTCGCCGTCCTTGACGACGTACTGCTCGTCATTGCGGAATAATTCTTTGGCCTTGAGCGCCGCCTGCAGCTGGTGCGCCATTTCAAGGTTGGCGGGATCATACAGATTCTGCAGCGCGAGCAGCCGTTCGACTTTGGCCACGCCTTTTTCCGTGATCGGCACGGCGTGCATCTTCTCGTCGACAGTGTAATCCTCGTCCTTAGTGAGCTGCGGCATGATCTGACGCGCAAAGCGCTCGTACAAGTGCGACGGGTCGCGATAGCCCGGACCAAGGATCGCTTCAGGCGATCCGCTGATGATCAGCGGCGTGCGCGCCTCGTCGATGAGGATCGAGTCCACTTCGTCGACGATCGCGTACCACAGCTGGCGCTGCACGCAGTAGTCGATGTGCGGCGCCATGTTGTCGCGCAGGTAGTCGAATCCGGCCTCGTTGTTGGTCACGTACGTAACGTCGCAGGCGTATGCGGCGCGACGTTCGACCGGCGGCATGAAATGCTGGATGACGCCGACGCTCAGGCCAAGGGCGCGGTAGATCGGACCCATCCACTCGGCATCGCGCTTGGCGAGATAATCATTGACGGTGACGACATGCACGCCTTTGCCCAGCAGCGCATTGAGATACACCGCCAACGTGGCGACGAGCGTCTTGCCTTCGCCCGTGCGCATCTCGGCGACTTTGCCTTCGTGCAACACCATGCCGCCGATGAGCTGCACGTCGAAGTGGCGCATACCAAGCGTTCGCCTGCCGGCCTCGCGCGCCAGCGCGAACGCCTCGGGCAGCAGCTCGTCGAGCGTTGCGCCGGCCTCGAGCTTTTCGCGCAGCGCGGGCGTGCGTGCGGCGAGCTGATCGTCCGAGAGCGCCTGCATCTCGGGCTCGAGCGCGTTGATACGTCCGACGTTGCGGCGCAGCCGGGCGACTTCGCGGTCGTTTCCGTCGACCCACGATTTGACTGTTGAGAACAGTGACAAAGAAGTGGTGTACCTTTTTCGCTAGGTGGCCGGCAACGTGTGGCGCTTCTCGAGCCGGCGCGTCTTCATCTTTTGGATGTGATGCTCGAGCCGGTCGCGCACCAGATCGATCGCCTCATCGATGCCTTTACTGCGTTCTTCCGCTTTGACCAGGCGATGCGGCAGGTGAAGCGTCACATCGACGATGCGCATCTGGCGCTCGGCGCGCAGCGTCACGTGAGCCTCAAGAATCCGATCGTAATGGCGCGAAAGGCGGTCGAGTTGCTTTTGGATGTGCTCGCGCAGCTCATCCGTGACTCGCAGATTCCTGCCTCTGATATAGACTTTCATGGCCGCCGGCGTCCACGCATAAGATGTCCTCTTCGCATTCCGGTCAGTGAAAATGAAGTCCTGCCCGCGCAGCCAGCTCGTATGCGAGAAAAGCAAGCGCGGCGACGACGAGCACGATGATGACGATGCGGGCGACGATGTACGGCCGCTGCGGCCTCGTTTTGATGATCTGGCGCTTCACTGACTCACCGCGACGGCGACCGGCGTGTTGATCTCGTCGAGCGGCACTCGCCGTACGAGATCTGACAACGTCACGAACTCGAATCCGGCAGCGCGATATGCGTTCACGATCGCCGGCAGCGCGTCGATTGTCGCAACTGATCCGTTATGGAGCAAGATGACTGCAGGCGCGCGCGCGTGCATCGTGACGTTGTCGACGATGAACTGCGAGTTCACGTGCCGCCAATCGCCAGGATCGACATCCCACAACGCTACTGTTTCTCCGTTTCCTCGAGCCGCATCGATCGTCGCGGCGTTGAAGTTGCCGTGCGGTGGCCGGAAAAACACCGGCATGCGACCGGTCGCGCGGTGCAATGCGCGCGCACCGTCAGCGATTTCAACATATTGAGGACCGGACCCGATCGTCGCCATCTCCGGGTGCGTCAGCGTGTGGTTGCCAATATCGTCAGGACCTCCGGCCATGGCTTGCGCGAGGGCCGGTTGTTCGATCGAGTCGCGACCGATGACGAAGAACGCGGCGGGCACGCGCAATCTGCGGAGCTGCGCCAACAGCGCGGGCGTCGTCACAGGATATGGACCGTCATCAAACGTCAGCACCGCCAGGCGCGGCCGTTGTGGCCGATGCACCGCGTCACGTGCATCAGCGGCCATCCTCGTGATGATCGCCTGGGCAGACGGGTCGAGAACCTGGGAGCTTGGCAGCGCTGCGGGCACGATGACCGGTACGAGCTCGATGCGCGCGTGGTTGACCCAGCGCCGAATGCCGACAACCGCCACGAGCACCAGCACGATGCACGCGATCCCGATCGCAGCGGTTTTCCAGGTCACGTTATTGCGTGCGGTAATCCCGGCCGATGACGATTTGGATGTCGCCGCCTTGCACGGCGCCCGCCGTGACGTCGGCATCCTTGACGGGCAGCCGTTTGGCGACCTCGCCGGCGACGTTCTTATCGTTTCCGGTCACAACGGTTCTGGGGTTATTGAAGCTCGGCGCATTGCCGGTCGCTACGACGACGAATCCGCGCTGACGCAAATAATCGGCCATTGCCGACGCTGCACCAGGGCGGCCTGAACCGTTGTCGACGATGACGTGCACCGTCGAGGGGTCGAACTCGTTGCCAAAGCCGGCGACGAAGTACTTCTGCACGATCGGACGTCCAGCGACGGCATCGTAGAACAACACCGATTGCCCGTCGGTGAAACCTTCCTCGGCCGGCAACTGAACCGTATGCACCATTCCCGGCGTCTCGCTGCGCAGCGCGAGCCCTAGATAGAACAGTTTGTCATACGTCATGTCGGTGCGCACGTTCTGCTGCACAAGGCCGATAAGCGCCGGCAGTTTCGCGAAGATCTCGGGATTCCTCATCTGCTTGACGATTTCGCCGATCACTTGGCGCTGGCGCCGCATGCGGCCGTAGTCGCCCTCGGGGTCGTGGCGGAAGCGGATGTAGCCGACGGTTTGCTCGCCGTTAAGATGCTGCGGGCCCTTCTTGAGATGGATGTGCAGGTGGCCCCAGGTGTCGTCGTAATCCATGTCTTTTTCGACGTTGACGTCAAGGCCGCCGATCGCGTCGACGAGATTCTTGGTCGCGTCGATCTTCAGCACGATATAGTTGTCGAAGGGCGGGAAGTTCAGGTTGTCGACCACGGTCTGCTCGGAGCGTTCCGGGCCGGCGTCGGCGATTGCCTCGTTGATCTTCTCGTAGCCGCTCTTGGGAACGTGCACCCATAGGTCGCGAGGGATGGAGACGATGCCGACCTGGTGCGAGTTGAGGTCGACATTGACCGCCAACATCGTGTCAGAACGCGCGCTGGACGTGTACATCTCGTCGCCCTGGGTCCAGTTCTCGTCGAGGCCAAGCACCAGCACGCGCAGTTTTTGTTTGCCGAAGACCTCGGTGAGGTCGGGTTGCGCGAGATTCAAACCTGCGAGCGCATTCTGCAGCCCGTGCTTGTGCTTGAGGTACACGCCGAACGATATGCCACCGGCCACAAGCGCGAGCGCGAGAACGCTCGCTGCGAACACCTTGACCGGGTTTGGCCCGGGCGTCTCAGGCGGGATCGGTAATGAGTTTACGACTGGGATCGGCGCCTTCGGGCCGGACTGATCTGACAACGTTCCTCCGCTCTTGTGCGTGCCCTACGAGGCCGCGCTGACAGGGTTGATCGCGGTCGCCACGCGGTCGAAATCCGTGTGGCCAGCGAGTGTCGCTGCGACGAAATCTCCTTGCTGATGTTCTCCGGCGAGGTATACCAAGCCATCCACCCCCGGAGCCTCGCGCTGCGACCTTCCCACGGTGCACATGCGCGTCAGTCCCAGTTCACGGAGTGGCGACGAGGCCGATAGCAGTCTCTTACCCTCGATCAACACGTCCAGACGTTCGCCTGCGCGAGCCGCGTCCAGCGAGTTGCTGATGCGCCGCTGCACCTCACGCGCCTGCGCGAGCCTACGGCGTTTGACCTGCGCGGGCACCTGTCCCGGCGCATCATAGGCGCGCGTGCCCTCTTCTCGCGAGTAGGCAAAAAATCCGACTCGATCGAGCTGCGCCCGTTCCAAGAACGTGAGAAGATCCTTAAAATGCTCTTCGGATTCCCCGGGAAATCCTATAATGAACGTGCTTCGGATCGTCGCGCCAGGGAGCGCTTCGCGCAGCGACGCGAACAACTCGAGATAACGCTGCGGCTGCGGCGGGCGATGCATCGCCTTGAGCACGTCGGGATGAGCGTGCTGCAGCGGCATGTCGACATACGGCAGTACCTTGGTCGACGCGCGCATGGCTGTGATGATCGCCGGCGTCACGGATGTCGGATAAAGATACAGGATACGGATCCAACGTATCCCGTCGACCTCCTCGAGCGCTTCGATCAGCCGCGCGAGTCCGTCGCGGATGCCCAGATCGCGTCCGTAGTCTGACGAATCTTGCGCTACAAGGATCAATTCACGAACGCCACCTTCTGCCAGCGCACGCGCTTCGCCGACGAGTGATGCGATCGAGCGGCTCTTGCCGAGGCCTCGCAGCGCCGGGATGATGCAGAACGAACACGTGTGGTTGCAGCCCTCTGAGATCTTCAAATAGGCGGTCGCGGACGGCGTCGTGACCACGCGCGGCAGAAATCCAAGGCGCTCGACATAGGCATCGCGATCTTCAAGGTGCAGCGGGCGAAGGCCGCGATCCGCCTCGTCAATGATCTCGGCGATCTTCGGAAAGGCGCCGGTGCCCACCACCGCATCGATCTCCGGGATGAGCTCGCGCAACTGTGCGCCGTAGCGTTGCGCCAAACAGCCGGCCACGATCAAACGCTGATCGCCGCGCTTTGCCGACGCGTACTCGAGGATCACATCGGTCGACTCGGCCTTGGCAGGGTCGATGAACGCGCACGTATTCACGATGATCGCATCCGCGTCAGCGGCGCGGGTCGCGATCTCCCAGCCCCCGCCGGCCAGCCGCCCAAGCATGACCTCGCTGTCGACAAGGTTCTTTGCACAGCCTAGGCTGGCGAGGAATGCGCGACGTGGCGCGGCGCCCGGGCGCGCCGTGCGCCTACTCAGGCGCACCATCAGCGATAGTTGACGAACTGGACTGCGAAGTCGAGCGGCATCGCTTTCACCAGTTCGATGACCTTCTGCAGGTCGTCTTTGGATTTACCCGACACGCGGAGTTGTTCGTCTTGGATTCGCGTTGTCACTTTTAATTTCGATTGTTTGATGGCCTCAGCCAACTTCTTGGCACGGTCGGTCGAGATGCCTTGTTCGACAGTGACGACTTGGCGGATCGTGCCGTGCGCAGCAGGTTCAGGTTTTCCGTAGGAAAGCGCCTTGAGCGGCACTCCACGCTTGACGCACTTGCTCTGCAGCACGTCGACGACGTTGCGCAGCTTCATCTCGTCGTCAGCGATGATAGTGATCTTCATCTCGCTCAGCTCGATGCTCGACTTCGAATTGCGGAAGTCGAAGCGCGTCGCGATCTCGCGCTGCGCTTGCGCCACAGCGTCGGCGAGGCTTTGCTTTTCGACCCGCGAGACGATATCGAAAGAGTTTTCGCTACTCACGCGGCCCCGTGGTCAACGAGGCGTTCTGGGCAGCGAACTTGCGTTCTTCGACTTGTCCGTGCTGCCCGAGGGACCCCAGCGGCTTGCCGTCGATAGTGGCATTGACGCCGCCCGCGTTGCCGGCGCGAAGCGTTATCTCACGCACGCCGTGGAAGTCGCGCACCGTGCCGGCCGGCAGCGTCTCGTAGACGACGCGTTTGCCGTCGACGGTGACGGACAGCCAACTATCCTGAGTGAGCTGGAGCTGTAGATCGACACCGCCCTTCGACGGCGAGGGCGCACCCGCGCTGCCGCCGTTGAAGATCGCGTCATCTTGTGGTGCCGGCGAAGGCGACGCCGAACCGTCCTGGACAACTGAAGTGCTGTCGGTCGCGGATTGTTCGTGCGGCGCTGGGGCGAACGCGACGTATACTGCGGTGAACACGAGCATGGCGGCAAGCGCGAGCGCGATTCCTAAAATCCAAGAATACCATGACGGACGTGCGGGCGCACCGTACTGCGCGCGGACGGTCAGCGGTTCGGGCTCGATGACGGCCGAGAGTTGCGGCACGTCGCGCGCCAAACGTAGATCGGGGCCGCTCGCTGGGATTGCTTCATCGAGCGGTGTGGCGATGTCGGCTGAGTCCAGCCCGACGAGTTTGGCGTAATTCCGGATAAAGCCGCGTGCATAGGCCGGTGGGCCGAGTTTCTTCCACTCCTCGGCCTCGATGGCCGCGATGAAATCGGCGCGAATGTGCAGCTGCCGCGCCGCCTGAACGGGCGTCATGCCGCGCTGTTCGCGCGCCTTTGCGATGAGCTCACCTAGACCGGGCATCACACCTCTCCGCCCGTCGAGGGCGGAGCCGGAAAGCGCTTAAAATGGATGGGGGCAGTCCCTTTGCCGTGAATTGGAGGGGAATCCGACCCCTCCCTCTGTGACGACGATGACGTTATTGACGACTCCAACACACGAAAACCGGCCCGAACCGAACGGTCGCGCGTGGCCGGATGGTTTGGCGTTGGCCGCGATGAGCGGCGGCGTCGACAGCTCCGTGGCCACGCTGCTGGCCGTGCGGGCGGGGGTTCGCGCGGTCGGGATCACCATGCGCCTGTGGAGTCCGGGCGATGGCGAGCTGTCGGCTAAGGTCAGGCAGTGCTGCGGGCCGACCGCCTACGAGGACGCTCGTCGCGCGGCTGCGCGCGCCGGCATCGCTCACCATGTCGTCAATTTCGAGGCGGCGTTCGAAGCAGCCGTCGTCGACTACTTCGTGGCCGAGTATCGATCCGGCCGCACCCCCAACCCGTGCGTCGCCTGCAACAACCTGGTCAAGTTCGGCGCGTTGCTCCAGTTCGCACGAGCGCTCGGAGCGACCACCATGATCACCGGCCACTACGTGCGCATCCGCGTCGACGACGACGGTGCGCACCTGTTGCGCGCGGTGGACCGCACAAAAGATCAATCGTACATGCTCGCCGGCCTACGGCGCGACCAGCTCGCCTCGATCGTGGCGCCTCTTGGCACATATACAAAGGAAGAAACGCGTTCTCTTGCCGCCCGCATGGAGCTCGGCGTCGCCGACAAACCAGATTCGATGGATCTCTGTTTCGTGGACAGCGATTATCGCGGTTTCATCCTGCGCCGTCATCCGGATGCCGCTGCTCCCGGCCCGATTCTCACAACTGACGGCCAGGTCGTCGGCACGCACGATGGATTGATCAATTACACAGTCGGTCAGCGCAAGGGGATCCCCGCGGCAGGTCTGGGCGACGGACCTTGGTATGTAGTACGCACGCAGCGCGAACAAAACGCGGTCGTCATCGGACGACGCGACGACCTCGCTCGCAGCTCCGTGCTCTGCAGCGCAGCCAACGTGATCGACGCGCGCGCATTCGCATCCGGCGCCGCTCGCGGGCTCGCGGTGTGCCGGTATCGCGCTGCGCCCGTGCCAGCCACAGCGCGCCTGGCTTCCGGCGGCCGTCTGTTCGTGCAGTTCGACCAGCCGGTGAGCGTCGTGTCTCCCGGTCAGTTGCTCGCGTTTTACGACAACGACGATCGCGAAGTGCTGGCGTCGGGAATTATCGAGCCCGACGAGGCCATGGCCGCGGCGGCCGGGTAAGCGCGGGAATAGGGCGGCGCCGTGCACAAACTGGCGGGCCAGATATGAGGATGAAGCTGTCGAGCACTGCATGTCTTACGGTGCTTGCGGTTAGCTTCGCGCTCGCGGGCTGTACCAAGCCGCCCCCTCCGACGTACAAGCCGGGCGTGGTTCCGGGCATCGACCGCGCTCGACTGGAAGCGATTGCCGGCAAACCGTCGAGCACGCTACCCTTCCAGCTGCCCGGCCTCGCCGCGGAGATTCTGGCGTATCCCTTCGGCCAAGCCGTGCTGCAAGACGACAAGGTGGTCGTGGTGACGATTGCGAGCGACCCAAGCTACGTGGGCGCCCATGGGATCACACTTGGCATCCCTGAGGACCAGCTCTTAAAAGCTCTCCACGGCACTAAGGCGAAGGGGCACCGCGACGCCTACGATGTTATCGTCGGCGACACCGATACGCGGACGAAGGACTACTACGACAAGACCGGCCACGTGATGTACGAGCTCGCCGCTGCGAACCCAAACGACCCGCTCGCGCCCTTCAATGTCATCGGTATCAATCTCGCGAACGCCGACGGGTTTACGTTCCTGGAGAACCTCACGAAGGCGAAGGTATCCGGATTGTACACAGGCCAGCACATCGCCAATTTCGTCTCGGATCCGTGGTCGCTATGAGCGAACAAGAGACCGGCGCGCAGGAAGGCTTCGGCGTCTCGCTGCCGCCGAACGCTCGGCTTTCCGGCATGCAGTTCGACGATGGCGCCGGCGTCTTGAAAGTCTCATTCTCCGACGGCGGCGACCGCACGGTGAAACCCGACGACGTTATCGCGTTGCACGGCGGTCGCATCCGTCACGAGCAGGTCGTCAGCAGCCCGCGTAAGATCAGCGGCGCCCAAGTCTTCGTGGCGGAGACCGTCGCCGGCAGCACGGGCCGCGCGGTGCGAAGCTCGGGCGGCGAACTGGTCGCGACCAAAGAAGATCTGCATTTCGCGCTGGCATTGCGCGTGACGGGCGTCGGCGAGCTGTGGTATTTGCTGGCCGATTCGTTCAACTTCCGAAAAGCGCTAGGCCCAGACGCCGGCTATTCCACTGAGATCAACCTGCGCGCGCTGGTGCGTAAGCTTGCGGACTTCGCGCCGCGCGCGACGCAAGACGGCTTCTTCACGGCGGTCGTCGGCGGCTTGCCGCTGCCGCCGCCGGTCGGCTCGCTTCTGGAGTTCTTCCGCACCGTCAGCAAGGACCTGACGTGAAAAGCGACGAGGGCGCGGGCGAACTATCGGTCCATATGCCGGCGCACGCGCGGCTGGCGACGATCTCGCTTCAAGCGGCTCCGCTCGCGCTCAAGGCCGGCTTCACCGACGGCGGTGAGCAGGCTATTCCCGCCACTGCGATCGCCGCGCTCAGCGGCGCCAGCATCCGCACTGAGATGATCTCGCTCGAAGCCGAACATCACACGGTGCATGGATTGATCATCGACTCGACGATGTATCCGCGCGGCTCGATGCGGACGTGGCGCTACACAGGTCCGGGCCTGTCATCCGAAGGTGCGACGCTGGTGTTTGGACTGCGCACGCGCGGGCCTGGCGAACTGCTGTATCTTGTTGCCGATTCGTTCAACTTCCGCGCGACGCTCGGCGCGGACGCCGGCTACTCCACTGAGATGAACCTGCGCGAGCTCGTGCGCCGCGTTGCGGCGCTTGCACCCACAGCGACGCGCGACGATTTCGTCAAAGCGATCATCGGCCGCGTACCACTGCCGCCGCCGCTGGCATCACTCGTCGAGTTCTTTAAGGTCGCAGTCCACACGCAACGCGCCACTCAGGCGGTTTTATTCAAGGACGTTTAGCCGCTACGCCGTCGCGAGCGCGTAATCGCGTTTGTTGAAATACGTGTCGCGCACGACGGGCTTATAACCGATCTGCCGGATCGCGCGTTCCAGTTCTGCCCGGTTGGCTGAATTCGTGCTCCCCGCGAGCGTCACGACCTTCTCTTCCAAGATCGTGCCACCCATATCGTCGCAGCCGTACATGAGCCCGAGCTGACCCAGCTTGAGGCCCGGGGTCAGCCACGACGACTGCAGGTGCGGCACGTTGTCCAAATACAGCCGGCTGATGGCGAGCACGCGCAAATAATCGAGTCCACTAGCTTCTTTGCCGCGCAGCGGTGTCTTGAACGGCACGTAGTACCAGGGGATGAACGCGGTGAACCCCTGCATCTCGTCCTGCAGCCGGCGTATCACATCAAGATGCTGTACACGCTCGGCATCGGTCTCGACCGAACCGAACATCATCGTCGCCGTCGTCGGCATCCCGAGACGCTGCGCAACGCGCATGACCTCGATCCAGCGATCGTCATCGATCTTCCGCGCGGAGATGCGCTTGCGCACGCGGTCGACGAGGATCTCCGCGCCGGCGCCGGGCAGCGATTTCAGCCCCGCGTCATGCAGCGTGACGAGCACGTCGTGGACCGACATCTGCTCGCGCTTGGCGATGCCGCAAATCTCACTTGTCGAGAGCGAGTGGATGTCAGCGCTGGGGAAACGAACTGAAACGGCGCGGAACAGTTCGACGTAGTAGTCGAGCGGGATCTCAGGATTGACACCGCCCTGGATCATGATCTGGGTAGCGCCTTGATCCACCGCCCAACGCACGCGCTCGAGCACCTGCTCCTGGGTCATCGTGTAGCCTTCTGGATGCCCTTCAGGACGGAAGAAGGCGCAGAAGCTGCAGTGGACATCGCAGATGTTCGTATAGTTGATCGTCGTGTCGATCACGTAGGTCACTTCGTCACCCGGATGCAGCTGAGCGCGGCGCGCGTGCGCCGCGGCGCCCAACTCGTGCAGCGGCGCTTCTCGATAGAGCGCGATGCCTTCGTCCAGCGTCAAGCGGCCGCCGCCAGCGGCGCGCTCCAGCAGCGCAGCGATCTCAGACACGATCGACGAACTCCGGACTTTCCGGCGCGCGACCGATGGTCACGCCGGCATCGAGCACGCCGCACGCCTGCGCCATCGTGCAAAAACGCAAGAACCCATCCTGCGCTTGCTCGTCGTAGTCGTAGTTGAGCGCGCGGTAGTAGCTCTCGTAAAAACCGTCGGGTCGAGGGCGCTGCGACTGCGCTAAACGGACGACCTCATCGCCGTGATCGCGGCCGAATGCGGCCGACGCGCGCAGCGCAGGCACAATTGCCTGCAACGCCGCCCGCATCCGCTCGGGCTGCTCTGCGACGCGATCCTTGCGCATCGCCCACAACGCGTACACCATGTCGGCGCCTGTGAGGCCGTACCACAGCGTACCCACATCGTGCGCCTGCTCTGGATGCGCGAAGGCTGCGTCGATCGCGACGTCGCCAATCACCAAACACGGCGTGCCGTCGCGCTCGTGCTCTGCAACTGGATCGTCACTGGATTCGAGCGACGGGGTGAACCCGAATCCGCTGCGGCAGATGACATCGAACAACGCCCGGCCGGTCGCGGACTCGGTGGTCACGGCGATGCGCGTGCCCGCCAATTCGCGCGGATGAACGGCGCTGATGCACTGGATGCTTTTCGCCTCACGGCGCGATCCGATGCAGATCCCGCCGAGAAGTGCGAGCTCGTCGGCATGTTGTGCGTAGAACATCGACGACACCGGGCTGACGTCGAGCTCGCCGGCGAGCAGCCCACGGTTCAGTTCGCTTGGAACCGCGTCGATGAGCACACCGGGGAACTCAAGCACGCCGAGATCGAACGCGGCATACAACGGCAAGTCGTTCGTGTACTTGATGCGTCCGCAGCGCAGCGCCGGTATGGGAGCCATCGCGTTAGGCCGGCTCAAGCACGCGATAGAGCAGGTTGCGACGGGTCGGTTCGAATCCGGCCTCCTCGACCGCGCGCCTCAGATCGTCCAGCGGCGTGCTCTGGTCGGTCTTGCTGCCGGCATCGCGGTAGATGCGCTGCTCGTTGTCGACCGGTCCATCGATATCGTCGGCGCCGAAATGCAAGCCGAGCTGGGCCATCTTGATGCCGTATGAGATCCAGTACGCCTTGATATGGTCGATGTTGTCGAGCATCAAGCGCGAAACGGAGATCGTCCGAAGGTCATCGACGCCGCCGGTCCATCCGTATTCGTGCAATTCGTTCTCTTCCGGGTGGAATGCAAGCGGCACGAAGCATTTGAACCCGCCGGTCTGCGCCTGCAGCTCGCGCAGCAGCGCCACATGCTCGACGCGTTCCGGAAGCGTCTCGACGTGACCGTACAGCATCGTGCAATTCGTCTTCATGCCGATGCGATGGGCGACGCGATGCACCTCAAGCCACTCTTCCGCGGTCGCCTTACGCGGACAGACGATGTCGCGCACTCGTTTGACCAGGATCTCCGCGCCGCCGCCGTTGAGCGACGTGACGCCCGCATCGCGCAGCTGTGTCAAGCCCTCCTCATACGAGCATTTGGCGCGCTTGCACATGTAATCGATCTCGGCCGCGGTGAAAAGTGCTAGCTGCACGCGCGGTATGCGCTCGTGCATCGTCTTGATGACGGGCAGCCAAAACTCGAGGCTCGTCTGTTTGGGATCGTGGCCGCCGACGATGTGCAGCTCGTCGTAGTCCGATGGTTCAGCGCACGCCCGCTCGAGGATCTGCTCCGCGCTCCAGCGATAAGCGCGCGGGTCTTTCTCCCATGCGGCAAATGAGCAGAACTTGCAGTCCGCATAGCAGACATTGGTGGTGTTCAGGTAGCGCTTGAAGACATAGTACGCGCGGCGGCCGTTCTTCTCGGTCCGGACTTGGTTCGCAAGCCTGCCTACTTCATGGAACGGCGCTTCGGTGAAAAGATACTCACCGTCCGCCCGGCTTAGCGGCTCGTGTGCGTGAAGCTTCTCGGCGATCGCCGACATGCGCGTATCCGCCATGGGCGCTTCTCGTTCGTCGCGCACGTGGGCATTCCCGGCCGCGCTGCGAACAGCGCGCGACCGGACACGATGTCACAACAGCGTTTGTGCGCGATTTCGCGGTGCGAGAATAGTCGCTAGATTCTCCATGTCGGCGTCGCCGACGAGAATCTTGCGCGGCTTGGTGCCTTCTGCGGGCCCGACGACGCGGAACTGCTCGAGGATCTTCATGAGGCGCACGGCACGCGGATGGCCGATCTTCAACTCTGCCTGCAGCAGCGCGACCGAGGCCATCTGCCGTTCGACGATGATCTGCGCTGCATCGAACGCCAGCTCATCGGCTGGGCCGCCGGACTCGTCTTCCAATTCGGCGGGTGAGATCGCGAGCCGGTTCGCGGGGTCACCTTGCTCGCGCCAGAATTCGCACAGCCGCTCGATCTCCGGACCGGTGACAAGCGCGCCTTGCACGCGCAGTGGCTTCGGCGCATCGATCGGCAAGAACAGCATGTCGCCGCGACCGAGCAACCGCTCTGCGCCTGCCATGTCCAAGATCGTGCGTGAATCGACCTGAGAAGAGACGGCGAACGCGATGCGCGACGGGATGTTCGCTTTGATTAGACCGGTGATGACGTCTACCGACGGTCGCTGCGTCGCGATGACGAGATGGATGCCCGTCGCGCGCGCGAGCTGCGCGATGCGGCAGATCGACGTCTCGACGCGGGTCGGCGCGACTAGCATGAGATCGGCGAGCTCGTCGATGGCGACGACGATGTATGGCAGGCGCTCCTGCGGACGCGCTAGATTGAACTCTTCAATTTTGCGGACACCGGCGTGCGCGAACCGCTCGTAGCGGGCATCCATCTCTTTCGTCAGCTCGTAGAGCGCGCCGGCCGCGAGCTTCGGATCGGTGATGCAGTCAGAGATGAGGTGTGGAACCCCGTTATACTCGGCCAGCTCGACCCGCTTCGGATCGACGAGCAGCATCTGTACTTGATCCGGCGTGCACGTCGAGAGCAGCGATGCGATGATGACGTTGAGGCAGACGCTCTTACCCGCGCCCGTCGCTCCGGCGACGAGTAAATGCGGCATGCGCGTGAGATCGGCAACGATCGGCCGGCCCGTGATGTCCTTGCCCAAGCCGAAGCACAGCGTGCCGTCGCCTTTGGGGACGTAATCGAGGATCTCTCGGATGGCGACCGTCGAGACGGCGCTGTTGGGCACTTCAATGCCGACCGCGGCTTTACCGGGGATGGGCGCCTCAATGCGGACGCTTTGCGCCGCGAGCACCAGCTGGATGTTGTCCGACAGCGACTTGATCGCGCTTACTTTCACGCCGCGGCCCGGCGTGATCTCGTAACGCGTGACGCTCGGTCCGCGCTCGATGTGCGTCACCTTGCCTGCGACGCCGAAGGATCCAAGCGTTTCCTCGAGCAGCATCGCAGCGCTCGCCTCGCTCTGCACGCGTTTCTCAGGCGGATTGAACAACGCGAAATCGGGCAGCCGATACCCACCTTCTGAGCGCACGACCGAGCGCGGTTGCTTCGCGGGAGCAACCGGAGGGGTCGGCGCGACCGTATCGATCTCAACCGTAGGTTCGGGCTGCTCGATTGGCTGAGTCGTTTCTGCGGCTGGCAAACTCACGGACTCGAGCGGCTGCGCCGCCTCCTCAACCGCGAAATCGCCCGCTTCTTCCTTTAGACTAGGTTCGAGCAGGGGCGCGGGCGTGGGCGCAAGCGTGGATGCGGTCGAGGCTTCGAACGCGGACGCAAGCGTGGGCGAAGGGGGCACCTGCTCGGTGAGGCCGGCAGGCCCCGTCTGCGTGCTAAGCGCGCTGCGCTCTCGCTGCGCCTCGAGACGTGCCTGCCTGGATCGGCGCATCGCCTCGCGTGTCGTGTCTGCTAAACCGCTCGCCGCCCCCGCCACCGAGGTGCCGACAGATCCGAAAATGCGTTTAAGCGAAATACCGGTCGGCGTCACGATGCAGGCGACGACGACGAAGATCAGCACGATGTTCGCACCGGTGACGCCGAACAAAGTGCTCAAACCATGAGCGATCGCATCGCCGACCGCACCACCCGCGTTGGCCATGCCGAAGAGACCGGCGAGCGCCAAGAACGCGCCGCCCGCACACGCTGCGTATGCGGCCATGATCTTCGGCATGTGGATCTCGAGGAACACGATTGTGGCGATGACGGCCAACGCAAGCACACCGAGCCATGCGGCTCCGCCGAACCACGAATGCATCGTCGCGTTTGCAATCGAGCCGAAGAAGCCGGCCGCGCTCGCGCGCAGCAACGAGATCGCCAACAAGCCGGCGAGCACGAAGAGCGCCCCGCCGACGATCTCGAAATTGAGCGTGATGCCCGGAAGCGGGTCAACCCGGCGCGAGCGCGCGGATTTGGTGCGCTTCATAACCGTGGTTCGTGCCACCGCACAGGCGTTCGATAGGCCGGAACGAGCGACCTCCGATTCAGCGCCGGCGGCACTTTCGCGCGGTCATGCAGATTTGGGATCGAGCGCGTCTCGCAACCCATCGCCAAGCAGATTGAAGCCAAGCACGGTGATTGAAATCGCAAGGCCGGGGAATAGCAATGCCCACGGCGCGGTGAGCCAGTAGTCGCGCGCATCGTTGAGCATCGAACCCCACTCCGCTGTCGGCGGCTGGATGCCGAGCCCCAAATACGACAACCCCGCCGAATCGAGCGTGGCGGTGCCGACGCCAAGCGTCGCCTGGACGACGAGCGGCACGAAGATATTCGGCAAGACATAGCGCGCGAGCACGCGTGCAGTCGTGCTGCCGACCGCGTGCGCGGCTTCGACGTATTCCATGTCTTTGATCTGCAGCACTGATGCGCGCGCGATGCGCGCGTACACAGGAATCCCGACGATGCCGACCGCGAGGAATATCTTCACGACATCGCTGACTCGCTGGTCGAGGATCGCCGAGATCGCGATCGCCAGCAGAATGCTCGGGAACGCGAGCATCACATCCATCGCGCCCATCAGCGTCGTGTCGATCGCCTTGCCCCAATACCCGGCGACCAACCCGATAAACGTGCCGATCGCCAATCCTATGGCGACGCTGGTGAAGCCGATCTCGACGGAGAGACGCGCGCCGTACAGCAGGCGCGTGAAAATGTCTCTGCCGAGCTTGTCGGTGCCGGCCGGATGGAGCCACGACGGCGGGAGCGTAGCCGCCGCGAGATTCTGGGCGAGCGGATCGCGGTGGCCGCATAACCATGGCGCAAAGATCGCGCACGTGGCGAGCAGCGCGATGATCACGAGGCCGATGATGGCAGATCGGCTGCGGCGGAATCGACGCCATGAATCTTCGAGCACGCCGACATGCGGCGTTTCGATGCGAGCCTCATCCGCCGTAAGTACCGCTTGCGCCAATGCGGCGTCAGACTTCCATGACGACCGGCACAATCATAGGCCGGCGCTTTGTCCGATCGTAGATGAACTTCTGAAGGCCCTTGTGCACGTGTTCGCGGATCGCAGTCCACTCGGTGAGACCTTCGCGCGCACCGGTCTCCATGATGGAGACGGCAGCGCGCCTGACCTCCTCGAGCACACCGTCTCGTTCGCCCGCGCCGAGGAATGTGAAACCGCGAGACGTGATGTATGGTCCGGCGAGCACTTTGCCGTCCGAGCTATCGACCGTGACGGTCACGACGATCATGCCATCGATCGAAAGATGTTTGCGATCGCGCAGCACGACTTCGCCGACGTCGCCTACGCCGAGGCCGTCGACGTACACCGGCCCGCCGTAGATGCGGCCCACCTTTTGCGCGCTGTGCGGAGTGAATTGCACGACCTCGCCGTTGTCGACGACGAAGATGCGCGAGCTCTCAACGCCCGTCCGCACGGCAAGCGACGCGTGTTGCACGAGCATGCGATACTCTCCGTGCACCGGCATAAAATATTTCGGCCGCGTCAAGTTGAGCATCATGAGCAGCTCTTCTTGACAGCCGTGACCGGACACGTGCGCCATGCGCTGGCGCCCATAGATGACGTCGACCCCAAGCTTGAACAGATTGTTGATCGTACGTCCGACACTGCGTTCGTTGCCCGGGATCGGCGTCGCCGATAAAATGACTGTGTCACCGCTGCGCAGCTTGACGCGTGGATGATCGCGTGCGGCCATGCGGACCAGCGCTGAGGTCGGCTCGCCTTGGCTGCCGGTCGTGCAAATCACGATCTTGTGCGGCGGATAGTCGTCGAGCTCATGCTCGCGGATCTGCTGACCCTGCGCAAGAGCGAGATAGCCGTGCTCGATCGCGATGTTCGAAACGTTGAGCATGCTGCGGCCGACGAAGCAGACTTTGCGATCGTACCGCGCAGCTGCGTCGACCGTCTGTTGCAGGCGGGGCACGTTCGACGCGAACATTGTGACGATGATCCGCCCCGCGCAATGCGCGAAGATGTCGTTGAACGCCTCGCCGACGACGCGTTCAGACGGGGTGTGGCCGGGCAGCTCCGCGTTCGTGGAGTCAGAACATAAGAGCAACACGCCTTCCTCGCCGTAGCGCGACAGCGTGGCGATGTCCGACGGCCGTCCGTCGACCGGCGTCTGGTCGAATTTGAAATCGCCGGTGTGGATGACCGTCCCTAACGGCGTTTGCAGCGCGATCGCGCACGATCCGGCGACGCTGTGCGTGATCGAGATGAAGTCGGCGGTGATCGATCCTATGTGGATCTCTTCGCTGGGCTCGATGACGTGCAGATCGGCGCGCTCGAGCAGCTTGTGCTCTTTGAGCTTGCCGCGCAAGAGCGCGATCGTGACGTCTGTGGCGAACACCGGCACGTTGAGCTGTGCCAAGAAATAGGCGACGCCGCCAATGTGATCCTCGTGCGCGTGGGTGAGCAGCAGACCGCGTACCTTGCTCTTGCGGTCGAGCAGGTACGAGATGTCATTGATGACGAGATCGACGCCGAGCATCTCCTCTTCGGGGAACTGCACGCCCGCATCGACGACGACGATGTCCTCGTCGGTCTCGTAGACCGACATGTTGCGGCCGATCTCACCGCAACCACCCAAAGGGATGACGCGCAGATACGGGCCCTGCGGGGCGTCGGGTATCCGCTCGTCTCCGTCCGGCGGCGACACTGGAAAGTACTCGTGCTGCATCTGGTTGCAGACTTAAGGCGCCGGCAGCGGCAGGCCTTCTGCCGCCGTCACATCATCGTTGCAGCGTCCAGGTCAGCGACACGGGACTTGCGCGCGCAGGGCTGAGCACTTCGATCTTTTTGCTCGCACCCGGCGCGAGGCGCTCGATCGCGACGCTCGCACGCGTGAGCGCTCCGGTCGCATCGCGCATTGTGACCGTGAGCAGCGGCGACACAGACGATGCAGTGGTGTTGCGTACCGTTGTACGCACGACCGGGCTGCCGAGAAAATCGATTGCCACACTCGTCGGACCGACGACAATGCCGTCGCCTAGCGATGAGATCGCACGATCCTCGAAGACCGGCGTCTCGGTATGTGCTTTGGCAAGGAAGTCGAAGAGCATGGCCTCGCGCCGCTCGAACATCTTTATCCGTGCCATGCGCACGACGCGCCGGCGCAGTGCGCGCTCTTGCATCGCGGACGGGCCCACCGATGACAGCACGGCGGGCGGCGGGTGATGATGCTTCGTCTTCCTTTTATAGTGCGGGTGTGGAAAGGCCGCCACCACGGCGGCCACAGCGATTTCTATGAGCATGCGTGCCGTATCACGCGTTCAAGAACGCCGTCTAGGTCGGCCCTTCGCTTCACGCGCGCCCGGGCAAGCATGCGTGGCCTCGCTTTTGAGCTCAGGTCGGGGAAATCGCGGAGGGCGATTCTTCGCTGATGACGGAACTCTGGTAGGCCGGCGTTTTGGTCACCGGCAAGGTTTTCTTGGAGGCTCGTCGATCATGTCGAAGACCCTGAGGCGGGTGCAAACGACCGCCCCGTGGCTGCTTGCCGGTGCGTTGATTCTCATACCGCCGGCGCCGGCTGCGGCGACTGGATTCTTGCCTGACGGCACCTACGAATACGCGTTCAAGCAGGGCGCCAACGTCGTGGCCAACAGCACCGTGACCGTGAAACGGTCGGGCAGCGTCATCAGTATACACGAAGCGCAGACGGTCATGCAGACGCAGGTCGGACAGGTCGAGCTCACCGCGGATCAGACGGTGGTCGCCGATTCGATCCAACCGCTCTCATTCAGCGGCATCACCGTGTCGTCGGGCAAGACATCCGAGGTGAAATTCGCGTATGCCAACGGCTCCGGATTCTTCGTGGTCAACGGAGAGCGTCTCTCGGTCCCGGTGCGCATGTTGCCGGGCACGCAGGCGATGCTGGTGCAGGATCAGTCGCTCGCGATGAGCTTCTTGACATTGCCCAGCGTCTTGTCCGCGTCGCGGGCGTTCAGTCTCACCGTGGTCGTGCCGACCGCCTCGCGCACCTTTATCATGAGCGTCGATCCCTCGCCGCAGACGAAACCGCCGGGATTGCCGGGCGCCGATGTCGGGGTCGGCATCATCACGCCGACCGTGTTCTCAGTCTGGTTCGACCCGAGCACCGGCATCGTCGACGAGGTCGACGTGCCTTCGCAATCGCTGACCATCAATCTCACGAAGAAATCCTAGGACGGAGGAGCCATGGCCACCACACCGGAGGCGACCGGCACCGCAAAACCTGAGCAGGCAAACGGCCTTGCGACCTATCTGAAAGTGATCTACGCGCCGGGCGACGCGTTCTCGACGCTGGCGCGCGTGCCGATGTGGGGCTGGGCGGCGATCATCGGCATCCTGCTCACGCTGATCGGCACGATCGTGCTTATGCCGGCGACGTTACATTACGTCCACGCCACCCAGGAGCAGTCGCTCTCGCAGATGAGCGCAGACCAAGCCGCAACCGCGCGGGAGGCGATGGCCAAGGTTCCGCAGTGGATCTATCCGCTGTTCGGCGTCATCGGCTCATTCTTCGCGCCCTGGATCTATTGGCTGATCGGCGCGGTCATCTTCATCATCGGTGCGGCACTGAGCGGCGGCGACGCGCGCTTCAAGATGGCATGGGTCGGCGCGGTCAATTCATACATCATCCCTGCCCTCGGCTCCATCGTGTCAGCGATCATCGTGTCGCTACGAGGCGCCGAGAGCGTCAACTCTGCGGCCGACCTGTACGCGCTGCCGTCGCTGGCGCCACTCGCGCACGGCTCGGTGAAGCTCGCCGGTTTTCTGTACGGCTTTAACATCGTCAACATCTGGTACTACATCATCGCAGTGATCGCGATGGAGCAGCTCCTTAAGATGAGCCGAGGAGCAGCGATCATCACGGTCGTCGTGCTCGCGGTGATTGGTGCCGGGTTGGCAGCCCTCTTCGCGAAATGATCCTTGGCCTTGTCGCCGCAGCAGTGCTCGCGCAGGCACCGCCGGTCAAACCCGCGCCGACGCCGACGCCCGCCCTTATGACGCTTGCGCAGGCCGTCGACTTCGGTTTGGTCCACAACACGAGCGTGCTGCGCGCCGTCTCCAACGCGGCGCAAGCCGGCGCGACACTGGCGCGCGACCGCGCCGTCACGCTGCCGACCGTCAACGGCGGATTGGAGAGCCAGCTCAATAAGCAAACGGGCTCGGGCTCGTTCGGGCAGATCGGGATTGCGCCGTCGGAGACCTTCTCGCAGAACACTGCGGCGTTGACAGGCACGTTCAATGGTCTGAATCTGGTCAACATCTATCAGGCTCGCGTCGACAAACAAAGCTACGATGCAGCCAACGAAGATCTCTATCTCGCGCGCGAGCAGTCGATCTCGGATACCGAGACGGCTTTCTACAAACTCGTGCAGGACCGCCAGCTCACCGAGGTGGCGCGTGAGAACGTCAACTACAACCGCGTGCTCGAGCAGATCGCAGAAGCGAACTTCAAGGCGGGCCGGGTCGCCGGACTCGACCAGCTTAAAGCGCAAGTGTCCTATACGCAAGCGCTCGAGCAGCTCGCGTCAGCTGGCGCCGACGAGGAAGACGCGCGCGAGAATCTCGCGCAACTGATCAACGCGCCGATGAACCAGCAGTTCGCATTACCCGACGAACCGCCTCAGCCGCCCTTACCCAACCTCGACGAGAAAATACTCGATCAGCTCGCGCTGACCAACCGGCCGGAGATCGCGGCCGCCTCGGCCCAGCTGAACAGCGCGTTCATCTCATACTATCAGGTCGATGCGCCGAATCGTCCGACCGTCGCGCTCAGCGGCGCGTGGGGCAATCAAGTCTCCCCGACCAATAATGCGCTCTTCTTCAACCAGTGCACCGCCGAAGGCTTCCCGCCGTCTGCGTGCGGACCGACGAGCTCCTCGCACTTCTATCAGATCTCCATCATGTCGCAGTGGATGCTGCCGCTGCTCGACTGGGGGACCGTGCACTCAGGCCACGAGAGCGCAAAACGCACGATCGATACGCAGACCGTAGTGCTTCAGTCCGCCAAGCAACAAGCGTTCATCGACGTCGATCAGGCGGCGCGGCGCCTGCTAGTCGACAGTGAGAACTTGCGACTCGCGACCGGCAACATCACAGTCGCCCGCCAAGCCGCGCTGATCTCAGCGGTCCAATATAAAGTCGGCCTCGCGACGCAGACCGACGTCGCTGCCGCGCAGCAACAATACCTGACAGCGGCGCGCGATCTGCTCGCCGCACAAGTCGCCTACGTGCTCGGAATCGTCCGCTTGAAGCTGGCGACCGGCACGTTGACAGAGGCCGTATGAAGCGCCTGTGGTCCGATATGCGCTGGCGTATCGCGATCATCGCCGTGGGCGTCGCGCTGATCATCGGCGTCAGCGTCGCTGCGCGTCATGGACCAGACGCCATCGAGATCAAGACCGTTACCGTCAAACCGGGGACGCTCATCGTGAAGCTGCCGGAAAACGGCGTGCTCTCGCGTCCGGAGACGACGACGATCGCCGCCGAGGCTGCCGGCAACATCACTGAGATCTTAGCCAAGGAAGGCCAGCACGTGAGCAAAGGCGATCTGCTCATGAAGCTGGACGACCGCCAGATCGCGAGCACCGTCGCCGGCGATCAAGCAGCGGTCGCGCAAGCGCAGGCGACGCTTTCCTCAGCGCAGGCGCGGCTTCAGGCCGATATCAACGCGAAGAACGAAGGACAGATCTCGGGCGGTCTAGGCGCTTCGTCGATCGGACTGTCCGGCGCATCGCAGCTGGTGCAAGCGCAACAGACGCTCACGTCCGCGAAGCTGAACCTTCAAACCGCCAAAGAGACGTATGATGCCGACCAAGAGCTGTTCAAGATCCAGGGACTCCCGCGCCAACAGCTCGATAAAGACAAAGCCGCGTATGACGACGCGGTTTCCAATGAAGCGTCCGCGCAGCGCCAATACGATTTGCTCAGGCAAGAGCTGCGCGAGACGGGCGGGCAGCTGAACTCCCAGATCTCGGCCGACCGCATTTCGCTTGAGAGCGCGCAGGCGCAGCTCGCGTCGGCCGATGCGACGCTGCGGTTGCACACATCGAACCTCTCAGATACCGAAGTGCGCGCGCCGTTCGACGGCGTCATCCAGCAGCTCGGCACCGCGCCGACCACCGGCTCGACAACGCCGCTTGCGGTCGGCGACGCAATCACGCCGGGCGAGGTGCTCTTCACCATCGCGGGCGCTGCGCCGATGGTCGTCAAGGCGCAAGTCGACGAGCAAGACATCATCAACGTCAGGCTTGGGCAAGCCGCGATCGTGACCGGTGAGGATTTTCCAGGACATTCGCTGCCGGGCCGGGTGACGAACATCGCCGCCGTGGTTTTGCAGGTCAACCAAGCGGGCAACAGCGCGAAGAATGTCGAGACGACGATCTCTCTCAGCCGCGACTACCCGTTCCTGCGCGCAGGCATGTCATGCGACATCGACATCATCACCGGTAAAGCGATTAACGCGTTGCTCGTGCCGCTGGCGGCGGTGACTGATGACGGATCCAAACACTATGTCTACGTCATCAAGGACGGCAAGGCCAAGCGCGTCGAGGTCGTCAAAGGGCTGGCAAGCGACACCGACGTCGTCATCACTAGCGGCCTGAAGAGTGGCGACGTCATCGCAGTGACCAATATGAAGCAGCTCAAGGACGGGGCAACCGTGAAGGCGCAACCCGCGCCGTCGCCATCGGCAAGCGCTTCGTCGAGTCCGTGAAGTTCTGGGAATTCCTCGCGTCGGCGTTCGAGGCGCTGTGGGCCAACCGCACGCGCTCGATTCTCACCATGATCGGAATCGTCATCGGCACAGCGGCGGTGATCGCGATCTTCGCCTTGGGGCAAAGCGCATCGTCGTCAATCGCGGCGACGCTTGGCATGTTCGGGGATCAAGGGATCTTCGTGTTCCCAGACGCCGGCGCACGCCGCCTCAAGACGGTGCAGCTCCAGTGGCAAGACGTCGCGACCGTCCGCGACGGCTGCTCGCGCTGCCTGCACGTGTATCCGGTCTACGACGAATTCGTGACAATCCGCTCAGGCCATTCGCTCGATGCGTACGAGCTCCAATCGGATACGGATTACATCGTCGACAGCTTGCCGATGGCCGAAGGCAGACGCTTCTCGAGCGACGACATCGACGGCGCGCGTCCGGTCGCCAACCTGCTCATGCCGGCCAAGCAACGGCTTTTCGGCGACGGCCCGGCGGTCGGTAAGTACGTGCGCATCGCCGACCGGCGCTTCTTGGTCGTCGGCGTCTACGCACCGATCAGCGCCGGCATCTTCAGCGGCGCCGGCGGCAGCGATTACACGATCAACATCCCATACACCACATTCCACCATATGCCGAATTCGCAGTTGCTCTATCTACAGATCTTTCCGAAGCCCGGCGAATCGGCCGCCGCCGTCATCGACGATGTCGTCGGCATCCTTAAGCGCGTGCACGGAACGCGCGCGGCATTCGAGGGTCAAGACTTCTCTCAGCAGGCGAACACGTTCTTAAGTATCATCGCGTACGTCGCGATCGGCATCTCGGCGATCGGCTTCATCGCACTCGTCGTCGGCGGCATCGGCGTCATGAACATCATGCTCGTCACCGTCATCGAGCGCACGCGCGAGATCGGCATCCGCAAAGCTATCGGCGCGTCGCGCCGCGATATCCTGTGGCAGTTCCTCGCCGAGGCGATCGCGATCACCCTCGTGGGCGGGCTCATCGGCAGTGTCATCGGCGTGAGCGCGGCGCTGGCAACCAACAAGTTCTTGATCACAGGATTCGCCGGACAAGCGTCCTCGATCAACTGGTTGCCGATTCTTGTCGCGTCGCTGAGCTTTTCCGTGCTGATCGGCCTGTTCTTCGGCACTTACCCGGCCGCGCGTGCCGCCAGCCTTTCGCCGATCGAGTGTCTGCGCCATGAGTGAACAGCGCCGTGACTAAGCTCGGCGAGTTCATCGGCCAGGCGCTCGAGGTGCTGTGGCGCAATGGAATGCGTTCCTTGTTGACGATGCTCGGCTTGATCATCGGCGTCGGCTCGGTGATAGCGATTCTTGCGGTAGGCGACTCGACGACGAAGTCGGTGCTCAACATCTTGTCGCCGTACTCGCTTGCATCGGCGTTCATCTTCCCGAAGCAGCAGCAACCCGATCCGCTGCTCGCCCAAATCCGTTACGATGACGCCGACCGGGTCAGGCGCGCGGTGCCCGACGCCAAGGCGGTGCTGCCGATCATGTCGCTCCCGATGGAGACGCGCGTCAACCACCAAGACAAGACGGTTCGCGTCATCACGGCAGGTGCAGGCCAAGGCACCGACACCACCCCGCTCGCCGAGGGCCGCTTGTTCAGCGATCAAGATCTGTCAGCGCACCGGCGCGTCGCGATCCTCTCCGCGCAAGCGCGCCACGAGCTGCTCGGCGACGAAGGCAGCGCGATCGGGCGCTTTGTGCGCTTAAATGGCAGCGACTTCGAGGTCGTCGGTGTCCAAGCACCGCCGATCAACCAAGGCTTGCTGGGGGCCGGCACCACCGGGCTCATCACGGTCACAATTCCCTACACGCTGATACCAGAGCTCGGTTATACGTTTGTGTTCGGTCTGACGATCGTCGCGCCGGACGGCTCGAGCGTCACGAAAGTCGCCAACGAGGCGATCGCTGCGCTCAAGAAGATCCACGGGTCGCGCGCACAGTACGAAGAGCGCGACATCAAGCAGCTCAACGAAGGGATTCAACGCGTCTTCGGCATCCTCACCGGCGTGATCGGCGTCGTCGCAGGCATCTCACTGATCGTCGGCGGCGTCGGCATAATGAATATCATGCTCGTCTCAGTCACCGAGCGCACCCGCGAGATCGGTATCCGCAAGGCGATCGGCGCGACGCGCGGCGACATCGTGCTGCAGTTCTTCATCGAAGCTCTGTTGTTGTGTCTGGTTGGCGGGCTGATCGGCCTCATCATCGGCGTGGTGTTGGCCGAGCTCGTCATCCATGTCTGGATCAAACAGCTCACGCCGAATATCATCTCGTTCGGCTGGGGTCAGATCATCGCCGTCGCGCTGCTGTTCTCGGCGGGCGTCGGCGTGCTCTTCGGAACGTATCCAGCAGTGCGCGCGTCTTACCTGAATCCGATCGAGGCGCTGCGCTATGAGTGAGCCGGTCGTGCTCATGGAGGACGTCACCAAGATCTACGAGATCGGCGACATCAAAGTTCAGGCATTGCGCGGCGTTTCGTTCGCGGTCGACCCAGGCGAGTACGTAGCGATCATGGGCCCGTCCGGCTCAGGCAAGTCGACGCTGATGAACCTCATTGGTTGTTTGGATAAGCCTTCGACCGGCAGCTACCGCTTGGACGGCGTCGATGTCGCGACCCAGAGCGACCAGCAGCTCGCGGCCATGCGGCTCGCCAAGCTTGGGTTCGTGTTCCAGGGATTCAATCTGCTCGCGCGCACGTCGGCCGTGCGCAACGTCGCGCTTCCTTTATTCTATGCGGGCGACCGCGACCGGGAAGCAAAGGCGAAGGCGGCGCTGACCAGAGTCGGTCTCGGTGGGCGCATCTACCACCGGCCCAACGAGCTGTCGGGCGGCGAGCAGCAGCGCGTCGCGATCGCGCGCGCGTTGATCAACAGCCCTTCGGTGGTGCTCGCGGACGAGCCGACCGGCAACCTCGATTCAACGACGGCGGAAGGCATCATGACGCTCTTCCGCAGGCTCAACGACGAAGGCCACACGATCATCATGGTGACGCACGACGACGACATCGCCAAACACGCAAAACGGATTATCCGCCTGCGCGACGGTCTGGTCGTCGAAGATGCGCCGGTCGAACAGCGCACCTTGGCCTCAGTGGAGTGATCCTCGACCGCCTTCGCTGACGGCCCCCCTTTCCGTAAGATACTGCCGATCTGACTGCTATCATCTCAAGTCGAGGTCTTAGATAAGGCTTGACTAATATAAGCTCAGGCTTTATAATAGCCGGTATGGAAGCCTTTGCGGCCCTGGCCGACCCCACGCGCAGACGCATCGTCGAGTTGCTCGCCAACGGCGAGCGCTCGGCCGGCGACCTCGCGCGCCGGTTTACGCTGACCCAGCCTGCGATCTCACAGCATTTGCGAACGCTGCGAGACGCCGGATTGGTGCGCACCCGCCCAGACGCCCAACGCCGCATGTACTCGATCGACCCGCGCGGCTTGGCAAAGATCGACGCATGGCTTTCGCGTTACCGCGCGTTCTGGACCAAACGTCTCGATGCACTTGAGCGCGCTCTTCATGATGAGGATAAGAAAAAATGAGCGATCTCGCCACCATCGTCGACCGCGGCACCCTGACGTTTGTGCGCCACCTTCCCGGGCCCATCGAACGGGTATGGGTCTATCTGACGGATCCAAAGTTTTTGGTCAAATGGTTTTCGGACGGTGCGGTCGCCGATGGCGTCGGCGGCGCGGTGTCCTTCGAAATGGGAGCCACGGGGCGCATCACCGCGTACAAGCCGCCGCATCTTCTTGAATACACATGGAACGAGGAGGAAGCGTCGGTCGGCCCAGTTACGGATGCGCTCGTTCGTTGG
Organism: Binatus sp. (SeqCode); assembly: GCA_035654355.1. Classification (GTDB taxonomy): domain Bacteria; phylum Vulcanimicrobiota; class Vulcanimicrobiia; order Eremiobacterales; family Eremiobacteraceae; genus JAFAHD01. The sequence continues at coordinate 28,629 of DASRXC010000121.1, forward strand.
GAGCTTGCGCAAGAGGGCAACCTCGTACGTCTGACGCTCACCCACTCGCGGCTTCCCGAAATCGAAGTCTTGGCTCATTGCGCCGGTTGGCATGCATTCCTCGAGCGTCTGTCCGCAAGCGCGGACGGGCGCGAGCCGGAACCGGTCATGGAACTCTACGCGCGATTTAAGACCGACTATTTGCCGCTCGTTCAGTCGGCCGGTCTGAGCCTACCGTAATTGAGCCACGATAAAGGAGTCATCATGGCGCAGGTAATCTTCGGAAATCATTTGGCGGTCATCGTACCCCGACAAGATCGAGATAATATTCGCAAGTTCTATTGCGGCGTTCTCGGCGGCCGGATCACCGCGAAAACCGATCCCGAACGGGACATCCTTCGATTGGGAGAAGACTTCTGCGTCTTCGTCTATGAAGACGTCGCTGATGAAAGCGAGTTCCTACGGAGCGCCAGATCGGTGTGGCTGGAGATCAAATCCGACGACGTCGATGAAATGCGCTCAAAAATCCTTGAGTCTGGTCTCGCGAGAAAGCTCGAATTGCCCGATCCGCATCTCTACTTTCAGGCGCCAGGCGGCCAGTGCTTGAGGCTCGTCGGAATCGATGAGGACCTCTCGTCGTACGAGGGGACCGGCGACAACGCGAATATCGCAAAAGTAACCGAAGCGATCTCAAACCACACGGCAACCCGAACCTGATCCGCTTCTGAATCGGTCAATACGCGACGACGAGCGCCTGGTGGACGTAATCCTTGCGCGGCAGCTCTTTGACGATCAACTCCGCCACATCCGCGCGCGATACACGCCATCCGCCTTTCGGCGCAGCGCCAATCGCGAGCCGGTATGCACCAGTGCGCGGTCCATCGCGTAAGATCGGCGGGCGGATGATGGTCCAATCGAGCCCGCTCTTGAAGATAGACATCTCCTGACGCTCTTTGTCTTCATAGATGCGGCGCATGAACAGTGGCCGCACGATCTTGTCGAACAAGAATCCACCCTCGATGTCCGTCGCGGCGGTCACGGCGATCAAGCGGGCGACGCCTTGGCGCTTCATCGAGGCGATTATGCGCTCGGTCGATTCCGAACAGACATCGTCGGGCCGTCGCGAATCGGGACCAAGCACCGAGACGACGCCATCTTGACCGGAGATGGCCGCTTCGACTGCTCCGGCGTCCACCGCGTCCCCAACGATCACGCGTAGCTTCGGGTGCTCCTCAGCTCCCGCGTGGCGGTGGCGGACGAAGGCGGTCACCGCGTGACCCTTGTCAAGGGCCTCCTCGACCACAAGGCGTCCGGTCCGGCCGGACGCGCCAAAGACCACGATGTTCATTGCATCTGTCGCAGCGAGTGCGCGACTTTTCAGAGGCTCTCCTTGACGCTTAGCACTCTCGATGTTACACTGCTAATGCTCTCAGAAGGCGCAGTATTGGGCCACCTCGCGGGACGCCAAAGCCCAGAGCGCTCCCAGCAACATCAACCTCAAAGTTCGGTAGACTAACGCATGGGCGGTCCCATGCGGATGCGCGGCGGCCCGCCGCCTTTTCATTCAAGCCCGGGTGCATGTCTAGCTCAGGAGAAAAAACGACTCGATGAATCCCTCAACTCGCAACTCGTTGCTCGTCGGAATGATTGGCGTGCTCGTCGGAGCCGCGCTGGTCACCAATTGGCAAACCTTTACCGCGACACATAAGCCCTCGTCCGCAACCCCCGTGGCAAGCGTAGCAACCGTCGCCGACGCCGCTTCCCTGCACGAGGACGATCTCGAGCAGCGCATCATCGAAGCGGTCAAGCACACGGAGCCGTCGGTGGTGCTGATCCGCTCGACGCTCCACGGCCAGCAGATCGACCCCTTCAGCCAGTTCTTCGGCGACCAGGGCGGTGGCGGCAACGCTGAGCCCTTCATCGCCCATGCAAGCGGCAGCGGTTTCATCTTCCGTAAGGACGGTGATACTGCGTACGTCGCGACTAACGCTCACGTCGTCTATAGCGCAGATAACATCGAAGTACTGCTTGCCAACGGCCGCAAGGTGCAGGCTGAGAAGGTGGGTTCGGACATCCGTTCCGACCTCGCGGTCTTACGCATCACCGGTCAAAACCTGCCGCCGGCGCTCTCGCTGGGGAACGCTAATGCGCTGCAGCAGGGCCAGTTCGTGCTCGCGATCGGCGAGCCGGAATCGTTCCAGAACAGCGTCAGCCTCGGCATCGTGTCGGCGCTGCATCGCACCGACATCACCGCCGGCGGCGACGGGCAGTTCAATCTCCCGTCGATCCGCTACAGCGACCTCATGCAGACGACCGCACCTATCAACCCTGGTAACTCGGGTGGCCCGCTCGTGACGGTTTCGGGCGACGTCGTCGGCATCGCCGCCGTGGTCGATCCGCGCGCGCAGAACATCGGCTTCGCCATCCCCATCAACAGCGCGCAGCCGATCCTCGCGCAGCTCGAGACGCACAAGACGATCTCGCATCCCTACATCGGCGTGGTCATGACGTCGATGAACGATCGCATCAGCAACTACCTCGGCTACTCTGGTACGGCCGGCGTGGTCGTGACCAACGTCGTCTCCGGCAGCCCGGCTGACAAGGCGGGGTTGGCCCAAGGCGATGTCATCGTCGAGCTCAACCACAGCAAGGTCAAGGATCCATCGGACGTCGCCAACGCGGTCTCCAAGCTCAAGACCGGCGACAAAGTGGCGCTGCTGGTGTGGCGCAAAGGCTCGCTCACGCCTATGGACGTGACGCTGGCCGACATGCCGGAACAGGTCCCGCAGAGCTAAATCGCCCGGACGAAAACGCGCCGGCCTCTCGGGGCCGGCGCTTGACTCAAACCAAAGTACCAACGCTGGCCCGGATACGGCTCGCAGCGATAAATAGGAAGAATCGGGGCGCGCTCCCGAAGTGAGCGCGTCTACCACATTTCGGAGGACTCACAATGGCTAAAGTCGTCGGCATCGACCTGGGCACCACCAATTCCGTGGTCGCCGTCATGGAAGGTTCGAAGCCAACGGTGATCCCAAACGCGGAAGGCAGTTACCTGACTCCGTCCGTCGTTGCGTTCACCAAGAACGGCGAACGGCTCGTCGGCCAGCTGGCGAAGCGCCAGGCGATCACCAACCCAGAGCGCACGATCTCTTCGATCAAGCGCCACATGGGCACGGATTTTAAGGTCGATATCGACGGCAAGTCGTACACGCCGCAAGAGATCTCGGCGATGATCCTGCAAAAGCTCGCGACTGACGCGAGCACGTATCTGGGCGAGAAAGTCACGCAAGCCGTCATCACGGTGCCTGCGTATTTCAACGACGCGCAGCGCCAAGCGACCAAAGACGCCGGTCGCATCGCAGGCCTTGAGGTCTTGCGCATCATCAACGAACCGACGGCCGCTGCGCTGGCCTATGGCCTTGACAAGAAAGGCAACGAGACGATCCTCGTCTGGGATCTCGGCGGAGGCACGTTCGACGTGTCGGTGCTTGAGGTCGGCGATGGCGTGTTCGAAGTCAAAGCGACCAACGGCGACACGCGCCTGGGCGGCGACGATTACGACAAGCGCATCGTCGACTGGCTCATCGGCGAATTCAAGAAAGATCAGGGCATCGATCTCTCGCGCGACCGCCAAGCGGTGCAGCGCTTGACCGATGCTGCCGAAAAGGCCAAGATCGAGTTGTCGTCGCTGCAAGAGACGTCGATCAATCTGCCGTTCATCACGGCCGATCAGAGCGGACCGAAGCACCTCGACTATAAATTGACGCGCGCGAAGTTCGAACAGCTCACCGCCGATCTGACCGATCGCACGAAGAAGCCGTTCGAGAACGCGCTGTCCGACGCGAAATTGACCGTCGACCAGCTCAACGAAGTGATCCTGGTCGGCGGTGCGACCCGCATGCCCAAGATCCAAGAGCTCGTCAAGGACCTCACCAAGAAGGATCCGCATCAAGGCGTCAATCCAGATGAGGTCGTGGCGGTCGGCGCGGCCATCCAAGCCGGCGTGCTTGCGGGCGAAGTGCGGGATGTCGTTCTGCTCGACGTCACGCCGCTTTCGATGGGTCTCGAAACGCTCGGTGGCGTCATGACCAAGCTCATCGACCGCAACACGACGATTCCGACGCGCAAATCGCAGACGTTCACCACGGCCGAAGACGGTCAGACGTCGGTCGACATCCACGTGCTCCAAGGCGAGCGAGACATGGCGGGCGACAACAAGACGCTCGGCAAATTCCGTCTCGAAGGGATCCCGCCGGCGCCGCGCGGCGTGCCGCAGATCGAAGTCACGTTCGACATCGATGCGAACGGCATCACGCACGTGAACGCCAAGGACCTCGGTACGGGCAAAGAACAGCGCATCACGATCACGGCATCGAGCAACCTGAGCAAGGACGACATCGACCGCATGGTTCGCGACGCCGCTTCGCACGCGGATGAAGACCACCGCAAGAAGGAAGAGGTTGAGACGCGCAACCGCGCCGACAACCTCGCATATGCGACCGAGAAGATGCTCAAGGAAATCGGCGACAAGGCCTCCGACTCGGACAAGGCCGAAGTGCAAAAGGGACTCGACAACGTGCGCTCGCTGCTCAAGTCGGGGAGCGCCGACGAGCTGAAGCGCGCGACCGAGCAACTCGAGCAAGCGTCGATGAAGCTCGGCCAGGCGATCTACCAGAAGACCGGGCAGACGCCGACTGGCGCAGGCGCCGGCGCAGGCACGACCGGCAACGGCTCGTCCGGTGCAACCGCCGGATCGACGTCGGCCAGCGGTGACGGCCAGCAAGGCGACGTGATCGACGCCGAGTTTAAGGAGCACTAAGGTCACGAATGCCTGAGCTCAATCCGACGGATGAGTTCGACTCGCTCTCGACCGGAGCGTTGCCGGGCGTCGATCCTGCTGAGGTGGACGAGCGCGCGGATGGTGAGTCTCGTGCGCAAGTCTCCCTTTCGGACCAATTAGAGGCCGCGCGCGCGCAGGCTGAGTCCGCACGCGCTCAGGCCGACGAGCAGCGCAGCCTGTATCTGCGTACGCTCGCCGACTTCGACAACTATCGCAAACGAGCACAACGCGATATCCGCGATCTTTCTGAGCGCGGGCGTCGCGAGGCGCTTAAGCGCCTTCTGCCAGTGCTCGACAACCTCGCGCGCGCGGACGAGTACCGCGAACGCGGTACGCCGCCGGAGCAAATCGTCGACGGGTTGTTGCAAACGAGCAAGCAACTGCTCGCAGCGCTTGCCGCTGAGAATGTCAGGCCGATCGACGTCGTCGGCAAGCCGTTCGATCCGTCCGTCGCAGAGGCGATCGCGACGCAGCCGGCGGAAGACGGAGTGCAAGACAACACGGTCGTCGCAGAGGCGTCTAAAGGCTACTACATCGGCGACGAGGTGCTGCGCCCCGCGCAAGTCGTCGTCGCGAAGCGGGCGTAGATGGCACGCCTGGAACGTGACGGAGCGCCGGCCCTTTAAGGGGCCGGCGATCGACGATGCCGCTACAATACAAAGATTACTACGAGACGCTGGGCATTCAAAAGACCGCCACGGCGAAAGAGATCAAGTCGGCATACCGCAAGCTCGCGCGTACCTGGCATCCGGACGTTAATCCGACCAAGAAGAAAGAAGCCGAGGAGAAGTTCAAAGAGATCTCCGAGGCCTACGAAGTCCTCAGCGATCCGGACAAGCGTAAGCGCTACGACACGCTTGGTCCGAACTGGCAGCAGCAGGCGCAGAATTACGGCTACACCGGCTACCAGCCGGGCGGCGATGGCGTCCACTACGAGTTCCACGATCTCGGCGAAGAGGAAGCCGGATTCTCGGACTTCTTCCGCACGTTCTTCAGCGATTTCGCACCGCGCGGTGCGCCGGACGGCGGACGCCGCGGGGCAACGCGCCGCGGCATTCGCGGCAACGACGCCGAGTACGGCATCGAGCTGTCGCTGCGCGATGCGTATGCCGGCGGCACGCGCCAGCTCACCGTGCAAACGCAGGCCCGCTGTCCGCGCTGCGGTGGCACGGGCACGGTCGACGGCAAACTCTGCCGCGAGTGTCGCGGCACCGGAACCGTTAGCGTCACGAAGACGCTCGACGTCACGATTCCGCGCGGCGTGCGCGACGGACAGCGAATCAGGCTGGCGGGTCAAGGCGGACTCGGGTTCGGCGGCGGGCCGAACGGTGATCTTTATCTGGTCGTGCACGTCGCGCACGATCCGCTGTTCGAGCGCCGCGGGGACGATTTGTACGAAGACCATCCCGTCAGCGTCTACAGCCTCGTGCTCGGTGGAGAGACGACGGTGCCGACGATCACCGGCAGGATCGACATGAAAGTGCCGCCGCTCTCGCAAAACGGCCGCGTGTTGCGCATCGCTGGTAAGGGGATGCCGAAGCTGCGCTCCGATGGATACGGCGATTTGTACGTCAGGCTCGTCTCGGAGCTGCCCAACAAGTTGACCGACAAGGAACGCGAGCAGTGGGCCGCGCTTGCGGAAATTGCGAAGAACCGCTGATGGAGACAGGTGTGGGCCACGACCTGTATGCGATCACGGCGATCGTCGCACAGTTCGACGTTACGCCGGAGACGCTGGTCCGCTACGAGCGCGCCGGGCTGCTGCGCCCGCAACTAGTCAACGAGGTGCGCTTCTACACGACGGCCGATGTCGATCGCCTCAACACGATCCAGCGCATGACCGACATCATGGGCATCAATCTAGCGGGCGTCGACGTCGTACTCCGCCTACTCGAAGAAATCCGACTGCTTCAGCACCAGCTCGAATAGCGCTAAGCTTTAGTCAGTGGACGGTGATTGGCACCGTGATCGCGTTGCCGTCGTCATCGACGATGCGCGCGCTACACGTCCCTGGCGCGATGGGCCGCACCGAGTAAGTCGCCGACGAATCGCCCATCGCCGACACTAAGATATCGGCGACCTTTCCGCAGTTGTCGCTTTCCTTAAACGCCGCGACCCGCGAGTTGCTCGACACGAGGAACAACGCGGAGGTCGTCACTTTATCCAAAGTCAGGCTCGCGGGTGTGGCCGTGAGCGGCGGAGTGGCTTGCCCTTGCGAGGGCACGACCGGCTGAGTGCTCGCGCTGCTCGTCTGATTTCTCCGCCACACGGTGCCGTCGGCGAACTCGACCGAGACGACGCGGCATTTGACGTTGGGCGCGATGAACGCGGGTAGGACGAACGACTGCCCGTGCCCGTTGCGATACTCGTGTTTGATCGAGACGCCAGGCGTGAACTTGCCGACGTCGCGGATCACGAAGTGCTCACCCGACGACGCAACATCGAAGTTGATGAGGGTAGCGACTTGCTTCCATTCGTTGACGAATTCGATCGCGATTCCCGAGCTCGTCGAAACCGGAACCGAGACGCCGAAATACGTCTGCTGTTGGTTCTTATCGATGATGGGCCCGCAGCTGTTGATCGTCACAGGTGACGTATCTGCCGCCCGCGCGCCCTTTACGCCGGCAGCTGTCAATACTGCGAGCGCGAGCATCAATGCGATGAGTGCTGCCCTGCGACGCATCGTGGACGTATGGCTCATGGAAACTCCTCTTCGATGATTGCGAACGCCCGGTTGTTACTGCGTCGGCTGGGCGTGCCACAGGACGATGCCTGAGGGGCCGAAACCGATGTAGTCGTAGCTGCGCGGCGAAGTCCAAAGCGCGAGGCCAGGTCGCGTGCTTATGAAATAGCCGACCAGTGCGTCGGGCCGCCGCGCTAACGTCTTGCTGTATGTTTGTCCGCGCGAGTCTTGGACCGTAAGCGTTGGCCGGCCTGCGACCATTGCGAGTCGCGCCCACCGTATCGGCTTGCCGACAAAACTCACCCGCAGCGGCGTCGTGCGATTATTCCAAAAGTACCAGAAACGGATGAGGTTGCATGCCGCGTGGCCGTAATCCAAGCGCAGAATGCCGGCCGGAAGGCGCATGCCGTTCACTTCTACATCGCCGATCGGCAGATCGGTGAAACGCACGCCGGTCAACGACTCGATGTCGAGGGACGCATTCGGGCAGCTTTGCAGGCGCCAGGTGAGCCAGTTCACGGCTTCGTTAAAATTTGTGACTGGGATGACGCGCACGCCCGGCGTATCGCGGATGTCGTCGTAGTTCTGGAGCGGCACGAGAAAAATCGTCGCGCCTTCTCGTTTCGCAGCGATGATCTTCTGGCGCGCCCCGACGATCGGACCGACGCTGCCGTCGTCGGCGATCGTGCCGGTGCCGGCGACTCCCTGACCATGGGTGAGATCGACATTGGCGATCGTTCGGTAGATCTGCAGGGCGAACATCAAACCGCTGGAGCCGCCGCTCTGATACCACGGAGGCGTGTAGGTCACCGTGATCGGGAGCGTGCCGACCTTTTCCGTTATCCCGAGCTGCACGCCGAAGCGCCTTCTTCCTCCGATCGCGGCGGTGGTGCAACGCAGCGTAAGCGGTTTGCCATTGCGCTCGACGCGGACGTGAAAGTCGCTGCCCAGCGGCTTCGACTGCGCGGCCATCGCCAGCGTACCCGCCTGATCGATCGCGCTTCCATCGACTTCCTGGAGTAGGTCGCCCGCTCGAAAACATTGGCCGGATGTGCGCGCCGGGTTCAAGCGCGCGACATAGAAGATGCGTTTGAATTCGAACGGCAGGCCGGCTGCGCGCGCAGCGACGATCTCAGCAGCGCGTTCTCCCTCGTCTTGCGACGTGTAACTGGCGCGGATGACGTCGAAGTCGCTCATCGATGGCGGAGCCAGCGTCGTGCGCGGCACGATCTCAAGACCAGGCACGATCTTGCCTGCCAGCATTGTCGCCGGCCGACCTGGAAGCGGGATGATGGTCGTGTCGAATAGCGCGCCGGGTGGAGGCGTCGCTCCGGCGACGTGCACAACTTTACTGAGATCTTCTGCCGCCCACGGCCCGATCACGTAATACGGCAGCGGCCAAAATCCGAGCACGGCGATAGCAAGCACGATGAGCGCGGCTCGAACGATGACGCGCGTGCGTTGCTTGCGACGTTCGTCGTCCACGCAGCGCCGTTTTGCGTGGGTTTGAAGGCGACCTTCACGCGGCCAAGAAGATGACCGTCTCACCATCTTAGCCGGAGGCAGATCGCCCATGCTCGCACCCGAACGAAGCGCCGAGATGCTCGAAGCCGAGCAGATGATCCTCGACACGGTGCGAAAGCTCGTGAAAGAGAAAGTTGAACCGCGCGCCGCCGAGATCGACGCCAAAGGCGAGTACCCCAAAGACCTGCGCGACCTATTCGCAAAGAACGACCTGCTCGGAATCCCATTTCCTGAGGAGTACGGCGGCCTTGGCAGTTTCGTAACGTATGTCAAGGTCGTCGAAGAGATCGCAAAGGCGTGCGCATCGTCCGCGCTGATCGTTGCAGTGCAGGAGCTCGGCGCGCTGCCGATCATGATCGCCGGCAGCGACGCGCAGAAACAGAAATATCTTCCGAAGCTGGCGACCGGCGAATGGATGACGTCATACGCGCTGACCGAACCGACAAGCGGCTCGGATGCAGCCAATATGCGCTCGACCGCGGTGCGCGACGGCGACCATTACGTGCTCAATGGAACGAAGGTGTTCATCACCAACGTCGCGGTTGCCGATCTGTGCATCGTGTTCGCGATGACCGACAAGGAAGCGGGCCCCAAGGGCGCGTCGGCGTTTATCTGCCACACCGACGACCCCGGCTTCAAACTCGGCAAGGTCGAGCACAAGATGGGCATTCGCGGTTCGCCGACCAACGAGGTCGTGTTAGACAACTGCCGCATTCCGGCCGACCGGCTCATCGGCACGGAGGGCCAGGGCTTCCCGATCGCGATGAAGACGCTCGATAAATCGCGCCCCGGTGTCGCCGCGCAGGCGCTCGGCATCGCCCAAGGCGCGCTCGATTTCGCCGCCAAGTACATCAAGGATCGCGTCGCCTTCGGCAAACCCCTGTCCAAGCAACAAGGTCTGCAGTGGATGATCGCGGACATGGAACTCGAGACGCAAGCTGCGCGGCTACTGCTGTATGAGGCGGCGCGCAAGTGCGACGAAGGAGCGCCCGACGTCACCCACTGGGGCGCGCTGTGCAAGCTCAAGTGCGGCGACGTCGCAATGTCGGTGACCACGGACGCCGTGCAGTTGCTCGGCGGATATGGGTATATGACTGAATATCCAGTCGAGCGTATGATGCGCGACGCAAAAATCACGCAGAT
>DASRXC010000122.1:0-2637 GCA_035654355.1 Binatus sp. (SeqCode)
AGCGGGCCTCTTGCTGCGGCTCAAGCGGCTCCATCCGGACAAGCACTTCTACTCGATCGCCCCATGTCCGCACTGTCCGTATATGAAGTTCATCGAACTCGACCGCGTGTTGGACTGCCTTGAGAACGACCGCAATCCAATCGAGATTCCAACGGATATCATGATCCGCGCACGGCGCTCCATCGAGCGCATGATGGCGGTTTGATCAAGTCGGACGTCCTGGTCGTCGGAGCAGGAGCGGCCGGGCTGCTGCTCGCGCTGCACGCTGCGGCGCGCGGGCTTGACGTCGTCTTGGCCACCAAGGGCACGCTGCAGGAGTCAAATACCGCGTGGGCCCAAGGCGGCGTAGCCGCGGCGCTCAACCTCGAGGACGACTCTCCTGCGGCGCACGCCGCCGATACGATCGCCGCGGGCGCGGGTCTAGTGAACGATGCGGCCGCCGAGCTAGTCGCGCGCGAGGCCCCGCAGCGAGTCGAGGAGCTGCAAAGCCTGGGCGTCGCTTTCACCATCGACCTGCACGGTGGTCTCGCACTCACGCGTGAGGCTGCGCATTCCCACGCCCGCGTCGCGTTCGCAGCAGATCATACCGGTCAGGCGATAGCCACCACACTCGCCGACAAGGTCGGCGCGCATCCAAACATCACCGTCGTCGAGCGCGCGTGTGCCGTCGAACTGGCTGGCGGGCCGGAAGGCTGCCGCGGTGCGTGGTTGATCGCCGACAACCGGCTGCTCGGCGTCGCTGCGGGAGCGACTGCGCTTGCGACGGGTGGCAGCGGACAGCTGTTCTCGCGCACAACGAATCCGCCTGGGGCGACGGCAGACGGGCTCGCGCTCGCCCTCGCAGCCGGCGCGAAGTTAGCGGACCTCGAATTCGTCCAATTCCATCCGACGGCGCTCGCGGTGGCGGGCGCGCCCGCGCTGCTCATCTCGGAGGCGGCACGCGGTGAAGGTGCGATCGTCGTCGATGGAGCCGGTGAGCGGTTCCTGTTCCAAACGGATGCGCGCGGCGAGCTCGCGCCGCGCGACATCGTCGCTCGGGCCATCTTCCGCAAGCTGCAATCGGGCGGGGTCGCGTTTTTGGATCTGCGGCCGGTCGGAACCCCGGACGTTATCCGCACGCGCTTTCCGAACATCGCCGCGGCGTGCTCGCGTTTCGGGATTGACATCGCAACGGCGCCGATCCCCATCGCGCCCGCCGCGCACTATCACATGGGCGGAGTGGCCACCGACCTGTGGGGGCGCACGTCGGTACCGCGGCTCTATGCCATCGGCGAATGCGCATGCACCGGTCTGCATGGGGCCAACCGGCTCGCGAGCAATTCGTTGGCCGAATGTCTGGTCTTCGCGGCGCGTGCTGCCGACGACATCGAAAGCATCCTGCACGACGAATTCTCGGGCGCGCCCTTTTCCTCTCCGCCCGCTTTTCTCGAAGCGCCTGGCGACGTCGCGCATTTGCAAGCCGCGATGTGGAGGTCGGCGGGAATCGAGCGCGAGGCCGCGGGCTTGCAGTCTTTACTCGCGAGCATCGCTGCAGAAGGGTTGGATCGTCAGCTCATCGGGCGCCCTGCGCTCGAGGCACGCGCCCTCTGGCAAGCTTCGCAGTACGTCGCCCGATCGGCGTTGATCCGCGAAGAGAGCCGTGGCTCACACTACCGCACGGACTTCCCCGAGCGCGACGATGCGCATTGGCTGGTCCACATCATTTGGGATCGCGCGGGCTCCGCTATCGCCCCGCTGCCGGTGCCGCGCTAAAGTGCGTCATCCGGTGTTGGATAACGCGCCCTTCACGCCGATGACGCCGGCACAGGCCAGCGGATTTGTGCCTCTCGTACGCCGTGCGCTCGACGAGGACGCCGCTGACAAAGATGTGACCACGCAGGCGACGATCGGCCACAGCGCCCGCGTCCACGCAGACGTTCGGCCGCGCTCAGGCGGCGTCATCGCTGGATTGCAGATCGGCGTGCTCGCGATGAAGCTCGTCGACGCACGCATCGAGGCCGAAATTCTGGACGCCGACGGCACCTTTGTGGACAGAGGCGCGACTGTCATGCGGATCGATGGCCCCGCAGGCGGCATTTTGTCCGCCGAGCGCGTCGCGATGAATTTTATCGGTTGGTTAAGCGGGATTGCGACGCTCACTCGCAGGTTCGTCGATGCTGTTCGCGGCCTGCCGGTGCGTATCGCCGACACGCGCAAGACGACTCCCGGCATGCGCGTCCTCGAACGGTACGCGGTTCGGGCCGGCGGCGGTTTCAATCACCGCTTCGACCTTGCGTCCGCCGTGCTCATCAAGGACAACCATCTCGCCGCTGGTTTGACCGCCGGCCAAGCCGTGCTTCTGGCTCGCTCGAACGCACCCGCCGGTACGATCATCGAGGTGGAGTGTGAAGACCTCGCGGCGGTTTCGCAGGCCGTTGACGCTGGTGCAGATGCCGTACTTCTCGACAACATGCCGCTCGAACAGATGAAGGAAGCGGTGCAGGTTGCCCAGGGTCGAGCGGTCATCGAAGCATCGGGCGGCGTCACGCTGGAGAACGTCCGTGCCGTCGCCGCCACCGGCGTAGAGATCATCTCGACCGGCGCCTTGACGCGCGGTGCGCCATGGTTAGATGTAGCGCTTGACTTCGCGGAGGTGCG
>DASRXC010000123.1:0-2397 GCA_035654355.1 Binatus sp. (SeqCode)
CTCACGCACGTCTCGGACGACGGTTCGGTGCGCATGGTCGACATCGGCGCCAAAGGACCGACGCAGCGACGCGCGCTGGCGGAAGCAATAGTACGGATGAAACCGGCGACGATGCGCGCGTTGCGTTCGCGCGCGGTCGCAAAAGGCGACGCGCTCACCACCGCACAGATCGCAGGTATCGCAGCCGCAAAGCGAACGTCGGACCTCATCCCGCTGTGTCACCCGATTGCGCTCACGCACGTCGGCGTGACCTTCACGCTGCGCCCGCCCGGCAGCGTCATCGTTCGCTGCGAAACTGCGTGCACCGGCGCCACTGGCGTCGAAATGGAAGCGCTGACCGGCGCTGCGGTCGCCGCGCTTACCCTCTACGACATGTGCAAGGCGATCGACCGCGGCATGTCTGTCACATCGCTGCGCTTGCTCGAGAAGAGCGGCGGACGCAGCGGCACGTTCAAGCGCCAGCGTTGATGCACTGGCGCGTCGCGCTCGTCGTTCTTTCGGATAAGGCGGCCGCCGGCGAGCGGCAAGACCGCTGCGTCGAAGCGATGCGATCAGCACTGCCGGCCGGATTCGAGATCGTCGTCGAACGCATCTTGCCCGACGATCTTGCGCAGATCTCGGCAGCGTTGCACGAGTTGTCTGAAGGCGCAGCCGACCTCATTCTCACGAGTGGTGGCACCGGTTTGAGCGCGCGAGACGTCACGCCGCAGGCGACGCGCGCGATCGCCGATTACGAAGTTCCCGGCATTGCCGAAGCGATGCGAGCGGCGAGTCTGCCGAAGATAAAGACAGCGATGTTGTCACGCGCTATCGCAGCGGTGCGTAAACGCACGCTGATCGTCAATCTGCCGGGAAGTCCAAATGGAGCTCGCGAAACATTGACAGTGATCGCAGACGTCTTGCCGCACGCGCTCGAACTGCTCGCCGGGCCGACCGGCGATCATGCGCCGGAAGGGAACTAATGGACTTCGCCACCGCCGATCGAATCTTGGCGGCTGCCCAGAACGAGAGCATTTCTCGCCGCTATCCCGGCAGGCTCGATCGCATGCGCGCGTTCCTTGCGGCACTGGGCGATCCGCAGCAGGCGTTCCCAAGCATACACGTTGGCGGCACCGCGGGCAAAGGCTCGACCGCGTCGATGATCGCGGCCATCCTTTCTGCCGCCGGCTACAAAGTCGGCCTGCACACGAAGCCGCATCTGCGCTCCGTCACCGAGCGCGCGCGCATCGGCCAGACGCCGATTTCCGAAGAGCGCTTTGCGGCGGTGATGTCCGACTTGCTGCCGGCGATCGACACGATGGATGAAAGCGAGTGGGGGCGGCCGTCATACTTCGAACTGCTCGTCGCGCTCGCGTTCAAGTATTTCGCTGAGGAACAGGTCGATATCGCAGTCGTCGAAGTCGGCATCGGCGGAACTCTTGACGGCACCAACGTGCTTTCACCGCTGGTCAGCGTCCTCACGAACGTCGGTCTCGATCACACCGACGTGCTGGGCGAGACAATCGAGGCGATCGCCACGGATAAAGCCGGCATTATAAAGGAAGCGACGCCGGTCGTCACCGCTGCCGACCATCCGGATGCGCTGCGCGTGATCGCGCAGGCGGCTGAGGCCAAGCACGCGCAGCTGACGCGCGTTCAGGAAGAAGCGTCGATCATCGCAGCGCCCGCCGCGGCCTACTCCCAATCGTTCACTGTCACGACACCGCTACAGCGGCACGACTTGACCATTCCGCTGATGGGAGAGTTCCAGCTCATCAACGCGGCGACTGCGATCGTCGCGCTCGAACAGATACGCGATCGCTTCACTGCCGGCGCCGAGCATGTCGCACGCGGTCTGGACACGCTAGCGCTGCCAGGCCGCATGGAATTCTATCCGTCGCGGCCGTCGCTGTTGTTCGACGTCGCGCACAATCGCGATAAGGCGATCGCGCTGGCCGCAGCGCTGCGCCGCCATTTTCCGGACAAACGCTTCGTATTCGTCGTCGCCATCGCGGACGGCAAAGACGCTGAAGCGATGATCGAGACGTGGACGCAGCTTCCCGCTCAGTTCGTCTTCACGACCTTCAACGTCTCGCATCGGGAGCCGGCGCAACCGCGCATGCTCGCAGGCATCGCGCAATCGCTCGGCGCGGTCGCCCGGGCGGTCACCGACCCGACCGAAGCGCTTTCGATCGCGCGACGCATCGCGGGCGCGGACGACTTGGTGGTAATCACCGGCTCGACGTTCTTGGTCGGCGCCCTCAGCGGTTGGTTCGTCGAAGACGCCGGAGCCGCGGATCGTGCTCGAGTCTAAGGCCGGCACGCGCGTGCGCGAGCTGACGTTGCGCGGCCGCACGTTCGCATGGGGAACGCGCACTTATCTGATGGGCATCATCAACGCGACGCCCGACTCGTTTT
>DASRXC010000124.1:0-7580 GCA_035654355.1 Binatus sp. (SeqCode)
GCCGGTCCATCCGGTGCTCGTCGCATTGCAGGAGACGGTCGAGCGTCTGGACATTCCCGGTAAACCCTTCCTCGATCTCATCGCGGCCAACATCCAAGACCAGCGCGTCGATCACTATGACAGCTGGTCCGATCTTCAGGCATACTGCCAGCTCTCAGCCGCACCAGTCGGCCGCATGGTGCTCAAAGTCTTCGGCATCAACGGCAGCGCCGCGACGCGGCTGTCGGATGATGTCTGCATCGGCTTGCAGCTTGCAAATTTCGCTCAAGACGTCAGCGTGGATGCCGCGAAAGGGCGCTGCTACCTGTTGGCTCCGGAAGTTGAGCGCACCGGCATCGCTGGCGCAGTCAAGACTCATTGCGATCGTGCGCGCACGTTGCTCGCGTCGGGATACGACCTCGAGTCGATGGCGCCGCTGCCGCTTCGCTTCCAACTTGCGCTATATCGTTTGGGCGGACTCGCGATCTGTGCAGCGATCGAGCGGCGCGGCTATCGTACCGGTGCATCGCGCCCGACCGTCTCGACCGCCGGCAAAGCGATGACCCTTGCCGGGGCGCTCTTCCGGCTCTTCCGCCGTGGTGAACAGCATGTGGGCAGCGCCGAAACCGCCTGAAGTGCGCGGCGGAGCGCTGACGCTTCGCGAGTCGGAGCGATATTGCCAGCGCATGGCGTCGCGCGAGGCGAAGAATTTCTACTGGGGCTTCATTTCGCTCGAGCGCGACCAGCGCATCGCCATCTACGCGCTCTACGATTTCGCGCGCCAAGTCGACGATGAAGCCGACACGCTGGGACGCTCGCGCCTTCCTGAGCGGCTCGCGGCGCAGCGATCGCGCGCTCGCGCATGCGCGCGCGGCGAGTTCGACGACCCAGTCATGCACGTGCTCGCGCACGCGATGTCTCGGTACCGCATTCCCGAGGAAGAGCTTCTCGCGTTAGTCGACGGCGTGGAGATGGACTCGTACCGCACGCGCTACGCGACCTGGCCGGAGCTGCAGACCTACTGCCGGCTCGTGGCATCTGTTGTTGGCCGGATGTGCGTTCGGATCTTCGGATTCACGGACCCGGCAGCGCTCGATCACGCGGACGAGCTCGGGCTCGCGCTTCAACTCACCAACATCCTGCGCGACGTGCGCGAGGACGCCCAGCTCGGTCGTATCTACTTGCCTGCAGATGACCTTGCACGCTTCGGCGTCGACGAGCGCGATCTGCTTGAGGGTCGCATGAGCCCGGGCTGGCGTGCGCTCGTCGATTTCGAAACGCAACGTGCACGCGCGCTGTTCGCGAAAGGACTGCTCGTCACCGACTATATCCCTCGCCGGGCAGCGGTCTGCGTACAGACGATGGCGGGCATCTATTTCGGCATCCTTGGAAAGATCGAGCGCGATCCGGAACTGCCGCTGCGCGCACGCGCATCGCTGTCGCGCATCGAGAAGCTGCGCGTGGTTCTAGAGTCATGGCTGCGCGCAGGGTAGCCGTCGTCGGCGCAGGCCTCGCGGGTTTGGCCGCCGCGCTCGATCTGCGCGATGTGGGCTGCGAAGTCACGCTCTACGAGCGTAGCCGTTTGCTCGGCGGACGCGCGACGTCGTTTGTGGCCGGTGGGCATGAGGTCGACAATGGGCAGCACGTCTTCTTGGGGTGCTGCACTGAGTTCATCGATTTCGTCGAGCGCGCCGGCATGAGTAAGCACCTCCATTTGCAAGAGCGCTTCGAGGCCGTCGTTATCTCGCGTACGGGAGGCGTGAGCCGGCTGCGCGCCGGTCGTCTACCCGCGCCGCTCCATCTCATCGCGTCGTTCGCCGGCTATCGCCACCTCGGGTGGACTTCAAAAGTACGCGTTGCGCGCGCGCTCGCCGGCGCCGCCAGCGCGCAAAGCTCGACGAGCACGTTCGGCGATTGGTTAGCACAACGCGGCCAAGACGAGCAGGCGCTGCGTGCGTTTTGGCGTCCGTTCTTCGTGCCGGCGTTGAACGCGCCGCTTGATCGCATGAGCGCAGCGGACGCCGGCTTCGTCATGAGCACGGCATTCCTCGCCGATGCCGGCGCCGCGCGGTTCGGCTATTCGACGGTGCCTCTTGCGCATATCGCCGGCGCGGCAGCGCGTCTTCTTCACGCCGTTTTTTTTGAGTCTCCAGTCACCGGCCTGATAATGCAAGACGATCGTACGACCGGCCTCATGCTGGCGGACGGTGGGCAGCCGGCGTTCGACGCGGTGGTCTTAGCGCTGCCGCCGCCACAACTCGCCACGGTGCTTGGCGATACTGCGTGCGCCGGTCTGCCGGCGCTCGATGAATACGATGCGTTGCCCATCGTAGACGTTCACCTATGGCATGACCGCGGCTCGCTCGGCTTCGATTTCGCGGCCCTGCTCGATTCGCCGATTCAGTGGATCTTCGAAAAGGCGCCCGGCTACTTGTGCGCGAGCATGAGCGCCGCGGATGAATACGTCGGCAAGCCGAGCCGCGAATTGATCGATCTGTGTTGGGAGGAAGCGCGTTCGTTGCTGCCTGGTCTGGCCGGCGCGACGCTTGAAGACGGTGCGGCGACGCGCTCGCCGGCGGCGACCTTCATGGCGCGCCCCGGTGCGAATCGCCCGGGCGCCGAAACGAAGCTGCGCAATGTCGCAATCGCTGGATCGTGGACCAACACCGGGTGGCCAGATACGATGGAATCGGCTGTGATCAGCGGCAGATCCGCCGCGGCGGTCATCGCTCGGGCGCTCGACTTCGATCGCGGTCTGCCGGCATCCGCCGTTCACGGGGAGATCAGCGTTGCGTGACGCGTTGACTCGCAGCGTCGACTGGCTGCTCGAACGGCAACATCCCGATGGCTGGTGGACGGGCGAGCTCGAGACCAACGTCACCATGACAGCCGAGCACGTTTTGTTGCTGCGCTTTCTCGGACTGCCGCACGACGCGATTCGCGACGGTGCCATCGCACATTTCATGCACCATCAGCGCGATGACGGATCGTGGGCGCTCTATCACGACGGTCCCGCAGACCTCAGCACCACGATCGAGACCTACGTGGCGCTGAAAGTACTGGGCGTAAGTCCGAACAGCGAATGCATGGTCAAGGCGCTGGCCGTGATTCGGCGCTTAGGCGGTGCCTCCGAGGCGCGGGTGTTCACGAAGATTTGGCTTGCGCTGTTCGGCGTGTATCCGTGGGACGGCATACCTACCATGCCGCCGGAGATCGTGTTCTTGCCGTCGCGCGTTCCGTTCAATCTGTACAGCTTCTCATGCTGGGCCCGCGGTACGATCGCGCCGCTGACGATCGTTATCGCGCGCCGCCCGGTTCGAGAACTCGGCATCGGCGTATCCGAGATCATCGTTGAAGGCAGCGAAAATCGCATGGCGCGGGTCCCCGGGAATGGCGTGTTCTGGTGGCTCGACGCGCTGCTCAAGACGTACGAGCGATTGCCGGTCAAGCCTGGCCGCTCGCTGGCGCGCCGCCACATGACTCGCTGGATCATCGAACGTCAAGAGGCTGATGGCAGTTGGGGCGGCATCCAACCGCCGTGGGTCTACTCGCTTATCGCGCTTCATTTGGAAGGCATGGCCCTGGACCATCCCGTGATGCGTAAAGGGCTTGAG
Source organism: Binatus sp. (SeqCode) (assembly GCA_035654355.1). Taxonomy (GTDB): domain Bacteria; phylum Vulcanimicrobiota; class Vulcanimicrobiia; order Eremiobacterales; family Eremiobacteraceae; genus JAFAHD01. The sequence goes on from DASRXC010000124.1 coordinate 3,594, forward strand.
GGCATGAATCGTTTCTCGGTCGATGACGCCGACGGTTGGCGCTTCTCCGCGTGCATGTCGCCGGTGTGGGATACGGCGTGGGCGGTGCGCGCGTTGCGCATGGCGGGCGTGCCGCGTGAAGACCCTTCGCTGCGCACCGCGATCCGCTGGCTGCTTGAAGAGCAGATCCAATGCGGCGGCGACTGGCAAGTCCGTTGCGGTCTGCGCGAGAGCGGCGGCTGGGCTTTCGAATTTGACAACGACATCTATCCTGACGTCGATGACACCGCGGTCGTCGTGCTGGCGCTGCTCGAAGGCGGCGAACCGGCAGTCGTGAAGGATGCCGTTGACAAGGCGGTGCGCTGGACGCTCGCGATGCGCTCAAGCAACGGTGGATGGGCGGCGTTCGATCGCGATAACACAAACGAGATCGCCTATCGCATCCCATTCGCGGATTTTGGCGCGATGATCGATCCGCCGTCGGAAGACGTCACGGCGCATGTCCTCGAGATGCTCGGGGCCCTCGAGCGCGACGAGCGCGATCGCGACGTGCGCAGCGCTCTGGCCTACCTGCGTCGCACGCAACGGCAGGATGGAGCGTGGTTCGGACGCTGGGGCGTCAACTACGTCTACGGCACGTGGTGCTCGATCTGGGGTCTCGCCGCGGTAGGCGTTGGTGCGCCGATGATCGCGCGCGGCGCGCGCTGGCTGTGCGGCGTGCAAAACCGCGATGGCGGCTGGGGCGAGACGTGCCATTCGTACGTCGATCCTTCGTTTGCAGGCGTCGGGCGCAGCACCGCATCGCAAACGGCGTGGGGCGTCCTGGGCCTACAGCGTGCCGGATTCGAAGATCATCCCGCGTGCGCGCGCGGCCTCGACTACTTGCGCGACCGGCAGCGCGATGGTACATGGCCCGAGCCCGAGCACACAGGTACAGGATTTCCGAGGGACTTCTACATCAACTATCATATGTATAGACACTTGTTTCCCGTGATGGCGCTGGCATTGGATCGCCAACGCGAACTGACCGCGCGCGGACCCCACCCGGGTGATCTGAGCGCGCAGGAGACTGCATGAGCGTTCCCCTTCGGCAAAAAGTCGCGGTCGCGGCGTACCTGATGCGGCAGCGTCTGCGCGGCCGCAAGAAGTATCCGCTCGTGCTGCAGCTCGAGCCGCTTTACCAATGCAACCTCGCCTGCGCCGGTTGCGGCAAGATCCAGCACAGCGATGAGGTCCTCGCACGAAGGCTGAGCGTCCAGCAGTGCATCGACGCCGTCGAAGAATGCGGCGCGCCGATCGTCTCGATCGCGGGCGGCGAACCGCTCATCCACAAGGAGATCGGCGAGATCACGGCTGCGATCGTCGAACGCAAGAAATTCGTCTACTTGTGCACCAACGCGATCATGATGCGCCGCAAGCTCGATCAGTTCAAGCCGTCGACCTACTTCGCATGGTCGGTGCACATCGACGGACTGCGCGAGCGCCACGACGAGTCGGTATGCCGCGACGGCATCTTCGATCAGGCGGTCGCCGCCGTGCGCGAGGCCAAGCAACGCGGTTTCCGCGTCACGACCAACTCGACGTTCTTCGGTCAAGACGACGCGCGCAGCATCCGCGACGTGCTCGATTTCCTCAACGATGAGCTTCAGGTCGATATGATGCAGATTGCGCCTGGCTTCGCCTATGAGAAGGCGCCCGACCAGGAACATTTCCTCGGAGTCGAACGCACGCGCGCGATCTTCCGCGAGGCGTTTGAAGGACGCCGAGGTAAATGGCGGCTCAACCACAGCCCTCTCTATCTCGATTTTCTCGAAGGCAAGCGCGACTTCTCGTGCACGGCGTGGGGCATTCCATCATACTCAGTGCTCGGCTGGCAGCGGCCGTGTTACCTCATGTCGGACGCGCCATATGCGAAGTCGTATCAAGAGCTCCTCGATGAGACCGACTGGGAGCAGTACGGACGCGGTCGTCATGCCAAGTGCGAGAACTGCATGGCGCACTGCGGCTACGAGCCGACCGCTGTCGAGGCGACCATGGGCTCGTTGAAAGAGATGGTCCGGGCCGCTGTCCTCAAGTGACCTTGTCTTCCTAACCGGCGCCAGCGGATTCATCGGTAACCACGTCGCGGAGGCGCTCTTGTGCGCGGGCTATCGCGTACGCGCGCTCGTTCGTCCGGATGGCGATGCGCGTGGCAACAAAGCCCGCCGCGACATCATCCCGGCGGCGGTCGAAGTCGTCTCCGGGGACCTCACGCGTTCGGGCGAGCTCGCGCGCGCAATCGACGGCTGCCGATTTCTCGTGCACTGCGCGGCCCTGTATTCGTTCGCGCCGCGTGATCGCAACGCCATCGAACGCGTCAATGTCGCGGGGACTGCGTCATTGCTCGACGCCGCGTACGTCGCTGGCGTCGAACGCGCCGTCGTCACCTCGAGCTCCGCCACCGTCGGACCCGCGTACAACGGGCGGCTTGCGACGGAAGCGGATCACGCGCCCGACGGCGATCACTCCGCCTATCACCATTCCAAGATGCTGCAAGAACGCGCTGCTGCTGCTTCGCGCGTTCCGGTCGTGCTGCTGCTACCGACAGCGCCGATCGGTCCGGGTGACGCGCGCCCGACACCCACCGGAAAACTCGTGCTCGATTTTACGGCCGGTAAGATCTTTGCTCGGCCGCCAGGCGAAGGCGGTCTCAATTTGGTCGCTGTGGAGGACGTCGCGCAGGCACACGTAGCCTCATTGCAGCGCGGCCGCGAACGCGAGCGCTACATCATCGGCGGCGAAAATCTGAGCTTCGGTCAGCTGTGGCAGACGTTGAGCGACATCACCGGACGGCGAGTACCGCGTTGGAAGGTTCCGTATAGTCTTGCGATGGCATTTGGGTATGTGGACGAAGCGCGCTGTCTCGCGTTGCCGCGCGCTGTTCCTTTCGCGCCGCTTGAAGGCGTGCGCATGTCACGAAAACGGATGTACGTAGATTTCTCGAAAGCGATGACGGAACTCGGACATAAACCGACGTCCGTGCGCGACGCGTTGGCGCGCGCCGTGGCTTGGTATCGGGCGCGCGGCTACGTCGCGTGATGGGTAGTATGAAATTCAAGTTCGATGAGAACAGAGTCCGAACGATCAGGCAACGCTGGTCGAAAGTAATAGACTCGATGTATGGCCCGGCTACTAAGATCATGCTCGAATCCGCGGGCCTAGCCGCCGGCATGCGCGTGCTCGACGTCGCCGCTGGCGCAGGCGATCAGACGATTCACGCAGCCGATCGCGTCGGTCCAAACGGGTACGTGCTCGCAACCGACATCATGGAAGAGGCCTTGCTGTTCGCAGCTTCCGACGCGAGCAAGCGCGGCATTCGAAATGTGGGGTTCCACGCGATGCCGTGTGAGGCGCTCGCCGCAACGGACGCGTCGTTTGATGCGGCGATCTGCCGAAATGGCTTGCAATATCTCTCTGATCAACCAAAAGGCTTTGCCGAGATCTATCGCGTCTTAAAGCCGAACGGCAAACTTGCTGCCATCGTCTGGTCGGCGCCGAGGCGTAACCCATTCCTCGCCCGTTCGTTTGATCTCGCGTTCGAAAAGCTCGGAACACGGCCGCCGAGCCCAGACGAACCCGGACCGTTCAGACTCGGTTACGATGGTGCGCTACGCTCCGCGCTCGAGGCGTCTGGATTCGCGCAAGTGCGAGTTGATGCCGTAAAGGCACCCGTAAGTTTCTCTTCTGCAAGTGAAGCGCTGCAGTTTCAACAGCAGGCGCTTGGGCTCTTGACGCAACTCTTGGAGGGTCTTTCCGAATCAGACCGCGCACACGTCTGGCGACAAATCGAGCAGGCCCTGCGGGCGTTCGAGCGCGATGGCTCGTTTGCAGCGGACGGCGAGCTCCTCGTCGGCAGTGGCGTAAAATTGCGGGCGACCTAACGATGACAGCGACCGATACCCAAACACTGACCGTTGTGGCAGCGACCGACCTGGAGGCGCGTACCGTTCGAAGTGCTGCGCCAGGTGC
>DASRXC010000125.1:0-6085 GCA_035654355.1 Binatus sp. (SeqCode)
TTGGCGTCGGCAAGCGCAGGACCGTCAAGGCTCCACTTCGCCCACAACGTCTCCGGCTCGGCGAGCCATGATGGTTTGGGAAGGCTGCCGGCGATGGTCGACCGGATCTCCACCGTCTAGCGCCGCGCTTTGCCCGCCGTCGCGGCGTTCTTATCGAGATGTTCGACGTCGAGTGCGGTCGCCGGCTGTGGACGGTCGCGCTCCGCGTCGACGATGCATAAAAACCCGAACGGCGCGGTGCCGGTGTTGACGAACTGGTGCAGCGTCATCGGCGGCACGTAGACGTGATCGAGGTTTTGGAGATCGTGGACGGCGTCGCCGACGATGGCGTACCCGGTGCCGCGGATCACGGTCACCGAGTGGATGTGTTCGTGACGTTCGAGGCGCGTGAAGCCGTCCGGCTCGACTTCGAAGTAGCGAACTTGGAATCGTGACGGCTCACCTTCGGCCCCGCTGATGATGTGGCGCGTGACGCCGCGAAAGCCCTCGCCGTCGCGCTCGCCGGTCGCCTTGTAGCCGGCGGCGGCAACGCCTTCCCATGAAAAGTCGTCCTTGCGGAAGCGATGTTTCATGACTTGCTCGGATACACGATCACTTTGAGCGCGTCGGTGCCGGCGGCGACAAGCTGGTATGCTTGCGCGATCGAGTCAAGTCCGAAGCGATGCGTGACCAGCGAACGTACCGGCAGTCCATCTGCGAGCAAGGTCAACGCTTCGCGCGTGTCATCGGGCCCCGCGGAATAGCTCGCCACGATGCTGACGTCTTTGAAGAACAGATCGTGCACCGGCAGCGGCCAGTATTCCGTCGCGGCGGCGGGCGTGAACAACACGATCGTGCCGCCTGGTGCGACGCATTGGGCCGCGGTTTGCATGGCGGCGATCGAGCCAGGACATACGATGACGATGTCCGCGCCCTCGCCGTCGGTCGCGCCCGCGACTTGTTCGTGCAGCGGTGCGCTCTGCACGTCGAACGCGTGGTGCGCGCCGAAGTTGCGCGCCGCTTCGAGTCGTGAGGCGACGAGATCGGCGCCCATCAGCAGCTCGGCGCCGCGAAAGCGCGCGAGCGCCAAATGCAGCATGCCCATCGTGCCCAGACCCATGACGAGCACGCGATCGCCGGCGCGCAGGCGGGAGCGCCGCACCGATTTGACCACCGTGGCTAGCGGCTCGACGAGCGTCGCCATATCGTCATCGAGCGAATCCGGGAGGCGCAGCACGTCGGCGCGCACGCTTTCCACGGGAACGATGGCGTACTGCGCCATCGCGCCGGGTTGCAGTCTGCTGGAACGCCACGTCTCGCATTGCACGTAATCTTTGCGGCGGCAGCGGCGGCATTGCATGCACGGTGCGTGGTGGTGTACGAAAACGCGTTCGCCGGGCGCGAACGGACGCAGGCCGTTGTTACCCGTCGCGACACCGTTGAGCGCCGGCGCAGCTCCAGCACCGCATGCCTCGATCACGGCCACGGGCTCGTGGCCGAGCACGAACGGCGCCTTCCGATCTGCATACCAAGAGAGAGCTTCGCTGGAGCAGATCCCGCACGCGGTGATGCGCACGAGCAACTCGCCGTCGCGCAACGGCGACAGCGCGACGTCGCGCACGGCGACATCGCCACCTCGTTGATAGACGGCTGCTCGCGTCGTTTTCGGCAACATGGGGTCGGGCCTTTGGTTCTTGCTTCGCAGCGCCTACACCCACTCCGGCGCGGCCGGCTCAGGGATAAGCGCATACTTGTATCCCTGGCGGCGATCCAACCGCTCGAACACATCCGGCAAATTCGCAAGCGCGACCACCGCCGACACGAGCGGGCGCACCGGGACGCGGCCCGCGATGAGCAAGTCGCGGGCTTCGCGCACATCGGCAGGCGTGAAATGGAATGCACCGAGACAGGTGATCTCTTCGTAATGGATGCGCGTGGCGTCTAACGGGACCTCACTGCCCGACGGCAGACCGGAGAAGAACAACGTCCGGCCCGCCGGACGCGTCAACGCCAACGCTTGCTGCCAGGTCTCGACCATCCCCGCACACTCGATGACCGCGGCGAAACGCGGCGGGGCTGCAGCGCTTTCCAGTTCGCGCGCGTCGATGATCTCCTCGGCTCCGAGGGTACGGGCCAGTTCCATACGGGGCGCGCTGCGGGCGATCACGGTCGCACGCACGCCTGCATGCTTCGCGTACAGCAAGTGCAACATTCCGATCGTGCCTGCGCCGATGATCGCGACGTTCTGCGGCAACGGCCGCTGCGCGTTGGCGCGGCGCAGCACGTTCCAGCCGTGCACGATGCAACTCAGCGGCTCGAGAAATGCCGCTTCGATGTAGCTCAGTCCGACCGGCTTTTTGAAGACATTCCGACGCACGATGGCGCGCGGCAAGACGATGTAATCCGCGTATGCGCCCAGCGCGATCTCATCGAAGATGTGCTCGCACAGGTTCTCAGCGCCGTTGACGCAGGCGTCGCATTGACCGCATGGCGCGGTCTGCACCCACATCACCGCATCGCCAGGCTTGAAATCCTTGACATCGCGGCCAACGGCGACGACATCGCCCGCCGCCTCGTGTCCGAACGGACCGAAGCGCAGTTTCGGATGTCCGCGACGATAGGTCTTCAGATCCGTGCCGCACGTGAGCGCGGCGCGCACGCGCACGAGCAACTCGCCCGCGCCGGGTTGAGGGCTCGGCAGCTCGTGCCATTCTATCGTCTTGGGTGCGGTGAGCAGCGCTTGTCGCATCTATTCGATGACGCGCAAGCCGGCGGCGCGTTCGTACAACTCGCTCACCGCGCTGTAGTCTTGCCGACCGAATCCTTCGGCGGACGTTTGCAAATACAGCTGGCTCGCTAGCGCCGCTTCGATCATCGGCACTTGCATCTGCTTGGCAGCGTCCAACGCTGCATTGAGATCCTTGCGCAAGAGGTCGAGTGCGAAGCCGCCTTCGTGGCTGCCTTTGAACCATGTATTGGGCAGCCACTTGTCGAGGAGGTAGTTCGAGCCGGTCGCGGTCGCGATGACTTTGCGCAACAGGTCGATATCGGCGCCGGATTTCTTGGCGAAGACGAGCGCTTCAACATTGGCGATCATCACCACCGAGATGATGATCTGATTGACCAGCTTGAACGTCTCGCCCATCCCGGCGGGCCCGACCAGTGTCGGCGTGCCCATCGCGCGCAGCACAGGCTCGCACGCGGCGAACGCATCTTTGTCACCGCCGGCCATGATCGTCAACTCGCCTGTCGCGGCGCGTGCCGGACCGCCCGACACCGGCGCATCCACCATCTTGATGCCGCGCTCTTGCAAGCGTTTGGAAAACGCGCGTGACGCGACCGGCGAGATCGTCGACATGTCGATGACGTAACCGCCAGACTTCATGCCCTCGGCGACACCGCCATCGCCGAACAACACTTCTTCGACCTGCGGACTGTCTGGCACCATCGTGACCACGCACTCGCTGGCGGCGGCGACCGCGGCCGGGCTGTCCTTCTCCGTCGCGCCCGCCTTGACAAGGCGCTCCACACGCTCGCGCGACCGGTGCGCGCTGACCGCCAGCGCAAACCCGGCGCGCAACAGCGACGCGCCCATCGGCTCGCCCATCGCGCCGACGCCGACCAATCCGACGTTTTTCATGAGGCTAGGATGAGCTATCTGGTGCGCCGTGTCCTTGACGAGCGGACCGCGCTTCGGCTTGAAAAGTCCTACGAACGCGCGGTCTTGTCGCGCGTGGCCTACGGTGTGATCTTGCCGATCTGATCGCCGTAGAACTCGTCGAACCACAGGTTGCCGTCAGAGCCGAGCGTGATGAACGCGGCTCCGGCTTGCGGCGTTGGCAGGCTCCACTCGGTGATGGTACCCGAGGGCGAGATTCGCCCGATCCGGTTTGCATTGAATTCGCAGAACCAGAGATTGCCGTCTGGGCCCGCCGTGATTCCCTCAGGCTCATCGGTCGTGATCGACTTAGGAATGGCGAGCTGATATTCGGTGATCGCGCCCGACATCGTGATCTTGCCGATCTTGCTGGTCGTACTCTCGGTGAACCAGATGTTGCCGTCGGGGCCGGCCGCGACGCCCCACGGCTCACTAAGCGCCGTCGGAATCGCGTATTCGGTGACGGCTCCCGCGGGCGTGATCTTGCCGATATAATTCGCGTCGTCAGCGAACCAGACGTTGCCATCCGGGCCGGCCGCGACGCCCTTGACGTCAGGCGTGTCGCCATTTTTGGATTTGAAGCTGTACCTGGTGATCGTGCCGCCAGTCGTGATTTTCGCGATATAGCCCTCAGCTCCGACCCAAAGATCCCCGTCAGGCCCGGTCGTGATCATCTGGACGTTGGTGGCCGGTGACAAACTGAGCAGCGGCGAGGTCGTTCCAGACGAGGTGATGCTGCCGACCTGATTCGTGTTGATCGATGTGTACCACAGTTTGGCGTCAGGGCCGGTTGTGATCGCGGTGAGTTGCAGCCCCGTGCTCGGCAACGAGTACTCGGTGACCGTTCCGCCAGGCGTGATCTTTCCGGCCTTGCTGGTGATCATCTCAAGAAACCAGATGTTGCCGTCGGGCCCCGACGTCACTCCGTACGGATCCGAGTTCGCAGTCGTGAGCGGGTATTCGGTGATCGCGCCGGCGGTGCCGGGCGGAGTCGTCGGCGGTGGAGTTGGTCCGTGCGGCATGGCCGACGACGAACCGCCGCCACCGGTGCATGCAACGAGGCTCACAAGAACCGTAACGCAGAGGGCGGCGCGTGCCGCCCTCATTCGGTCGTTTGCCATGTGGGTAGGCATGAAGAGAACTGGGCCCCCGTCCTTGGAGGTGGTCCTTTTCGTTATAATGCCCACATAGACCGCGCGTTAGCGCCGTTGTCGCCGGTCACACGTTGGTTGCTGGTAGTGGCACTACTAGTGTAGCGGACGGATGGATACGCGGCGCGCGCGCTGGGCATTATCAGCATCGCGAACGTATTCCATGAGAGAGTGGATAACATGCGAGCGCACGTCAGATTCCGAGTGAGACTGCTCACAAGATCCATTGACCGGGTGATCTGAACGCAGCGTCGTTCTAAAAGCGCTGCGTCACCGTCACGCGCAGCGCTGCGCCTTGCAACGAGTACGCATTTGTCGGCATTGTGCCGCCGGGAATCGGAAACGGCACGCCGGCGTTGACCAACGTGAACTTGTCGTTGAACTGATTCGTCAGGTTCGTCCCAGCGACGTTGATGTCGGTGTGACCGAACGTCGTGCCGATGTTCGCGTCGAGCAGCACATACGCGGGCCGGTTGAGCTCGTTCGCGTCGCTTTCGTATGTCGCGCTCACGCCGAAATTCACGGGGCCCGTTCCAGGATGTCCTAACAACCCGAGCTGCGCCTTGTGGAGCGGCACGCCCATAGCCTGTTGGCCCGGTATCAGCGCCGGGGCTTGCGGATTTGTCAGCGATGGGTCGCTCGTGCTGTACACGGAGTCGACGCCGTACGCAGCTTGCATCGACAGTCCGTGCGCGATCGGCTGGCTCGCACGGAGATCGATCCCGCGATAGACATTCTGGCTGATGTTGCCGAGGAACGTCAGCGCCCCGCCGGCTCCCACCGTCTGGTACACCGGGTTGTTCACGAGCGTGCTGTAAACGTCGAATGAGGCGCTGGCTGCATGCAACCCCTCGCCAAAACGGTGTTCCGCGCCTAAGTCGTACGCCACCGAACGCTCGGCGAGCAACGACGGATTGAAGACGAGATTCGTCAGCAGCGGCGGCTGAAAGCCCGTACCGAACGACGCGTGAACGACGCTGTTGCCGGGTGACCAGACGATTCCGATGCGCGGATCGAGGCTCGTGCCGAACGTGCTGTCCCAGCTGTAGTATGTCGCCAGCGTATAGTTGAGGTCGGAGCTCGAGCTCCACGTATAGCGGCCGACGACCCATCCTTGCGAGGCGCTTTGTTGCGGCGGCCCAGGCGCGAGCCCATCCGGCGCGTCGAGCGTCTCGTGCCGGACGTCGATGGCAAAGCTCAGCTGTGCGCCACGCGGGCCGGGCAGCGGCCGGTCGAAGCGCGCGATGTCGTCGTTGACGACGTCATTCGCGTTGAGCAGGTACGGGTTGAGATCCGG
>DASRXC010000126.1:0-2611 GCA_035654355.1 Binatus sp. (SeqCode)
GAAGGTATGGGTGCGTACGTACAGTGGGTGCCCGATCGCCGGATCGTTGTCGTGCGTTATCTGCCGCCGACGCCGCCGCCCAGCGCGCCGCCGGCAACACCGCCTCCGACTCCACCGCCGACGCCGCCGCCCACGCCGACGCCGCCACCGCTCAAGAATACGCCGCCGCCCGTCAAGCTCAAGATGAACGTCGTCCATTCGCACAGCCAGGGTGGCGAAGGTCCGGCCGAAGTCGCATACACGCCGCCTGCGCACGGCAGCGAGAACGGCGTACCGTCAGCGCCGCCCACCGAAGCGCCAACAGCCGCGCCTCGACCGGTTGGTCCAGTCAGCGTGACCGATGCCGACTTCAAGTACAAGGCGCCGCTCGAATATCCAGATCTTGCGAAGGAACAAGGCATCCAAGGCACTGCGGTGGTCATGGTCACGATCGCGACCAGTGGCGCGCTCGTCTCGGCGAAGATCTATCAGTCGTCCGGCAACGCGTTGCTCGACAACGCCGCACTCAAGGCCGCGCGCTCGAGCACGTTTAGGCCGCCATCAGTGCAGAGCGACTACCTGATCGACTACGTCTTCCAGTTAGAATAACGGGCAGGCCGCGACCGCGTGAGCCTGCTCCAAGCCATACTGCTCGGCGTCGTCCAAGGTGTCGCCGAGCTTTTTCCTATCAGCAGCACCGCGCACACGTTGCTCGTCTCAGCGCTCTTCGGCTGGACGCCGCCGAGCCTGCCGTTCGTGGCGATGCTCCATCTCGGCACGTTCTTAGCGGTGTTGCTCTATTTCGCGCGGGATTTTTGGGAAGTCGTGCGGGGGCTGTTTAGCGGCTTTAGCGATCGCTGGGGAAAACCGAACGAACGTCTCGCGCTGTTGATCATCCTCGGCACGATCCCGCTTGCGGTCGTCGGCTACGTCCTTGAGAAGCGGCTTGATCCGTTGTACAGCAAACCGCTGGTCGCGGCTGTCGGCCTCATCATCACGGGGCTCGTGCTGTTTCTTGTGGAGCGCTTGCCGCAAGGCAAAGGCGAGGCCGAAGGTTTGTCATGGGGCGGCGCGTTTTGGATCGGCCTCAGCCAGATCGCAGGCTTGGTGCCCGGCGGTTCGCGGTCTGGTTTTTCAATCGCGGCCGGCCTGCTCGCCGGCTTGACGCGCGAGCAAGCGGCGCGCTTCTCATTCTTGTTAGCGGGGCCGGCTATTTTAGGCGCCAGTCTGTTCGAGTTCCGGCGCATCGTGCATCCCCATCCTGGCGCCGCACTTCACGGATTCGTGTCGGCAACCGCTGCGCCGGAGCCAGCCCCGCTGATCGCCATCGGGTTCATCGCTGCGCTTGTCTCCGGAATCATCGCGATCCGATTCTTCATGCGCTACGTCGACCAGCACAAGCTGACGCCTTTTGCGATCTATTGTTGGGTGGTCGGCCTCGCCATGATCGTCCTACTTCAAGTCCGAGCGCACGCCTAAAGGGCGAGCCGTCGGGCGGCCGTGCGCGCGCTGCCAGGAGGCAGGGCGTAAGCGCGCCAAGCGTCCGCACGCTGCACCGCGGGATATCAAACCATCGGGAGCCGGAACTCGTTCGGCACCGTCCGCGTTACAAGGCTAAATCGCTTCATACGTCCCTCGCGATTCCCACAAGGAGTTTCTTTACACGTGAGTAGGTCGTTAATGGCGCTTGTCATGCTTTGTCTCGCCAGCATGTACATCGCAACATCGTCACCAGCCGACGCGACGAACTTGGCTGACCTTACCGCGCGTCCACCGGTGCGCATCGGCAACCCCGCGCACACGCCGATTCCCGCGGGCGTGTGGGGCGGTACAATCAAGCTTACCGATCAGGATGCGGTCACGCGCAACGCAGGGCGCTGCACCTTCAACATCTGGTATGAGATCGTCAACAAGGGCACGGCAGCGGCCGCGCCTGCGTTTGTCGATACGATCAAAGTGGGGCTGGCTCCGGTCAGCGTGAGCCCACCAATCGCACCACTGCCTGCTGGGGAATCGCGCCTCATCAAGACGCAGGCGGTCCTGCCCGGAGGCGCTCACACGCTTTCGCTCGACATCGATTCGGGTGGCGTCGTGACCGAGTCGAACAAAGCGAACAACCACGTCCACCTCAACTATACGCTCGTCGGTAACTGCGCAGACTAAACGCCGCGTGCGATGGGATCCCGGCCGGTCACAGCCGGGATCCTTTTCGCGTACCGGCGTCACAGAAGGCTGGAGCGAACGGTCGCCTGAAGTCGGCCGTACATGCCAGCCAGACCTCGCGCTTCACGGCTCACGCACGTCTCGGACGACGGTTCGGTGCGCATGGTCGACATCGGCGCCAAAGGACCGACGCAGCGACGCGCGCTGGCGGAAGCAATAGTACGGATGAAGCCGGCGACGATGCGCGCATTGCGTTCGCGCGCGGTTGCAAAAGGCGACGCGCTGACAACCGCCCAGATCGCAGGCATTGCGGCCGCGAAGCGAACGTCCGATCTCATTCCGTTGTGCCACCCCATCGCGCTCACGCACGTCGGCGTGACGTTCACGCTGCGCCCGCCCGGCAGCGTCATCGTTCGCTGCGAAACTGCGTGCACCGGCGCCACTGGCGTCGAAATGGAAGCGCTGACCG
>DASRXC010000127.1:0-2161 GCA_035654355.1 Binatus sp. (SeqCode)
GCGCCAATCAAGGTGCTCGACCTCGACGCACGCATCGAGCTCGTGAGCGTCGGGGCGCTGCGTGCCTTGGAGGTCGCGGACGAGGATGCGCTGATCTCGTCGTCGTGGTTCGATCTGTGGCCCGACGCTTCGTCGGCGCAGATCGCGGTTGCCGATGCGAAAGGCGGACGCAGCGCGACGTTCGAAGGCGAAAGGCCGACCGTCAAAGGAAATCCGCGATGGTGGGAGGTGACGGTCAGCCCCATTCTCGGCCTCACCGGCCGTCCCGCGCGCCTGCTTACGGTTTCGCGCGACATCACGACCCGCAAGGTCGCGCCTCGCTCGCAGGCGGTGCTGACGCACGACATGCATCATCGCGTCAAGAACCTACTCGCCATGGTGATGGCGATCGCCTCGCAAAGCCTCGCCCGCGCGCCGAGCATCGAGGACGGACGCGTGGCAATCGAGCGGCGGCTGATGGCGCTCGCCGAGGCGCACAACGTGCTGCGCGAGGGAACGGCGGAGGGCGTGAGCCTGCGCAGCATCGTCGACGCCGCACTGGCGCCCTACGACGCCGAGCCGTCTCGCTTCGAGGTCGAGGGCGAAGACGTTCGCCTGTCGCCGCGGGCTGCGCTCGCGGTCGCGATGGCGCTGCACGAGCTGTGCACCAATGCGATCAAATACGGCGCCTTGTCGATCGCGGGCGGCCGCGTAGCACTGACCTGGCGCAATAAGGCGGGGCATTTTCACATGACTTGGCGCGAGCACGGCGGCCCGCAGGTCGAGGGGCCGGCGCGCCGCGGCTTCGGCACGCGTGTGATCGAGGCCAATTTTCGCAACCAGCTCGCCGGCAGCGCCACCGTATCGTTCGCGCCGACCGGCGTGGTGTGGAGCTTCGAGGCGAACCTCCGGCCCGCGCACGCCTAGATCCTGACCGATTCAGGTTTAATCGATCGGACTCAGAAGTCGTCTGAAAAAGTCGTTTGAGACGTCGTTCGTTTGCGCATGATCCGTTCCGAACCCGGCCCCCACCTTCCGGGATCATGCTTTGGTCTTACTGCGTCACTTCCGCGTCATTGCGAGCGACCCGCCTACGCTCGCGTTGCGAGCTACGTCGGGTTTGAGTCCGCCGTAGCGCGGAGCGCGAAGGCGGAAGCGAAGCAATTTCCCCTTCACTTGCGCATGTGGACGCGATTGCTTCGCCGGCCTTCGGCCTCCTCGCAATGACACGTGCCCTTATCAAGTGACGCAGTAAGATTGGGCCGGACGTCAGCTGGACAGCAGGACGTTGCGGATGTTCTGGTGCAGGGCCGGCGGCACGTGCCATGAGACCGTCACCCGCCGATCCTTCGAGAGCGTGATGTAACCCTCCGAAACGCCGGCATCGCGCAGCAGCTCCGTGAGGGTCGTCAGCACGCGCGGCGGAAGCCATCCCTTGCGCAGGCGCAGCGTGCCGTCATCGATCAGGATGTAGGTCTCGCCGTCGTCGAACAGCCGCAACCCGGAGCCGGGCCCGCTCGACTTGTAGAGGATCACCAGGGCGGCGCCGAGCACGAGGCCCAGGAGCAGAAGCGGCATTGCGGTCCTCCCCACCGAAACGCGATACGACCGTGCGGCGGACGCGCACGGACGTCGCGCAGGCCGATCGCGCGATCGGCCTGACACATGCCTTGGTCGCGGCGCGCGGCCGCGGCGTTAAAACGTCCCGTGAGCACGGGCTTACGGACGGCGCATGACGTCGTCAAGGCGTGATGAACTTATACCCGTCGTCCCATCGGCGCACGCGGCCGATCGAGTTGGGCGAGGGAAAGTGCGTCACGCACATCAGGGTCCGCTCGTCGCAGAAGCGATCGAATACCTTTCGCCGCGTCGCGCCGGCTTGCTTGCCGTCGTAGTCCGCCCGCATGGCGAGATCGGGAAAGCGTCCCTGGATCGGCGAATGGATCATGTCACCGGCGATCAGCGCGTCTTGCCCGGGATGGCCGACCAGCACGGAGAAATGATCGATGGTGTGGCCCGGCGTCGGCAGCAGCGTGACCGCCTCCTCGAGTGCGAAGTCGCTCTTCACGATCTGCTCGCGTTTGGCGGCGACGATCGGCAGCACCGAGTCGGTGATCCACGGCACGGCGGCCGGATCCTCCTTTTCCTTCTCGGTCCAGTGCGCGAGCTCGCGGTCGGCCAT
>DASRXC010000128.1:0-2284 GCA_035654355.1 Binatus sp. (SeqCode)
GATGTTGAAGCCGAGCCAGTATAGCATGAAGCCCGAGATGAAGCGCTGGCTGATGACGAGCATCAACACCGGCATCATGTAGCTCATGAGCTTTTGCTGCTGCTGCTGCATCGGATCAGACGTCGGCATCGATGTCATCTGGAACGAGAAGTACATCGAGATGCTGTAGACGAGACTCAGGATCTTGTCGGGGACCGCGAGGCTCGCTGCGAAGATCGGTCCGGTGATGAACGGCACCCAGCTCGGCATCGACGGCGAGTGCAGAGAGAACGCGGTTCCGATCCACATCCAGCCGGCGTGTGAGAAGACGGCCGAATGCTGCTGGATGGCGGTGTAGATGCCGTAGAGGATCGGGATCTGGATGAGCGTCGGCAGACAGCCGCCGAACGGGTTGATGTTGTGCTCGCGGAAAAGCTTCATCTGCTCTTCGGCGAGTTTCTGACGGTCGTTCTTGTACTTGTCTTGCAGCCGCTTCATGTATGGCTGGACCGCTTGCATCTCGCGCATCGAGCGCAGCTGTTGAAGCGTCAGCGGCAGCGTGATGAGCGTCGCGACGAGCGCGAGGAGGATCATCGACCAACCGTAGTTGTGGGCGATGTTCGCGTAGATGAAGTTCAATATCACCGAGATCACGCCGGCGATGGCGTTGATGAGGTCGGTGAAATAGTTGTCCGCGAACAGCGCGGCGATGCCTAAAGTCGAGATCAGCAGCAAGATTCGGTCGCTTTTCTATCTGTCAGACGTCGGTTTGAAGAACGATGATGGCGACTAGGGTACTGGATCGAGACCGCCGGGGTGCCAGGGACCGCACCGGCCGAGCCGCTTTGCAGCCATGACGCTGCCGCGCAGCGCGCCGTATTTGCCGATCGCTTGCGCCGCGTATTCGGAGCACGTCGGGCTGAAACGGCACGTGCCCACGGGCAGAGCGGGCGAGACGAAGCGCTGATACGTCCGGATCGCCGCGATGCAGACTTGTGCAGCCGTCATGCGCTCGCTCCACGCGATTTGCGCGTCTTCGGCATCGCATTCGTCAGCTGACGCTGCAGGTCGGCGAAACGCGCTTGCGCGGCCGCCGGTTTGCAAGTGACGACGAACCAGCGCGGGTCATCGGCCACGAGCAGCGTCTCGAGGATCGCTTTGCAGCGGCGCCGGATGCGATTGCGCACGACCGCCTTGCCGACTTTGCGCGTCACGATGACGCCGACTTTCGGCGCGCCCGCCGCTTTCGCCGGCGGCGAAAAGGCGTGCACGGTCAAGACGGGCGCGCTCGCGCTGGCGCCGCGCCGCATAGTCGTCGCGAATTCTCGCCGCCCGCGCAGGCTTACGTATTGGCGCATCGCCGTCGCTGCGGTCAATCGGGAGTGAGGCGTTTGCGACCCTTACGGCGCCGCGATGCCAGCACGCGCCGGCCGTTCTTCGTCGACATCCGATTGCGAAATCCGTGCGTGCGCTTGCGGCGCCTGTTGTGCGGTTGATACGTGCGTTTCACGGGATCTGTTTCTGTCGCTCCGATTTGAACGCGCCCGCTTGAATGCAAGGGCGCGTATTATAAAGGGAATGCCGCCTCCGCGGCGGCAAAGCGTGAAAGGTCCGATGGTGATTGGCGTCCGCGGCGCCGTTTTCCGTTCGGCGTATGCTGCCGGCTTGGGCGCGGCGCACGGCGACGGGTAGACTTTCCACCGCGTCCTTCTCAAAGGGACAACGCTGGCGCGCGCTGGTCTGAGCGCCGGTGGTGGACAGACGGTGTATGAGACGACGGGTCCTCCGCTCGCACCAACGCGGTCAAACCGAGTAGCCATAAGGGTTTGCGCGAATTTGTCACTCGACGGCGTCCTGTTATTCACACCTGTGGAGAACCCTGTGGATAGAGATGCGCGGATTCGCAAAGGCACACGTGGCGGGGCTTTGCGCGTTTTTGGGGCGCGGCCGAGCAGTGGCACCGCCGACGCGCGATTCGCGTGCTGCGATCGCAGTCGAGGCGGAAGAGAAAAGCGCAATCGCTTGCACGGCTTGACGTTGCGCGCACCGAGCGAAATTCTATCCACATCGCTCGCATGACGACTGTGGATTTGTGCACAAGAAAAAGTCGCGCAAACCCAACAGGAATCAGGTTTTCCGCCCACTAAAGCGCGCGACCCGCCGAACGTCGACGCAAAGAACTCGGCCGGTTTTCTCTTCGCGAATTACGAGGCTTGACTAGATGGACACTGCGACCGTCGTCGATACGAACGAAGGCTTCTTGTGGCAGAACTGCCTCGCGCAGCTGGAGGGCAAACTGACGACG
>DASRXC010000129.1:0-6480 GCA_035654355.1 Binatus sp. (SeqCode)
GCGATCCATCGGGCGCCGGCATAGGATCGGTCTCGATCAGGACCGCCGGCTGTATCGCCGGGAGTGCGGCGATGTCGCCGATCACAGCTGTTCGATGTCGATCGCCTCGACATCCATCTGTTTCGCGGCTTGCAGCGCCGAAACGTCTGCGTCGTACGAGCGCCCGGCGCTGACGAGGCCGATCATTTGCGCGATCGGGTCGACGTCGGACATCTCGACGTATCCTTTGTGTGGGCCGCTCGCCGCAGCCAGTGGATTTCCTGGATCGAGTTTGTAGACCGGATCGGATTGTTGGCGGATCAATCCCGTGAACCGAACTCCGGCCGGCGTGGACTCGTCGCCCATCGCGACATCGAAATCATCGTCAACCGCTAGTTGCGCAGAATCACCATCGTCATCTGCCGGCGCAAACGCAGCGACGAGCGGACGATAGACTTGACCATCCGCACGTTGGACGTTCGCGTTGGCCAGATTCGCGGCGATCACGTTCATCGACAGACGCTGAGCCGCCATGCCGCTCGCAGCGATGTCGAACGCCGACACGTCCTCGCTCACCGGCGCGCTTCTTCAGCGACCGTGCGATATTCGCGCAAGATCGCCCGTGTCTGCTGCGTGAGCGCCCTGTACCAGACCGCATTTTTGGCGATCGCTCCCATCGCGAACTCGAGGGACTCGGCTCCCTTGCCCGGCACGTCGCGTAGCGCAGCGGCGAATCGCACTCCTTCGCGTGTGGCTTGCGGTGCGAGGGCGACGTCTTTCGGCACAAACCCGGCGGAGCTCACGTTGGCGACGTCGCTCGACAGCACGGCCTCGCGGTAGCGAGCAAAGTTCATCGCCGTTTCCATCATGCGAAGCGCGTCCATGAGAGCACCTCCTACATCATGTTGAATGCTCGCCGAGCATACGGCTTTCAGGTGAACGGGATTGGGCTACGATTTGGGCAAATTAGTGATTGCCATGAATTCCCGTCACGTAGCTCTCATTTTCGCGGCTGTGATCGTGCTCTTCGTGGGTGGTGCCGCCGCCTATGCAGACCAGAACGACGATCAACACACGTCAGTCCAGATCTTGCTCCCCAAAGGCTTTTGGATGTCGTCGACCTACTCAGTGCCGGGTCCAACGCCGGATTCGAAATGGGTCGTGATCGAGACGATGCACATGGCCAATCAGAGCCGCGAATCGCCGTTGAACGTCGAGTGGAAAGATTTCGTTCTTCGCTCGGACGGATACGCAGATGACGGGTATCAGGTCGATCGCAAGAAGACCGCATCCCTGATCAACCCACTGTCGGAAACGGTGCTTGGCCCGGGGCAAGGACAAGCGGGCTCCCTAGCATTCTTAGTACCTGCGACCGTCCGCAGAGCCTCGCTCTGGTACTACGTCATCCAATTCGACGCGAATTACCCTACATATTGATGTAGGGCAACGTACGCCCGTACGAGCCTTCCATACGGCCGAAGCACCGCTGCGCCGATGTATTAAGCATGGAGCAGGACCGGCGCGATAACCCCTGGGAGCGGATCGCAGCCCGGCTTGACGAGGCCTTGGACGACGCGCGCAGCCTTGCTGGGCGCAGCCCGGCGCCTCGCTCTGCCAGCGCGCCGCCGAATGCTCCGGGCTCGCCTTCCTCGACCGCCAACAAATTGCTCGATCTGCTCGCGCGAGCGCGCACCGAAGTGCACGCGCGCGAGCTCGAAGCCAACGTCGCGTCGGCGCGCGCCGGCCGTCTGCAAACCGAACTCGAGACGCAACGACGCAGAGCCGACACACTGGTGCGCATCGGCAAAGCCATCAACGCGGTTCGCCGTCTCGACTCGCTCCTGCAGCTCGTCATCGATCTCGCCGTCGAGGCCACCGGCGCGGAACGCGGCCTGATCGTCGTTCCCGATCCCGCCGGCGGCCGTCAGGAATACAGCGCGGGCGCCAATCTCGAACCCGACGTCGTCGTTCGCCCGGAATTCTCCGTCAGCCGCACGATCATCGAACGCGTCTTCAAAGACAGCGCACCGCTGGTCACGACCGATGCGCAGAACGATCCACAAGTCGATGTGACGCCGAGCATCCGTTCGCTGCACATCCGCTCCATCAATTGCGTGCCGATCATCGGCAAGGGTGGCACCATCGGCGTGCTCTACGTCGACTCGCGCATCCGCACGGATAACTTGTTCCAACACGACCCCGAGCTGCTTACGAGCATCGCCGACCAGGCGGCCGTTGCGATTGACAACGCGCGCCTCTACGACGACTGGAATCGCAACTTCGACGACCTGTCCAACATCAAGGCGCAGACCGACGAGATCCTCGAGTCGATCGCGTCGGGCGTCATCATGCTCGACACAAATGACACGATCGTGCAGTTCAACCGAGCAGCCGAGATCACGTTCGGCCTGTCGGCATCGACGCTCGAAGGCCGGCACGCGCGCATCCTCAACTCATGGATACCGGGTTTCACGACGCTGCTCGATCAGTACAAGTCGATTCCTGAAGGCCGCGCGGAAGTCGAGATGCGCGGCACGCATTTCGTGCGCGGGCCGATCGTGCTGCAGTCGACGTTCTTGCGCGTGCATTCACTCACCGGCGCGGGTGTCGGCACCGCGGTCGTGGTCAACGATCTCACCACGAGGCGCCGGCTTGAAGCAGAGAACAAGGCGCAGCTCGAGCGCAGCGAACGCGTCGCGCGGTCGTTCGAACGCTATCTCGCGCCGCACGTCGTCAGCGACCTGCTCGTCGATCCTGATAATGTGCCCTTGGGTGGCACGCGTCTTACTGCGACGATGATGTTCGCCGATATTCGCGGCTTCACCGAGCTATCGGAGCGGCTGATGCCGGAAGAAGTCGTCGACATGCTCAACCGTTATCTGGCGCCGACGGTCGACGTCGTTCTCGCGAACGCCGGTCTGCTCGATAAATATTACGGCGACGGCATTATGGCGGTGTTCGGCGCACCGCGCCCGGCCGCCGACGACACTGACCGCGCAGTGCTCGCCGCGCGCCAGATCCTCGAACAGGTCGAATTGCTCAATGCGCAGCCGGGCGTGCACTGGCCGCTCTCGGTGAGCATCGGGCTTGCGACCGGCGATGTCGTCGCTGGCAACATCGGCTCCGAGCGACGGCTCGAGTATACCGTCGTCGGCAGCGCGGTGAACCTCGCTCAGCGTCTTCAGTCGATCGCGGAACCCAATCAAATCCTGGCCGATTCGCGCACGTACGAAAAGGTACGCGGTCAGGTGGCCGCGACCAGACGTCAGGCACGCATCAAGGGGAAGGCCGGCCTGACCGACGTCTACGTTCTACACGGATAGTTCGCAGTGGTAGGGCGGCTATTCGGCGGAGTCGGGTGGTCGCTGCTGTTGGGATTCTTGGCCGGCGTGTGCACGTACGTCGTCGCCGCGCTCGTCAATCTGCTCTTCGGTCCCGTGCACTATACAAATGTCGGCCTGGTGGCGCATGCGGGCATGGCGTTGATCTACGGGATCGGCGGCGCGATCATCATCGGCGCCGCGCTCTTTATCAGTTATCTCGTATTCTTTCGCGGCCGGGTAAGCGGACGATCGCTGTGGCCTTTTGCCCTCGTCGCATTCGTGGCACAGTGCCTCGAGATCGGAATCGTCGAGGCGTTCGCGATCCGCGAAAGCAGCGCGCTAGCGTGGCCGATCGCGTATCAGCTGATGCCGTGGAATATCGGGATTTTCGCGCCGGTCGGAAATTGGGAAGGCCGCCCGGATGCGGCCTTCTTCTGGTTCTCAGGCGCGATCGCTGCGTTCGCGTCTGCTGCTTGGATGACGCGCGGAGAGTCTTAACCTCCGCAACGAAGATCGCTTAGCGCTTGCTGAACTGGAACCGCTTGCGCGCGCGCTTGCGGCCGTACTTCTTCGATTCTTTTTCGCGCGGATCGCGCGTCAGCAATCCGGCCTTGCGCAACACTTGACGCAACGATTCGTCAGCGGCGACGAGCGCGCGCGCGATGCCATGCCGGATGGCGCCGGCTTGACCGGTCAGTCCGCCACCGAACGCGTTGACCGTCACGTTGAAACGGCCGACGCTGTTTGTGGCCTCAAACGGCTGGCGTACGATTTGCATGAGCGTCGCGCGGCCGAGATACGCGTCGGCGGCCTTCCCGTTGATCGTGATCTCGCCGGTGCCAGGCGCGAGACGGATGCGCACGACCGCGCGCTTGCGCCGGCCGGTCGCGGAGGGAACGCTGGGAGCGGTGATGGCCATCAGTCTTCCTTATTCAAACTTTCAGCGGCTGCGGCTTATGCGCGTCGTGTTCGTGCTCTGCGCCCGCGAATACTCGCAAGCGCTTCATGCGCAGTGCGCGCAACTTATTGAGCGGCAGCATGCCGCGCACGGCCAGTTCGATCAGCCGTTCGGGATGCTTCCCCTTGATCTCGCCTGCGGTCTGCGTCAGCAATCCGCCCGGAAACTGCGTGTGGTGCTGGTAGACCTTGTCGGTCAACTTTTTGCCGGTCAGCCGCACGTGCTCGGCATTGACAACGATGACAAAGTCGCCGCAATCCGCGTGCGGCGTGAAGTCCGGCTTATGCTTGCCGATCAACACCGCGGCGATGCGTGCGGAAAGGCGGCCAAGCGTCTGGTCCTTGGCGTCGACGATGAACCACTGCCGTTTGATGGCATCTTTTGCAAGAATCGAGGTGCGCATGGGGTTGTGAGAGACGTCCTATCAGAAAGAAACCCCACCCAGGCGGGAGGGACAACGACAATGATACGCGAGCGGCGACGGGTGCGTCAAGTTTCGCAGCGTCATTCCGCACTTGTCCCTCATCGCGGATTCCGCCGGCCAGCCCTTAGCAGACGGCTGAGCCTCGGACCTATCCGGAAGGCAATTGCACTGCATGGCCGGCGTACAGCCAAAGCGCCAATAGTGCGAGCGCGACAACGAGCGAGATCAATATGATTCCAGTCCGTTGCGCCTTGAGCTCCGGCTCTTTCATCGAGCTGACCGCCTGGGCGATGTGGCCGCCGTCGAGTGGTGGGATCGGCACCATGTTAAATAGATTGATGAGGAACATCACCGAGGCGAGCGCGTACCAATACGGTTGACCGGTATTCAAGCCTGCCAACAGACACCCAACCGCGCCAAGGCCGCCGACCGCGGGGCCAGCGAGCGCGATGACCGCTCCAGCTTTCGCGTTCGGGGCTTGACCGTGTGCGACGAAGGCGCCGAGAAACGGAATGAACATCGGTAAGCTGGCTTTCATCCCGTATGCACGGATCGCCGCGACGTGACCGAGTTCGTGCACTAAGATCAAGAGCACGAATCCTGTGGCGAAACTCCAACCCCACAGCGTCGACCACGCCCAGATGGACACCAGCAGACTACCGGACGACAACAGCAGTTTGAGGCCGATCGCCACCCACTTGAAGTTCAGCAAGAACAAAAGCGCGGTTTTGAACTTCAGCACGAGTGCGAGCAGCAACGCTCCAATGCCGACTGCGCCGCCCGCGCGCCGCGCTTCCTGGCGCGGTTTCAGCTCGAAGGCTTGCGGTTGTGCGAGGCTCGGGGGTAGGAGGTGCCGGTATTCCGCGAGCGAGTCGCCTTGCGCTTGCGGCTTCTGCGCTTGCGTCGGCGTTTGTTCTTCCATCACTACACTATTCGATTCCACCCAATTCAAACCTGGTCTAAAGGGCAGGACAGGTACGCTGGTCTCACGCCGAACCGTCGGCCATCATGAAGACAGCAATCACCGTTCTCCGCATGCTCGTCCGGCTTTGTTTTGTCGTGCTGCTTGTGCTCGGCATCATCTTCTGGACCGGCCACGGACTTTCGCTCATCCCGACGCACATGACGATCGGCATCATCCTCGTCGTGTCATTGTGGCTCACAGCGATCCTCGCGGCGATCGCGCGCGCGCCGATGGGCTTGGTCATCGTAGGACTGCTGTGGGGAGCGCTCACGATTTGGCTAGGCGCCTCGCAGATGTCGCTGTTGCCCGGCGGCGCTCACTGGATCATTCAGGTGCTGCATTTGTTGGTCGGCATGGGCGCGGTCGGCATCAACGAGCGTCTTGGAGCTGCGGCAAACGCACGGCTCCCGGTCACAGCCTAGTAGCCTAGACTAAAGCGGATCGGCGTACCGCACGTGCGCCAAGTACAACGCGTGCGCCGGGGCGGTCGCGCCGGCCGCAGAACGATCGCGCGCATCGAGGATCGTCGACATGTCGCCGGCGCCCGTGCGGCCGCGGCCAACATCGATCAGCGTCCCCGCGATGATGCGTACCATCTGGTGCAAGAACGAATCGGCCGTGATCGTCAGTTCAACGAGTTCGCCGTTGCGCTCGAGTTTGAGCGCTTCGACCGTGCGCACCGGCCGGCCTCGCTCGGGCCGCTGTGCGCAAAAAGAAGTGAAGTCGTGCTCGCCGAGCAGCACCGCCGACGCTTCTCCCATAGCGGTCAGATCCAGCGCGGCGCGAACGAACAGCGTGCGCCCGCGTAAGAGCGGCGAGGGCGCTGCTCGAT
>DASRXC010000130.1:0-2165 GCA_035654355.1 Binatus sp. (SeqCode)
GCCCATGGCGGGCGGAAACTCTATAGGCCTAGACGTACCAGTCGGCGGTGAAGACCTCCGGGCGGATGACGTTCTCCCAGTTCTGGCCGCACTATCTGCGCGAGCATTCGAATCCAGCAACGCGCGCCTTCCATCTCGCAGGCACCATCCTGGCGATGGCCAGCATCGTCGCGGCAGTCGTATTGCGCAATCCGTGGTGGTTGTTTATCGCGCTCTTCGCCGGATATGGCCCCGCGTGGTTTGCGCACTTCCTCATTGAGAAGAACAGGCCGGCCACCTTCACGCACCCATTCCTTTCGCTGGCCGGAGATTTTACGATGCTCGGATACGCGCTGCGCGGCAAGCTCGGCGAAGAAGTCCGCAAAGCCGTGCAGTCAGCACCGAAAGCGTAGGCCGCAGGCGTCGCCTGCGAGCGGCGAGAAAGCGAGCGGTCCAGCGCGGCGTTCCCACAATGCAACCACGCCGAGATAGCTCAGTTGGTAGAGCACCGCACTGAAAATGCGGGTGTCGTCAGTTCAATTCTGACTCTCGGCATTTTACCCGGCCCGCAAGGACCGGGACCCAAGCCCGAAGTCCCCGGTCCATCAGCCGGGGACTTCGACTATTCTTGGCGGCGCGGCACGATCAACCGCGCGATCTCGGTGAGAACCACTTCGTCGTTCTGATTCCGTGTGGTCAGACGGACGCTGAGGATGCCCCGCGGCGACCCGCGCTCCGACGGCTTCACATCGACTATCTCTAGCGTGACGCGCAGCGCATCTCCGGGCCGCACCGGTCGCGGCCAACGCAGCTCGTCGATGCCGACCCCGATGATGCCGATCTCTTTCATGACGCCGCTTTGCACGGTAAGACGCATCGTGAGCGCCGCGGTGAACCAGCCGCTGGCGGTCATCCCTTTGAACACGCTCGCCCGTGCGGCGTCGTCGTTCAGGTGGAACGGTTGCGGATCGTAGCGCCGCGCGAATTCGACGATCTCGTCGAGGTGCACGGTTGCGGAGCTCGTCTCGTGCGTCTGGCCGACGCTGAAATCCTCAAGATAACGATAGGTCACGACGGCGCGTTCAAAGCGCGGCCGGCGCCGACCTTCGCGACGGCGTTCTTACGTCGCGCGCTCGAATGAGCGCGCGGTGATCGGGCGGTCCGAGATGAGCGGGAAGATGATCGCGACCAGCAGCATGATGGCGACCGGTAAGAGCGCGCCGGCATACGAGCCGGTCAAATCCTTGACGGTCGAGACAAACGCAGGCCCGACGAGACCAGCACATCCCCACGCGGTGATCGTCAAGCCGTAGTTCGCGCCGAAGTGCTTCGTGCCGAAGAAGTCTGCGTTGAACGCGGGCATGACGCCGAATCCGCCGCCGTAGCACAGCAGAACGATCGCGTACACGACGGCCACCGCTGCGAGCGTGTGCAATTCGCCGAGGAAGAAGAACGAGATGACTTGGATTCCGAAGATCAGCGTGTAGGCCAGCCGCCTCCCGATCCGGTCCGAGAGCCAACCCCAGAACAAGCGGCCGAAGCCGTTGAAGAACGCAAGGTACGCGTACGTCGCGATGACCACGGGCGCGGCGACGCCGGTCAGCTCCTGCATGATGCCGGTCGCGTTGCTGATGACGATGATACCGGCGGTCACGTTCAAGAACAGCATGACCCACAAGAGATAGAATTGCGGCGTGCCGAGCATCTCTGTCGTCGTGTATGACAGCTCGTCGTCGTTCGATGGAAATCCGTGAGCCGTGAATCCGCGCGGCGGCTCGCGCAGCGCGAAGGCGAAGACGCCGCCAAGCGCGACGAATGCTATGCCGGAATACGTGAACAGGTTCATCAGGCTCGCGACGACGTCGGGCTTAAGGGCGTACTGCGTGGCGTTAAATGTCGTCTGCGCCGATTCCGCGAGCGATCGCGCGGCGACAAAGGCGGCGGCGTTCTTCGCGAGAGCCGCAAAGCCGTGTAGGTTGCGAATGATGAGGCTGTAGATCGGGGAGCCGAGCCCGAATCCCATGACGATCAAGCCGCCGCCGAAGCCGCGCTTCTCGGGGAACCACTTGATGACGCTCGCGACGCAGGCGATGTAGGCCATGCCGCACCCGAGGCCGCCGACGATGCCGTACGTCCACCAAAGCCATTGCGCGCCGAAGGCTGCAGTGCCGTATCCGGCCAGCACG
>DASRXC010000131.1:0-3546 GCA_035654355.1 Binatus sp. (SeqCode)
CTGATAGATCGTCGTCGGGTACGTGAATGACGTGAACCCGTAAAAGGCGATTTTGTCGTCACGCCGAGCGTTCGGGAGTCCTCCGCTGCCAATGCCTGGCAGCTGCACGGTTCCCACGGGGCGCCCGGTCATGTCGGCGACGTTCACGACCGCGTGGGCGTCGTGCAAATACTGCAAGAAGAAGCGGTTTCCGATGAGCGAGGCGTTTTCAAGCTTGTCAGCCGTCTGCGGTACAAGCGTGTGAAGCGCGTGTGATGGATCGTTCAGGTCGACGTAAGCGATACGAAAGCGCGGTGCAGCCTTATTGGTCAAAAGATAAATGCGGGTGCCGTCGGCGCCCAAGAGCCCATATGAGACGTCGGGATCGAGCGAATAGATGGGCTTGAACGTGGTTGGCGGATCGGTGGGACGCCGCCAAGCGAAGCTGTTGCCGAATCCCTTCGCGATTTCGAGGAAGATGTAGCGTTCGTCTTCGGTGATGTCGGTGCCGATGAACTCATCGGGGCGAGCGCTCGACGCGTAGATAAGCCGGTCGGCCGACTGGGGCGTGCCCAACGTATGGAACCAGAGCTTCTCGACGCCGAGCGCTGCAAGCGTCGCGTTAGACGCCGTTGGCTTGTCGTAGCCCGTATAATAAAAACCGCGGTCGCCAACCCAGGTCGCGCTTGAGAACTTGCTCCACTGGATAACGTCGCTCAGGTCGCTTCCGCTTCGGACGTCACGTACGTGCCAGGTGGTCCAATCGGATCCTGACGTCTGAGTCCCGTAGGCCATGTACTTGCCGTCTCTGGTGAACCACGTGCCAGCGAGCGCGACGGTGCCGTCCGCCGACAGCGTGTTCGGGTCGAGGAACACGCGAGCGGAAGATGACGGGGAATCGGTGATATAGAGCGTGCCTTGATTCTGCAGGCCGGTATTTTTGAAATAGAACCAATGCGTGCCCGCGCGGAATGGCGCAGTGAGACGCTCGTAGTTGAGCAGCCGCGCGAACGCGGTCTTGATCGCGTCGCGCTCGGGAATGGCGTCGAGATAGCGTCTGGTCAGGCCGCCTTCCGCAGTGACCCAAGCGACGGTCTGCGCAGAATCGATGTCCTCCAGCCAGCGATACGGGTCAGCGACGGTGGTGCCGAAATAATCGTCGGTGACAGATCCGCGCGAGGCGGCTGGATACGCGAGCGGCATGGCGGGCGGTGTGGGCGGGGCCGCGGACATCAGTGCGAGGGCGCACAAGACGGTCAAGACGCGCACTGCAAGTCGCATCAAAAGCCTCCTCCGCCGTGGCTGGGACTATTTGGGGCCTTTTGCGTTGCGGCCTTCAAACGGCAGCGCGATCAGGATCTGCGCGCTGGTGTTCGCAAACCCAGGGCCGATCGGCTGGAACTGTTCGATGACGAAGCGTGCGTGCATGGTCGGCGCGAAGGCGAGGTAATAGACGAAATCGCGAGTCACAAAAGGGTTAGCGACGGCGTCGTATCGGATGCCGACGTACGCGTGCTGGATCGGATAGTATTTGAGAGTCACAAAGCCGCCGCTTGAACCCGTGACCTGGTTAAAACCATCGGGGTTATCGTCGCGACCCCACAATTGCTGCGCGTAGAGCCACACGTGCGGAGATTCCCAAGCAAGCTCGACGCCCTGGCGCTCGTAGTGGTCGGTGAACGATGCTCCGCTCACGCGTGACTGAAAATTGCGCGTTCCGGTCATCCCGAGTGCGCCGGCGGTTAGACCTGGCACGACTTGCACGTTCGCGGTGGCGAAGACTTCGGGACCAGCAAATGTCTGGTTCAGATCGGATGGCGGCGCAGGCACCCCATACGCCGCGCCGTGATACTCATCGAACGAGGCCACGGCTTCGACGTCGACGCGATCCGTGCGCTGGCCGAGTTGCACTCCCCAGCGCGGCGTCGTGAAGTTCGCGTTGTTGTGCCCGACCGTGTAGGTGTACGCTTCTTGGGGCGTCAAGGTGTCGAGCCGCTGCGTCGCATTTTGGATAAGCGGAAGATTGAATTCGCCGATGCGTTCGAAGGAGCCGTTATTTTGCTGCACGTGCTGAACGTACGCGTAGTAGAGGCTGCCTGGTGCTCCTTGACTGCCGAAGAAATAGCGTGCGTAGTACGACAACGACTGATCCTTGCCGAAATTGGCGGTCGAGACAAGAATTGCGAGTGCGTTGAAGCGCCGCGTCTGCGACGGGAGCAGATCCTTGACCCACGACTCTTGAAAGCGAAGCATGAGCGGGAAATAGCCCTTGCGTGGTGCGTTTGGGATGTAGAAACCGGCGCGCCGAAAATTCTGACCGAAGGAGTTTAGTTCTGGGATCACGGTGTGGCACACCGAGCACTTGAAGCCGTACCGCTGTGCGAAGATCGGTGTCGCACGGGCGGGAGAGCTCGACGCGATGATTACAAGCGCGGCGATGAGCAATATTGTGTAGCGCTGGCGTACGTGTGTCATCATTGGACGACGATCACACCGCGCATCGGCGAGCCATAGTGATAGAAGCACCCGTAGTAATATGTGCCGGCCGTCGAGGCGGTAAAGCCCTGCGAGAATGCGCCGCCGAGGATGTTCCCAGACGACCAGCCGGCAGTTGCCAGATCGGCGCCGCTTGGCGTTTGTGTGGCTGAACTCAATGGATTGCCCACTGGGAAGCCGCTCGTGCCGACGAAGCTCGCTGTGTGAGTGAAATTATCGTCGTTCACGAACTGCACGATAGAGCCCGTGGAAATGGTGAGTGGATTTGGACTGTACCCGGCTACGGTGCCGAACGCCGAAGGTGAGGGGCCATATTTCAGCAGGCTGACATGAACGATGACGGCGCCGGTGATCGGCGAGCGCGAGAGGCTGCTGGGCGTCGTTGCAGCGCCTGGCGTGCAGGCAGAACTTCCCGCAGCCATCGCAACGATAAGGGCAATGAGGGCAGCGGGTCGCCGGCGCATTTCCCGATGCTATGCGACGCCCCTGAACCTAGCCTGAAAGCCGCGAAGAGAAGAAGAAGAAGCCGTCATGCCTCTTCAGAATCGGGTGACGCCTTTCGGGGAGATCGTCGCGGTTGCAGGCCGCGGGCTCATGATGGGCAACCGCGGCGTCTTGCACGACGATCAGCGGCGCATCATACGTTACGCGCAAGTACGCCGGTGGATCGCATGCCGCACGGAGTTTCGTGGCCGCAAGCGCACGGTGATGAAGCCGCGCTCGTATACCGAACTATTCTTTCTGGATGAAGCGACGGCGCTCGCCGCCGGTCATCGTCCATGCGCCGAGTGCCGACACGAGGATTATCAGCGTTTTCGAATGTTATGGGAGCGCTGCCACGGCGGGCCCACCGGCGCCGATCAAATGGACTGGCGTCTCGAAGGCGACCGGCTTGCCGGCCGGCGGACGAAGCGGCTGTATCGAGCGGCTCTAGCAACGCTCCCGGACGGCACATACTTCGTCGATGATGGGGATGCATGGCTGCTGTGGGGCGACGCGATGCACAAGTGGTCAGCCGAAGGTACATGGTGCGTCAACGGCGCAAGCGGCGTGGTGATGTGGACGTGATCA
>DASRXC010000132.1:0-74678 GCA_035654355.1 Binatus sp. (SeqCode)
CGCGTGTAGCCGAGCGGGAGTGCCGCCGCGACGGCGCTTACGGCTGCGCCGTCGTAATCGGCTAGCGCGACCGTCTGGCTGTCAGAAAAACCGAGAACGCTTCGACCGGGCAGCGTGAGCAGCAGCGACCCTTCGGGCAGCGGAATGAAGTCGCTCGTGCGCGCGGGTTCGATCCGGCCTCCGTCGGCCGCGGCGTGCAGGCCCGG
Organism: Binatus sp. (SeqCode); assembly: GCA_035654355.1. Lineage (GTDB taxonomy): Bacteria > Vulcanimicrobiota > Vulcanimicrobiia > Eremiobacterales > Eremiobacteraceae > JAFAHD01. The sequence continues at coordinate 207 of DASRXC010000132.1, forward strand.
ATAATCGAGGACGCTGCCGTCAGGCCGTGCGAAGACGGTCGTCAGCATTCGCTTGCGCCTTGCGCACGCGTTCATCCGCTTCGACCTCCAACTGCGTGTCGAACACGAGATGCGCTGCACCGCTCAAGTACGCCGGTGATGTACCGCCAGCCCACGTCACCGTTACCTCGCCGCCCTTCGTGATAACGCCGACCGGCGAACGCGCGCGTTCGCTGTCAATCGCGACCGCAGCTGCAGCGCAGGCGCCCGTTCCGCACGCCCACGTCTCGCCGACCCCGCGCTCGTGTACCCGCATGTGCAAGTGGCCGGCGTCCGGACGTACGATCTCGACATTGATGCCCGTCGCGTTGACCGCGCGCGCGATACCTTCGGCCAGTTTTTCAAGAGCGATCGTTTCGAGCGGGCGCTCGACGAACGCGACCGCGTGTGGGTTGCCCATCGAGACCGTGGTTAACGACAGCTGTTGACCGTCGAATTCGAGCTTGCGATCTTGCCGGTCAATGCGTGGCACGCCCATGTCGACACGCACGTTTTCGGGTCCGTCGGCCTCGACGCGCATGATGCCGCTTCCGGTCGCGACCCGCAACGGCCGCGCGTCGCCGCTCTCGCGAGCGATGTAGCGCCACAGGCACCGAATGCCGTTGCCACTCAACTCGGCTTCGCTCCCATCCGCATTGAAGATGCGCATGCGAACGTCAGCGTCACGACTCTGCGGCTCAGAGACGATGAGCATTCCATCGGCCCCAATGCCGTAGCGCCGATCGCACAGCCGTCGAGCAAGCTGTGGATATGGCAACGCGGCGTGCGCCCGCTCATCGAACAACACGAAATCGTTGCCAGCAGCCTGGCACTTCGTGAGTGCGATTATGGGCATGGTTCGAAGCGGTCGCTTAGCCCGAGACGGGGTGCGTCGCGCCGTCGGCGCTCTGCGCGGGCGCGGAATCGCCCGCGTTCGACGCCCGCGGTGCGCTCGAGTTGCCGCTCGCATGCGCGCTGACGTCGGCGCCGGAGAACTGGACGGGCGCTTGAGGCGACACCGTTGACACCGCGTGCTTATAAACGAGGTGTGGCTTGTTATCGTACTCGAGGATGATCGTGAAATTATCGAAACCGCGCACGTATCCGCGCAGCTGGAAGCCGTTGCGCAGGTAGATGGTCACCGGCGCGTTCTCTCGTTTGACGGCAAGCAGGTACGCGTCTTGCAGAGGCAGGTTGCTCTTCACTCTTCTCTCCGATCCCCCCGAGCGTCGAGGAGAACTGCCTAATCGTTCACGTCGTCCGCGCAAATCCCCTTGCCAGCTGGGCCAGCGCGTGCGGCGTGCGCTCATCGAACGCATCGAGCCGCACTGCGTCCGCGATGCGACGGAACCACGTGCGCTGCCGTTTCGCGTACGCTCGCGTGCGCTCGATCGTGCGTGACACCGCATCCGCTCTCGTCGCCGTGCCGTCCGCGTACGAAAGCGCTTCCGCGTAGCCGATACCCGTCAAGGCCGGCGCATCGCCATGCTCGCGGCGCACCGCGAGGGCTTCTTCGATCAATCCGTGTTCGAACATCGCGTGCACTCGCGAGCTGATCTGCCCGGCCAGCGCGGCGGGCGCAGCTTCGAGCACCACGACGGTCAAGCGAGCCGGCTCTCCGCGTGCACGACGTCCGCCGTGCTCGGACGGTTCTTGGATTTCGCCAACGGCCAGCGCTGCCTCGAGCGCGCGTAGCGTGCGGTATCGATCTCCCGGAGAAATGCGCGCGGCCGCGTCGGGCGCGATCGCGAGCAGCCAATCGCGCAACACTTCCGGCGGGTGCGTAGCAGCCTCGGCGCGCAAGCGCGTGCGCAACTGGTCATCGGCCACGGGCCTGTCCAACGGCATCGTCCCAGCAAGCGCTTCAATGTAAAGTCCAGTACCGCCGACAAGGATCGGGATCGCCCCGCGCGCGGTGATGCCGGCGATCGTCGCGCGCGCGTCCTCCACGAAGCGGCCTGCGCTATAGCGCTCCCTCGGCGCGATAGTGCCGTATCCATGATGGGGCGCGCGTGCGAACTGCTTGTCGCTCGGCCAACCGGTGCCGATGCGCATGCCCGCGTAGATCTGGCGCGAGTCGGCGTTGACAACCTCGCCGCCCACCTGCTGCGCGAGTAGCGATGCGAGCTCGGATTTTCCGGTCGCCGTTGGGCCACACAGCGCGAGCGCGCGCAGTGCGTTCACGCGATCAGGCGCGGCCGAACGCCCTTGCCAGCGACGCGGCGTCTAGCCGCAGCATCGTCGGACGTCCGTGCGGGCACGTGTGTGGATCAGCGCAGCGTTGCAACCGTTCATAGAGGGCGGATTGCTCTTGCAGCGACAGCGTCTCGTGCGCGCGCACGACGGAGTGGCAGGCGATCGTCGCGAGCAGGCGGTTGCGGTGGGCGATCCCTTCACGTGCGGCGTCATCGGCCGCAAGATCGTCGAGAATGCCGGCAAGATCGAAACGCCGTTTGTCATAACCGGCAGGCAACGCGCTGATGCGAAATGCGCCCTCACCGAACGGTTCGATCGCGACGCCAGCGGCTGCCAGCTCATCAAGATGATCGTATAGTACCGCGGCTTGCGCGTCCGTGAGCTCGACGATCGTCGGGAACAGCAGCGGCGCGCTCGCATCCGAATCACCCGCGTGCTCGACGATCGCCTCGAACGCGACGCGTTCGTGAGCGGCGTGCTGATCGATGATGAACAAACCGTCCGCGTCGCCGGCGACGATGAACGTGCGATCGATCTGCCCGTACATGCGCACGCCGGCGCCTTCCGCCGGAGGAATCGCAGGAATCGCGTTGCCGGCAGGTCCGAAGGAGAGTGCCGCCCAGCTCTCGCTTGCCTTGCCCGCCGCGATCGTGGGTGCGAACGCGACGGCCGGCGCCGGACGCGCAGTCTCGGTGAGGCGCAGCGTACGCGCCACCGCGGTGCGCACGGCATCGAAGACCTCGTGCCCACGCGCGAAACGGACCTCGATCTTCGTGGGGTGGACGTTGACGTCGACGTCCTCGGCCGGCAGCTCCAGCGCAAGCATCCCGAACGGGTACCTGCCGGTCGTGCCGAACGAGCCGGATCCGGCGAGCCACGCGGCGCCGAGCTGAGCGTTGCGGATCAGACGGCCGTTGACGAAGAAAACTTGCGAGTCGCGATTCGGCTTGTCGTGACCAGGAGCGCTGACGTAGCCCGTCACGACGAGGCGCGCGGGAGCGCCGTCCGAGGTGAGTTCGCGCAACGCGCCGCGCGTACCATCGCCGAACACCATTTCGAGGCGCTCGACGCCGTCATGCACGGCCGGCAGCGCCCACACGTCTTTGCCGTCATGCGTGAGCCGGAACGCGACTTCCGGCCACCCGAGCGAAAGGCGGCCCAAGAATGCGCTGATGCGCGCGAATTCGGCGCGCGTACTTTTCATGAACTCGCGGCGCGCCGGCATATTCGCGAACAGGTCGCGTACGATGACCTTTGTGCCGGGCCGCGCTGCGCACGCGACCGCTTCGCCGATGCGGATGCCGTCGGCATCGATACGCGCACCGAGCTCCGCCCCCGCCGGTCGTGACGTCAGCTCAACGCTGCCGGCCGCGGCGATGCTCGCCAATCCTTCACCGCGAAAGCCGAGCGTCTCGACTGCGAACAAGTCGCCGGCGCCAGACAACTTGCTGGTCGCGTGGCGGGCAAACGCGAGCGCGAGGTCCTCGCGCGCGATGCCCGCACCGTTGTCGGACACGCTGATGGACGTGCGGCCGCCATCGAGGACGTCGACCGCGATGGAGGACGCGCCGGCGTCGAGGCTGTTCTCGACGAGCTCCTTGACGACGGAGACGGGGCGCTCGATGACTTCACCGGCCGCGATCTGAGCGATCGTGTCCGGATCGAGCTGCTTGATGCGCGCGGGCATGCGCGCGCGTTCGCCTTGCGGCCGTTGGGTTCCCAGCGCGTCGGGCGTTCGTGCCCGGCGTTACATGCGGACTGGAAGCGTCTCGCGCGTCGCCAGCTTGACGTTGTTGCGGCCGGCCTGTTTGGCGGCGTACAGCGCCGAGTCGGCCGCTTTGACAAGCTGCTGTTTGGTCGACACGTCTTGCGGATAGCCGGCGACGCCGATCGACACGGTGATCTTCGCAGTCGTCGTCTCCAGCGTGAAGTCGTTCTGCTCGATCGCCTGACGCAGGCGGCCGGCCACCATGGCGGCCTCAGCTTTGATCGTCTCCGGCATCAACACGACGAATTCGTCGCCACCGTAACGGCAGCAGATGTCGATCTTGCGCGCGTGCATGCGGATGACATCGCCCAGCTGGCGCAGCAACTCGTCGCCCTGCGGATGGCCGTACGTGTCGTTGACATGCTTGAAGAAGTCGACGTCGAGGATGAGCAGCGCCAACGATTGCTTCGTGAGCTGCGCCTTGCGGAATTCGGCTTCGAGGCGCTCTTGGTACGCGCGATTTGTCAGAAGGCCGGTCATCGAGTCCGTCTCGGCCAACTCAAGCGTCTTGCTATGCAGCCGCGCGTTTTGAATGCCGACCGACGCGAGCCGGACGAGGCGGTCGACAAGCCGCTGCTGTTCGAACGTGAACGCCCCAATCTTTGGCGCGATCAGCATGACGGCGCCGATGGTCAACCGTTCGCTGACGATCGGAACTACGAGGCAGCCGTGCGCCGCTTTGGGACGCGGCAGCGACGATTCGCGATAATCTTTTTGAATGTCGGCGACGATCAGCGCACGCTGCTCGGCCGCTGCGAAGCCGACGACGCCCTCACCGAAACGCAGCTTGCTGCCGCGATAGAAGTCGGCGTACGCGCCCTCGACCGCTTCTTCGACGAGCACTTCATCCTGAGCTTCGTCATCAGTGCGCGTGATGTAGATGACGACGTTGCTCCAAGGCACCGACTCGCGGAATTCGCGCAGCATCACCACGAGCTGAATGAGCGCCTCGCTTAGCGTCACCTTCGTGCCGAGGTCGGAGCCGGCATCGAGCACGCGCATGATCGCGCGGGTCTGCTGCTCGGCGCGCTTCCGGCCTAACAAGCCGTGCGCAGCAGCAAGGAAGGGGATCAACGGCAAGGCGACCGCGTAGCCGATGATGAGCAGCATGTCGACGGGCTGTCCGGCTGCGTCGGTCGGATGACCGAAGTAGATCGCGAACGTCAAGCAACCGGCGGACAACAGCACGAATGCGATTGCTGCGATATCCGAGAGCGTGGCGGCATCAAGGCCGATGATCAGCGCAAGCGAGCTCACGCCAGAGAACCAGCCGACCGCCGTCAGCGCTGCGACATCGAGCAGCGTGATCAGCCCGGCCGAAAGCTCGGGCAAGTCGTCTTTCTTATCTTGTGTTTTCTTCGAAAGCCGTGGAGAGGCGGCGAGTGCTGTGGCGACGAGCGCGTAACCGAACAGCGCTGCGTCGAGCCACAGCGGCGCCGGTAGGCCAATCGGTGCGAGTGCCACTTGTGCGACCGCCAGCCAGCGGGCGGCGGCGACGATCATAGGATACGAAACTGTACGAAGTATGTGCCTTGTGCTCCACGGCTCGGCCGGAACTATTCGACCGGGTCGACATCCAGCGCAAGCTGGGCTTCCTGGCGGCCTGAGGCACGTCGGCGAACGGGCGCCGGCGGGGGTCCCGGCCTCCTTTCAATATCATCGGCAATTTCTTGGGCGCGCTGCACCACCTCAGGCGGAAGGCCCGCCATCTTGGCGACGGCGATCCCGTACGAACGGTTGCTCGACCCGCGCAGCAGGCGATGCGAGAATACCGGGCCGCCAGGTTCATCGGCCACCGCGACGTGCAAGTTTTCGACCGTTGGGAAGCGCTCTGAAAGCCGGACTAATTCGTGGAAGTGCGTCGCGAACAGCACCATCGGCATGGCGCCCTCGCCGCCAAGCAGATACTCGCTGACCGCTTGAGCGATAGCGAGGCCGTCCGTGGTTCCGGTGCCGCGACCGACTTCGTCGATCAGCAGCAAACTTGCCGGCGTGCAGCCGCGCAGCACGAGCGCCATCTCGGCCATCTCGACATAGAAGGTCGAACGCCCGGCGGCGATGTCATCGCCGGCGCCGATGCGCGTGAAGAGCCGCTCGACGATTCCCATGCGCGCGCGAGCCGCGGGCACGAACGATCCCATCTGCGCCATGATCGCGAGCAGCGCGGTCTGACGCAGGTACGTCGATTTGCCGCCCATGTTGGGACCCGTTATCAAAAGGAAGCGTCGCGTCTGATCGAGCCGGCAATCGTTGGGAACGAAGTCGACGCCGCCATACGCTTCGACGATCGGATGCCGGCCGGCATCGACGTCGATCTCGCTTGTCGTCAGCATCTGCGGGCGGACGTAGCCACGTTCGCCGGCGACCTGCGCAAGCGACGCATAGACGTCGAGCTGTGCGACGCATTCAGCGAGTTCGAGCAACGCCTCGCGCCGTCCGTCGACCTGGGCGAGCAGTTCGTCGAAGAGCTCGCGTTCGAGGGCGATTTGGCGCGAGCGCGCTGACACGATCTCGGCCTCAAGCGCACGCAGATCCGCGTCGGTGAAACGCTCTGCGTTCACGAGCGTTTGACGGCGGATGAAATCGGATGGCACCGCACCGGAGTTCGCGCGCGTGACTTCGTAATAGTAGCCGAACGCCTGCGTGTATTTAACCTTTAGCGACTTGATGCCGGTGCGCGTGCGAGTGCGTTCTTCGAGCGCGAGCAAATGGTCGCGGCTGCGCGTGCGCATGTCGACGAGGGCACGCAGATCGGCATTGTGGTCGGGCCGGATCGCGCCGCCATCGGTCAACAAGGCAGGCGGATCGTCGGTGAGCGCCGCGTGTAAGGTCGTGAGCAACGCGTGAGCCGTTTCGGATGGTGCGCCAAGACGAGACAGTTCGGCGTCGGTACTTTCAGCCGCGGCCTCGCACACGCGCTGGTGTGCGTGTAGCGACTCGCGAAGCGCCGCGAGGTCGCGCGGGCCGGCGCGCCGCGAATTGACTTTTTGCACGATCCGCTCGATGTCGCCGATCTGCGCTAGGCAGCCTTGCAGCGCCGACCGCCAGGACGGCGCCGATGCGAACGACTCGACCCGATCGTGGCGCGCGGCGATCGCGATCGCGTCGACGAGCGGCGCGCACAGCCAGCGCGCGAGCATGCGCCCGCCCATGGGTGTCTTCGTGCGAGCCAACACGTTGAGCAGCGAGGCGCGTGAGTTCTCACCGGCCCCGCTAAGCAGGTCGAGATGGCGACGCGTGGCCGGATCGACGAGCATCGCCGACCGCGTCGAACGCGCCTGCGCGCGACGGACGACGGCCGCGCCGTCGAGGCGCAGATAGTTCAGATAGCTCGCGAGCAACTCAAGCGCAGCCTTCGCTGCCGAGCGCTCCTCAGCCGAGAATCTGGCGAGCGCCGCAATCGACGAGACCGCGTCCGCTGCCCCGTTGCCGGCAGCGGGTGCCTGATCAACGGCGTCGCTGTCAAATGATGCGATGCGGCAGGCGTCGCCGGCTAACGCGCTCAGTCGTCCGATGTCCTCATCGCTTTCGACGATGATCTCGGCGGGCGCCGCGCGGTCAAGCTCTGCGGCAAGTTCGTCGTCACCATCCGCGATCGCAACCGAAGTCTCGCCGGTCGAGACGTCGGCGCTCGCAATCGCAGTGTGACCGCCCGCTGCGGCCAACACGGCCAGGTAGTTGTTGCGCTCGGCCGCGAGCAGATGGTCTTCGAGCACGGTCCCAGGCGTGATAACGCGGATGATCTCGCGGCGCACGAGACGGTTAGGCGCCGGCGGTTCCATCTGTTCGGCGATCGCGATCACGCGCTGTTGTCTGATGAGCCTGCCGAGATAGTGATCGAGGTTGTGGTGCGGAACGCCGGCCATCGCCACGCGTTTGCCCTTGCCCGCTTCTTTGGAAGTGAGCACGATGCGGACTGAAGCCGCCAGATCTTCCGCGTCGTCGCCATACGCTTCGTAGAAATCGCCGACGCGCATGAGCAGCAGCGCTTCAGCGTACTTCGTCTTGAGCTCGAGATATTGCGCGATGAGGGGTGAGCTGATCGTGCCGTCGGCTGGCACGATCGCGGGCCGCTCGTTCTGAGGACGGCTGCCGTCTTCGTGAGGCGCGCGCGCGCCGCTCGCGCTTTTGCGCACCGGCGTCTACGCGCTCTGCGCAGCCATCGTGCCGGATAACCCCCACGAAAACGCTTGCTCGACGGCGACATCGACGACCGGCGCGAACTTCGTGCACTCGTCGCGCGGATAGATGACGGTCGTGTTGTGGCCGGTCTTGCCCGCCATCTTCGTCGCGTCTTTCTTCGAGGGTCCTTGCGCGAGCACGCGCACCGTCTCGCCGAGGAATGATTCGTTGAAGCGTCGCGTCACCTCCAGCTGCGCGGTGTTGACCGCCTGCAAGCGCCGGATCTTCTCCTCGGGCGGCACTTGCGGTTCCATCGTCGCAGCCGGCGTGCCGGCGCGCGGCGAGAACGCGAAGATGAAAGCGTATTCGAACGTGCCGCGCTGCACGAGCTCGAGCGTCTTGAGGAAATCCGCTTCGCTTTCGGTCGGGTAGCCGACGATGAGGTCAGTGGTCAGCGCCCAGCGCGGCAGACGCTCGCGGAAATAAGCGATCTTGTCCAGATACTCGTCGATGGTGTACAAACGCGCCATCGTTTTGAGCACGGAGTCGCTGGCGCACTGCACCGGAAGATGGAGCCGCGGCTCGACGTTGCGCAGCTGCGCAAGCGCATCGACGACGCGCGGTCCGAAGTCTTTCGGGTGGGAGGTGAGAAACGTCAACCGCTCGAGCCCCTCGATCTCACCGATTCGCAGCAGCAGTCCGGCGAAATCGAGCTGCTCCGGCTCCCAGTAATACGAGTTCACGTTTTGCCCGAGCAGCGTGATCTCTTTTGCGCCGCAGCGGATCTCCCGTTTGACCTGCGAGATGATCTCGATCGGGTCGATGCTCTCGAGCGGACCGCGCGTGTACGGCACGATGCAATACGTGCAGAACTTCTCGCAGCCACGCGTGATATTCACCAGCGCGCGCAGATGCGCGAATTCGGCCGCGCCGTCGTGGCCGGGGTTATCCTCAACCGACGGCATGACGAAATCAGTCTGCGGCGGCGGCGCGTCGGTCGGGACTCCCCACGATCCGAGGAGCGCTTTGAACTGGTTGTATTCGCGCGGACCGAGCAGCGCGTCGATGTGCGGCGCTTTCTTGCGCATGATGTCGCGGTCTTTTTGCGCGAGACAGCCTGCGACCAGCAGCTTTTGATGCGGATGCTGCTCTTTGATCGGCTTGAGCGCCCCGAGCCTTCCGTACACACGCGTTTCGGCCTTCTCGCGGATCGCGCACGTGTTGACGATGATGATGTCCGCCTCGTCAGGCCGGTTCGTGAACGTGCATCCAAGCGACCACGCTTGGTGGGCGAGGCCGTTGGAATCGGCCGCGTTCATCTGGCAGCCGAACGTCTGGAGATAGACCGAAGGCATGGCGTCGGCGCTTCGCGCCTCTCTGCGTTATTTCCCCGAGAGATGTACGAGCAGGGATTGCGGCAGATAGAGCTTGCCGGAGAGCAGCGCCGGCGCGATCGAGAGCAGGCCGTCTTTGCCGTTGAGCGTGTACGCGCGCGAGCCCAGCGCGCAATGCAGATCGAAGCCGCGGAACTTGATAGTGATCTGGTTGCCGCTCACCGCGACATCTTGATCCGGTATATAAGAAGAGACAGGTTCAAGGATGTCGTTCCCCGGGCCGCCCTGCTCACCAGCGGTGATGGAGATCGTGGTCGTCGTGTCCGGAAAAACCTCGACATCGCGCGTCGAGCGCTCGTTGGGTTTGCCGATGACGGTGACGATATGATACCCGGCCGCAAGTTTCGGCGCGACGGCGGGGATCACGCCGATCTTCTTCCCGTCAACGAGCACGGTTGCGCCCGCCGGCGAACCGCGTACGTCGAGCTCGCCGACATCGTGCGATGCGTTCGCCGCACTCGTACGAGCCAGCGTCAAACTCACTTGCGTGGTTTGGCCGATGCCGACATCGATCGTCGCGCGCTGCGCTTCCCAGCCGGTGCGCGTGACGACGATCGTGTGCTTGCCCGCGGCGAGCAGATCGACGAATGCCGGCGTGCGTCCGACGTACGCGCCATCGACCCAGATGTCGGCACCGAGCGGCAACGTCGTGATAAATGCGCCGCCATGCGGCGGCAACTGCGTCGTCGTCGGCGATGCGGCCAACGCCGCGGCGATTAGCGCGATAGTAAAGCCGTGCATCGGGTCTCGTCCATCACTGCCCGGGAGATGCGACTTTCGCGTCGAAGGCCCCTACGCCGTGTCTTCCGCGCCAATCGTCGCTCTCGTCGGGCGTCCGAATGTGGGCAAATCCTCGCTTTTCAATCGGCTTGCCGGCACCCGGCAGGCGATCGTCCACGAAACGCCCGGCGTGACGCGCGACCGCTTGTATGCTCCCATCGAATGGGCCGGACGTACGATGACGCTCGTCGACACGGGCGGCATCGACACCGGCACGCGCGACGACGTCGCCGCGCAGACCCGCGCGCAGGCGGAGCTGGCGATCAATGAGGCCGACGTCGTGGTCTTCGTCGTCGACGCACAGACGGGCATCATGCCGGGCGATACCGACGTCGCGGACCTTCTGCGCCCGCGCCGCGACAAAGTGCTGCTTGTCGCGAACAAGGTCGAATCGCCCACCACGGCGGCCTCCATCTATGAGTTCTACTCGCTCGGGTTTGACGTGCCGCTCGCCGTCTCGGCGATCCACGGATTGCAGAGCGGCGACGTGCTCGACGCGATCGTCGCCAAGCTTCCGGCCGAGGCGCCCGATGCGAGCGACGCCGATGAAAATACGATTCACCTCGCGATCGTCGGCCAGCCTAACGTCGGCAAGTCTTCTCTTGTGAACGCGCTGCTTGGCAAGCAGCGCGCAATCGTCTCGCCTGAGCCCGGCACCACTCGCGACGCCACCGACACGGCGATCGAGTCCGGCGGTCGCGAGTACATCGTCATCGACACGGCCGGGTTGCGTAAAAGCGTCAAGACTGGGCCGACGATCGACTATTACTCGGGTTTGCGCGCGGTCGCGGCGATCGGGCGAGCCGACGTCGCGCTGCTCGTCATCGACGCGACCGTCGGTGCGACGTCGCAAGACCGGCGCATCGCCGGACTCGCGGTCGAAGAGGGCAAGGCGCTCGTGTTGTTGGTCAATAAGTGGGACCTGGTCGACACCGCCGCGATCGATCGCAAAGACACCGACGCCGCGCTGCGCGAAGAGTTCGCGTTCGCACCATACGCGCCGATCCTGTACGCGTCTGCACTCACTAAGAAGAACGTGCACAAGATATGGGCTGCGGTCGCGGCCGCGTTTGACGAGCGGCGCAAACGCGTGCCGACCGCCAAGCTCAATCAAGTCGTGCGCGACGTCTTTCGCGTGCATCCGCCGCCCTCGTTTCGAGGCCGCGTCTTAACGTGCTACTACGTCACGCAAGCAGGCATCGCTCCGCCCGAGTTCGTCTTCTTCGTCAACGATCCGCAACTCGTCCACTTCTCGTATGCGCGTCATCTAGAGAACTCGCTTCGCGAGGCGTTCGGCTTTACCGGCACGCCGATCAAGCTGACGTTCCGTGCGCGCGTTCGCCAAGACACCAAGAAGGCTGACGAGATCATCGTCGCGGCGGCGAACGAGAACGGCGCATGACGATCGCCGATGCGCTCCTGATCGTCGCCGCGTACTTCATCGGCTCGATCCCATTCGGCGTGATCGTCGGGCGTGCGCTCTTCGGCGTCGATCCTCGCAATGTCGGAAGCGGCAACATCGGCGCCGCGAACGCTCTGCGCGCGATGGGGATGTGGGGTGCGATCCTGACGCTGCTGGGAGACATCATCAAAGGCAGCGTTCCGACCGCGCTCGCAGTCTACGTGTTGCACTCGGCGCCGTTGGCGGTCGCGTTGGTCGGACTTGCGACAATCATCGGACACAATTGGTCGATCTTCTTGCACTTCGAAGGCGGGAAAGGCGTCGCCACCGGATTAGGCGTACTGGTGGTGCTGTCGTTTTGGGCCGCGCTCGCGTGGGCGGTCGTGTTCTTAGCGACCGCGCTCATCAGCCGCTTCGCATCGCTCTCGTCGATGCTGGCGACGGCCTCGGCACCCATCACGCTCTTCTTCCTTCGAGCGCCGTGGCCGTATGTCGCGTACGGCGTGATCACGCTCTTGATGGTGTTGTGGCGGCACCAAGCCAATATTGGACGGCTGATGGCGGGCACTGAACCGCGCATCGGACAAAAGGCGAGCCAAGGAGCTTCATGATCTCGACCAACGATTTCCGCACGGGCGTCTCCGTGATCGTCGACGGCCAGATCTGGACGGTTGTCGACTTCCAGCACGTCAAGCCCGGTAAGGGTTCCGCGTTCGTGCGCGCTCGTCTGAAGAATCTCATTCGAGGCAATGTTTTGGAGAAGACGTTCCGCGCCGGTGAGATGCTGCAGCGCGCGATCATCGACACGCGCGAGATGCAGTATCTCTACAACAGCGGCGATGAGTACTATTTCATGGACCAATCGAATTTCGAGCAGATCCATCTCGGACACGACAATCTCGGCGACAACACCGACCTCCTCAAGGAGGGCATGTCGATCGAAGTCCAGTTCCACGACGGCAAAGTCATCACAGCGTCGCTGCCCAACCACATCGAGCTCAAGGTAGAGCAGACGGATCCAGGATTCCGCGGCGACACGGCGACGAACCTCACCAAGCCCGCGACGCTCGAGACCGGCGCGGTTGTTCAGGTGCCGATCTTCATCAATCCGGGCGACACGATCCGCATCGATACGCGCGACCGCAAATACATCAGCCGTGTCTAGCCGGTGAACTGGGAGGCTGTCACCGCGATCAGCACCGCCTTCACCGGGCTGGTCATCCTATTGACGGCGCTCTTTGCGGCGCGCCAGGTTCAGGCGCTCAACAACCAGTCCAAGGCGATGAGCGCGCAGATCGGCCATCTGCGGCGCGCGACCCAACTGACCGGCACGCTCTCGATATTCGATGAGATCATGACGCCGGAGATCGTGGATGCATGGCGGTTCGTCATGACCCAATTTCCGGACAAGATGAAAGACGAACGCTTCCACGCGGAAGCGCTCGAGCGCACTCCTGACTTCACCGTGCACAAAGAGGTATACATCCTGCGCCACTTCGAGCGCATCGGCACGCTCGTCAGGAATGGACTTGTCGACTCTGACGTGCTGCTCGACTTCGTAAACCTATTCATCCGCGAGAACTGGGAGAAGCTGCAGCCGTTAGTGCTCGAGCAGCGTAAGCGTTACGGAGCTACCCTCTGGGAGAACTTCGAGTACCTCGCGTCTGCGGCGACCGCGGCTGATGCTGGGACCCGTCAGACAGGCGTCAGCTCTGTGCGGCGCGATCGAGGATCACCCTAAAGGTTTGCTCGGTTGCCGAAATTCGACCTTGAGAAAACCCAGACCCTAAGCGCGCTCTTCGAGACGCCGCGCGCTCAGCGCGACGACGAGTGGCGAAAACGCTTCTATGCGGCAATTGTCGATGCGAGCATGCGCGCATTCGACCCTCAGGTGTTTCAGGGACCGGATGGCTTCTCGTATTTTGGACTCGGACTGCCGCAAGCCGGCGCGTTCACGCCATTCTGCGTGTCGCACATCCTCGAGTACGTGTTGGATAACGGAGTCGGCATCGCGGTCTTCGCATCTTCAGGTCCGCCCAGCGATCCCGAGTGGGTCTTCTCCTTCGGCGACCTTCTTTCGCTTTCGCTGTATGGCGGCTTCGAGGGTGACCCCGCCGAATGCGCGCACCAACACGAACGCGACGGGCGTTCAGTCGAGCGGGTCGAGGAGGCACGCAAGATTCTTGTCGCCTCCCCAAGTGAAAGCTTTTATCCCCAGCGCGCAGTGAACGCGCTAAAGCGTTTCATGCACGAGCGGCTTCGTATCCCAAACCCGGACGTGAAGTTGATCGTCGACCCAGCGTCGTGCCCTGCGCAGTCGATCGCTATCAATCTTCGTCCAGCCGATTACGGAGGTGACACAAAGCGGCTGGGTGCAGCGATGAATTACGTGCGCTGGTTCTTGCCGCGGACGCACGGCCTCGTAAGCTTGCCCTAGCCTCGGACGACCGCTTCTCGCAAGGCGAGCCAGCGCGCTGACAACGCTGCTTTTTCTTGACGCGATCTACGTTTGAGCTCGCGCTCGAAACGCAGCGCGTCGCCTTTCCTTGCAAATCGTTTCGTAAACGCTAACCGGACGGGGAGACGGCCGCGCAGCGCCTTCGCGCCCCTACGTTTGTTGTGCGCCGCGACGCGTGCTTGCGGATCGAGCGCATAGCCGCAATAGTACGAACCGTCGCGTGCGCGCGCGAGATACACGTAGTGCCACCTGCGCCTTAGCGCGCGCAGGACGCGACTCCCCGAGCCTGCAACGGTCGCACGATGCACACGCTCGCGCTTTTCGCGCGCTTCTAGCGTTCTCATGCCGTGGTTCGAGGCGCTCGGCTTCATCGTGTTCGGGTTCGCTGTCGGCACGTACGGCAGCATGATCGGAGCCGGCGGCGGATTTTTGATTGTGCCGCTGTTGCTCTTCCTCGGCAACACCGGACGCATCGCCGCCGGCACATCACTCGCGGTCGTCTTGCTGAACGCGTCTTCGTCGACCGTGTCCTACCTGCGTCAACGGCGCGTTGATATCAAGAGCGCGCTGATCTTCTCACTTGCCGGCATCCCGGGTTCGCTGTTGGGCGCATACACCGTCCAGCATGTGCCGCATCGCGTGTTCACGATATTGTTCGGCATCATCTTGGTCTTAGTGGCAGTCCGCGCATTTATCACGCGCGATCGCACTGCCGCGGCGGAAGACGCGCCTGCCGACCTCGACGCACCGGCCGACATTGAGGAACCAACTCCGATCCCTGCGCGGCGCCCAGGACGACCTGCGCGCGATTTCGTCGACGCGATGGGGGTGCGCCACACGTACGACTTCAATCTGTGGGGCGCGATCGGCGTGTCGGCCGCAAACGGTTTTCTCGCGAGCATGTTCGGGATCGGCGGCGGCGTCATCCAAGTACCGGCAATGGTTTATCTCTTCGGTTTTCCGGCCCACATCGCGGTTGCGACGTCACAGCTCGTCATCGTCATCACGGCCGCGTTCGGAACCGCGACGCACGCGTTCTACGGCGACGTCCTCTGGCTGCAGGCGCTCTTGCTTGGGGTCGGCGCGATTGCCGGCGCGCAGCTAGGCGCTCATCTCGCCTCGCGCATGCAGCCCGGCCCGCTCATGCGCTGGTTTTCGTTGGCGGTGCTGTTCGCCGCCTTATACTTGATCTACACCTCGATCAACAAGCACTAGCCGGCGCCCGACCAGCGCTTGAACAGATCCGTGCGCACGCCAAGCGCATCGAGCGCTTTGCCGACCGCATGATTGACGATGTCATCCACCGTCTTGGGTTTGTGATAGAAACCCGCGATCGGCGGCACGATGATGGCGCCGAGGTCAGCCAGCCGCGTCAATATACGTAGGTGCCCTGCGTGCAGAGGTGTCTCTCGCACCGACAGCACCAGCCGCCGGCGCTCTTTCAGACAGACGTCGGCTGCGCGGACGAGCAATGTGTCGTTCATCGAGTAGGCGATCGCTGCAGCGCTCTTCATCGAACACGGGATCACGAGCATCCCGTCAGTTCGAAACGAACCGCTTGAGATAGCGGCCGCCAGATCGCGCTCGTCGTGCACGACGTTCGCCAAGCGTTCAACGTCCTGAGCTTTTAGATCGGTTTCCAGCGTGAGGGTGCGCTTTGCTTGCTCCGTCATGACGAGATGGGTCGTGACGTCCGGGATCGTCCGCAACGCTTCGAGCGCACGCACGCCGAGAATGCTGCCGCTCGCTCCGGTCATCCCGATGATGTACACGGCCATGTTGGATTAGCGCGCGATCTCGCGGACGCTCATCTCGACGCGCGCGTCGAACTGTCGCGGCGAACAGCGTGCGCACGAGACGCGCGTACCAGGCCGCGCTCGCCGCATGAGCCGCTGGCGGCAGCGCGGGCACTCGAGCACGTAGCGACGACGGCTGCGTCTGCGCGCGACCGGAAGGTTATGGTAGATGCTGTCCAGGCCCACTTCGCGCATCTTCCTCTTGAACTCGCGGCCGTGCCCGGCCGGCAGACCCGCCTGATAGAGCCACGCATGCACCATCTCGTGCAGCAGCGTGTCGTAGATATGATCCGGATGGCGCGAGAGCAACGGAGTGGACAGCTCGATCAGCGGCGGCCGGTAGCAGATGCGTCCTGTGACCGACGTCAGGCGCTCGTTGTATTCGATGCGATGGGCCCGGATCGCGCCGTTGAAATGCTCAAAGTTGAGTCGCGCGAAGAGCAACTGCAGCTCTGCAGTCGATGGCAGCGATGCGACCTCGACGCGCGCAGTGGATGCGAATGACACTTCGGGGTTTTCACCTTCGCGCTCATGAGGGCACGCCCTCTTGCGGCATGAACAGCACTTTTCCAGCGCTCATGTTGTTCGCGTACTGCTCGAGACCACGCGCGACATCCTGGAGTGGGAGCCGCGCTTGAATCGGACTGCTCAGGTCGCCCGCGAGCAGCGACTGCACTGTGTTCGCCGTCTGAAGTTGGCGAAGAGGATTACGTTGAGTCATCCAACGGCTCAGCCACATGCCGGACACGCGCTTGCCGTCGAAGATCAACTCGCCGCCTGTGACGGGCAACGGCTGCCCGGACAGACCTCCGTATACGATCAGGTGACTGCCTTTCGGCTGCGCGTGGAGAACGCGTCCGCCGACCGCTCCCGCGACAGCATCGAAGCAGATCGTCGCGCCTAACTCGCGGCAAATCCGGCGCAAGTTGGCATCGAAATCAGCCGCGCTGCTGTCAAGCACGTGCTCCGCGCCAGCCTGACGCAACGCGTCGACCTGCTCGGGCCGGCGCACAACGTTTACGAGCGGAATGGACGAACGCTTGGCCAGGCGGATGATCATCTTCCCAAGCGCACTCGCCGCCGCGGTCTGCACGATCGCGCGATGTCGGCCGCGTCGAGCTTCATCCATGAGCGCGATCGCCATGAGCGGATTGACGAGCATGGCCGCGGCTTGCTCGAGGTCGACGGCTTTACGCAAAGGAACGCAGCGCAGCGCGCGTGTGACGACATACTGCGCCCATGCACCGCTCTCGACTCCCGCCTCGGCGACTGCGAACGAGACACGCTTGCCGTTCAGCCACTGAGCGAGCATCCCGGCGCCGGCGCCGACCACCGTTCCGCTCCCTTCGAATCCCGGCACCGTAGGAAGCGGTTTCTTGAACCCATATTCGCCACGAACGAAATGCAGGTCCGACGGATTAATCGGCGACGCATAGACGCGGATCAGCACTTCGCCGCGGCCGGGAACCGGCGTCGGCATCTCGACGACGCCGATGCTTTCGGGCTTGCCGTCATAGGCGCGCAGTTGAACAGCGCGCATCTGCGTGGGAGTTGCCACAGTGGCTCGCACACTTGTGGGTCGATCCATTCACGCCTCCTTTCTTTATGCGACAGCTTTAGCCATAGACATCAACCGATACTTGCCTTCACGCGCGCGACAGGTCCCCAGTACGTGAATTCGAACGTTGGGGGCGCATGAAGTTATATATCTCCGCGGATATGGAAGGCATTGCCGGTATCACGTCGGTCGAGCAGACCAACCCGGTGGGCCAGCCTGAGTACGCGCGCTCGTGCGAGTTGATGACCGGCGAGGTCAACGCCGCGTGCGAAGCCGCGCTCGCGTCCGGCGTCAAAGAGATCCTCGTCAACGATTCGCATTGGAACATGCGCAACATTATCCACGAACAGCTCCCACCGAGCGTTCGACTGATCCGCGGCAGCCCAAAGCCGTTGTCGATGAATCAAGGCATCGATCCGTCGTTCAAAGCCGCAGCGTACATCGGCTATCACGCCGCGGGCGGTACGAGCGACGCGGTTCTCGACCACACATATACCGGTGAAACCGTATATGAGGTGCACATCAACGGCCACGCCTGCAGCGAGGCGCGCATCAACGCCGCGGTAGCCGGTGCATTCGGCGTTCCTGTGATTTTCCTATCAGGCGATCAGTCGGCATGCGCCGACGCGCGCTCGTTCTTGCCATGGGCGGAAACGGTCGAGGTCAAGCGCGCGATCGGCCGCTACGCGGCGGATTCGCTCTCGCCGGCTGAGGCGCGCAAGGCCATTGCAGCGGGCCTGAAGCGAGCGCTCGCGGAGGCAGACAAACGCGGGGCAAAGCCGTACGCTTTTGAAAGTCCTGTGACGCTCGACGTACGCTTCACAAGCACGGTCAAGGCCGATATGGCCGCGCTGTTACCCGGCTCCGAGCGCATTGGAGGGCGTTTTATCCGCTACGCCCACGACGATTTTCTGACCGTTTTTCGGGCGTTTCGTGCGCTGATGACGCTGGGCGGATCGGTCGACTAGCGTTTTCTCGTATCACGCTTGTAACAAAACCCAAGGTACCCCGGTCTTGTCAATAGCCGGGTGACGCTCGTGCGGTCCCCCAAGGATAAGGCGCACCCGGCACCATCGAACCGAAAGAGGCGCGGACCACAGTTTGGATCCGCGCCTATTCGCTTTTGCCGCTAGTTGGTTGAAGCGGCGACTTCTTCGGTTGCTGAGTTTTGTTCAGCCGACTGCGCTGGCTCTTCGCCGGTCGTCGGCGGATCAGGCGCCGCGTCCGGCTTCTCAGCGTGTTTGGCTTCTGTCTTGTGATCGCCGCTCTTCGAATCTGCCGGCTTCGCCGCCGCGGTGGCGGCACGCGCGCCTTCGGGTGTCGGCTCCCAATCGTAGTCGCCGCCCGTGATGCCTTCAGGCGTGAAGCCGTTGGCATTCAGCCAATCCAACGCTAGATGATAGTGGCGCTTGGTGCGATAGCCTAGCCAGCGGCGACGCAATGTGTCGTCCTCGTCGACCGCCTCGCGGAAGCGACGAAACGCGCCTTTGCCCGAGATCGCCGAGCGCAACCGACCGGCGATGTTGATGTCCTCGACCATCGTGATGAAGTCGGACATGATCCCGTACCTGATCTCGGTCGTCACCGGCGAGATCTTTTTCATGTCCGGATTTGCATCAGCTTCCGAGATGCGCGCGTTCTCTTGATCGCCGAGGTTGTGCATGAAGTGCTCGACCGCATTCGACTGCGTGTTGAAGTACGCGACGCTGTCGACATCTCCGCCGGTCAGCGCGGTGCCCAGCTCATCGAGCAACTGATTGCGTTTGATCGGCCCCGGTCGCACGACCCGCGCAGGCATGCGCGGCGCCGCGGGTGCGAGCGCCTCGATGCCGAGCGCCTTGCGGATATCCGCCGGGTCGACCGCGGGCAAGCCGAGACTGGTGAGCCGCACGTAGTGACCGGCAAGTTCGATCAAGAGGTCGTCGAGTTTGTGTCGCGCATCCGCATCGGCGACCGCGTCTGCAGGCGCTGCGCCGCCCAAGTCGGCGAGCGGCCTGCGGACCCACTCCGCGGTCACGTGTGCGTTGTCGGCGTGGTCTTTCATCGATGTCCTGACTTTCCGCCCTAGGGAGTTATGTCTTAGCGCTTACAGGCCGTCCGATTCCTTCCGCGATGGTGATCACGTCGTCTTCGGTCAAACCCAGGCCGTTGATTCCAGCATAATACTGATTGATGATGTCGTAGGTACGACCTGATTGCGCGCGCTCTTCGCGCACACGCTTGACCTCTTCGAGCACCCGCTTGCCTAGAGCGCTATCGACCGTCACTCCCGCCTTGGAAAGTTTGTTTTCGTTCTTCTTGAGCGCCGCCTCCACTACTGAAAGCCCGCTATGCTTGCCGTAAATGAAATGCATGTGCCCGCCGACCAGTTCGGCCGGCACTGCTTCGTACATGCGCCGGTCGATCAGCATCGCGTGCGTGTGTATGCCCGACTCGTGCGCGAACACGTTGGCTCCGATGATCGGTTCGTGCGCCTGGATCGGATAACCGGACACCGATTCCATGAAGCGCGCGAGCTCCCACAGTTTGTTGTACTTGAACCCTGGGATATCGACCCCGTATAGCACCTTAAGCGCGGTGACTACCTGGTGCAGAGGCACGTTGCCTGCCCGCTCGCCGTAACCGTTTGCGGTGACAGTGAAGGCCTTGAAGCCGCAGGCCAGCGAGGTGATGCAGTTGATTGTGCCCAGGCCGTAGTCGTTATGGAAGTGGTTGAGCAGCGTGACGTCCTTGGGCATGGCGTCCACGATGCGTGTTGAGAACCAGCGTGTCGCCTCAGGCGTGAGGCAGCCGACCGTGTCGGGCCACGAGGGTCGCGTCGCGCCGGCTTCGAGTCCGGCTTTGAACAGTTCGATGAAATAGTCGACGTCGCCGCGGCTGCCATCCTCGCCGCCGAACTCGACGCGCTCGACGCCGTTGCTGCGCGCGTATCGGATCGCGTCGCACTGCATGCGGATGTTCGCCGCACGGTAGAACGAAAGCGGCTGATCGAGCCACTCGCTCTCCGGTTTGCCTTCACGCGCGAGGAGCGCCTTGCCGATCTTGTACTTCATGTGCAGATCGCTGCCCGAGGTGAAAACGAAAAACGTCACCGCGCTCGGTTGCACGTCGATCTCCGCCAACGCGCTCAGCGTTGCGTCGATATCTTTGCTCGTGCTGCGGCACATGACGACGACGTCGAGATCCTGACGGATCTCGCCCTTGCGCTTGCCTTCCATGATCAGCTGCAGCGAGCGGCGTTCGTCTTCGGAAACTGCGGGAAAGCCGACGTCCATGATGTGCACGCCGATGTCAGAGAGCCGCCGGCAGATCTCGTACTTGGTTTCCGGAGTATAGGCGATCCCGCACATCTGCTCGCCGTCGCGCAGCGATGTGTCGTAGATGCGCAGCTCGTCAGATCTGGGGAACTTGACGTCCTTGGTGAACTCGCGCGGATCGCGAATGAGCTGCCCGATGGGCTCGCGGAATTCCACTGCTCGTCGCTCCTCGGCGGCCGGTTTTCGCCCGCCCGGCATTGCAGCGGCCAGGGTCGATCGACCGCGAGCCCTAGGGTTCGACGATTATTTCGCCACGCATTCCTGCGGAATAGTGAAAGAAGCAGCCGTAGAGGAAAGTTCCTGCCGTCGACGCGACCATCGGCGCTGAGCCTGAGCCAGGCGCAAGATCGCCGCTGCTCCACGGCTGCGCGCCGATGCTGCCGAATTGTTTGAGGACAGCCTGAGTCCAGCGCGGTTCGCTAAAGCGTGTCGCACCCGTCAATCCTGTCGCGGTGTGGTGCGCGTCGGTGTCGTTATTGACGAACACGATCGAATCGCCGACGTGCACGTGCACGATCGCTGGACTCGTGCCGACCGAATCGCCGGCGCTTTCGTGGGTGATTTTTGTATAGCGCGTCAGGCTGAGGTTGACCACTACCGGCGCAGACGCGGCGTATGAGGCAGTGATCCTCGAGCCTGCGCCGCTCGCAAGAACGGACGCGATTGCAGCCGCTACAACCGCGCAGCGGCGCACTCGCTTGGCAAGGTGTGTCCTTCCTGACCCTCCGGATATCGCGCGAATCACAGTTTCCGCCTTCCCCAAGAGACAACGAAGCCCTCCGGCGCATCGTTACGGCGTAACAGCCGCCTTGGTCGGGAGGTCCTATTTGAGGTGAACCGAGCGCGCCGCACGCCATTTGCCGTCGTCCGCGGACCCTTTGCCGGGTCACGCGTCAGCTTCTGGTCGTTCGAAACTTCCGCGGATGTCGGCGCGCGCGCGATCGCCGCGCTGGCAGTGACCGCGTTGATCTGGGCCGTGCTGTCCGCATGGCACGCGCCGGTGACGCTCGCAGTGCTCGTGTTGTGCGCGGTCGTGCTCGAGCTTTTCGCGGGCGACATCTTGCGCGCCGGCGGACGCGTCATCGGTCCCTCGTTGACGGTCGTCGTCGCAGCGTTCGCGCTGTACGGAGCTCCCGCCGCGGTACTTGTCGGATTCGCGCGCGGCGGCGCACGCTTGCTCTCGACGCGCGGACTCGCCGGCGTCGACGGCGCGTTCATTCTCTCGGGCTCGGTCTTCGGACCGCTGATCGGCGGGATCATCGGAACGACGGCGCTGTCGTTCCATGCGCCTGTCCTGGTCGCGGGCGCGGCCTACGTCGTCGCCGCCTATATCGCAGAGGTGATCGCCCCCGCGGCATGTATGCGCAGCGTAGGCCCGCCGTCACTCGCTCTTGCAGGCGACGGCATCGCGGGTTGGGCGTTCGCCGCATTCGCCGGCTTAAGCGCGCTCGGCTACTTGTTGGCGGCCGACATCGGCCGCGGTGACGTGCGCGTGCTGGCGTACTTCGTCGTGCCGCTTATCGTCGTGCGGCTCTCGTATTCGGCGTTGCGCACGCGTTCGGAGCGCTACACGGGCGCGCTCGAACGCGAGAACATCGATTTCTTCGATCGCATCGGCAAGCTCGATCGCATCAACGGCGACTTGATCGAAGCACTGGCTTTTGCGATCGACTACCGAGACGGTCTTGACAGCGGCCGGTCGCGCCGCACGGCGCAGATGGCGACGTCAATGGCTCAAGCGCTGGGCATGTCCGGCATCGATCTCGAAATGTTGCGCCGCGGCGCGCTGCTTCACGACGTCGGTATGCTCGCGATGCCGGGGCAGCGCACGCCGCGCCACATCGAGGTCGGCGCGCGGTTGGTCGCTCGTTGGCGCGACTATCCGCAGATCGCGCAGATCGTCGAGCAGCATTGCGAAATGCTTGACGGCACCGGCTACCCGCGCGGCCTACGCGCAGACGATATCTCGATGTCGGCGCGCATCGTCGGCGTTGCAACCAAGTATGTCGATCTTACCGCTGACCGTCCTCAGGGCGCCGGCATGACGCACGACGAAGCGCTGTCTGAGATCCGCGCGCTTGCGCCGCTCAAATACGACATCGCTGTCGTCCAAGCGTTAGAGGCGGCCGTCGCGCCGACGACCGCCGAAGTATTACCGCTGATCCGTCGCGGTTAAATCACTCAGCGAGCGGAAGGCTCAACGTGACTTTCGTGCCTTTACCTGGCTCGCTCCACAATTCGGCATGACCGCCCATCCGCTCCATCGACGTCTTCACGATCGCTAAGCCCAAACCCGAACCCGAAACGCCGCCGCGTAGCTCGCCGCGATAGAAGCGTTCGAATGCGTGCGCGCGCTCGTCCGCGGGCATGCCTGGCCCGTTGTCGCTCACGACGATCAGCGCGCGCCCGTCCTCCCTGTGCGCCGACACTTCAACATCGGATCCGGGCGCGTGCTTGGCGGCGTTCTCGATGAGATTGCGCACCGCGTCGCTCAGCTCGGCCGGATGGGCGCGAACCTGCAACGGAGCCGGCGCGTCGAGCGTCAGCGTGCCGGTCACGAGCAACGGACGCGAGCCTTCGGCGGCATCGCGGGCAACGCGCGCGGCATCGACCAGTTCGAGCTCGGTCGGTGTCGGATTGTCGAGTCGCGCCAGCGCGAGCAGTTTGTCGATGAGCCTGCGCATGCGCTCGCATTCGTCGGAGATCGTGCTCAGGATGTCGTTCGCGACGCGCGGCTCGGTGATCGCGCCGCGGCGCAACACCGAGATGTAGCCTGAGATCACCGTCAGAGGCGTGCGCAACTCGTGACCGGCGTCGGCAGAGAACTGCCTCATGCTGTCCTCGATCTTGCGACGCTCTTCGAATGCCGCACCGACCTTTTCGGCGGCGGAGTTGAAAGCGATCGCCAGAGCGGTGATCTCGCCCGGCTCGCCGCGCACGGTGGTGCGCCGTGAAAAGTCGCCACGCCCAAGGGCGTCAAGCGCGTTCGTGACATCGACGATGGGCGCAAGCGCCTGACCTGCAAGCACGCGGCCCGCGAGCCAACCGATGATCAGCGCGATGATCAGCACGACGGCGACGGTGATCCAATATGGACCAAGGTTGAACAGCAAAAAACCCAGCTCGGGCCGGTAGGTCAGATAGCCGCCGGGAAACGGCTGATAGCGCAGAGGTCCGCTTTCGGGGATCATCTGCCCGCGTTTGGCGGCCACGTACTGCGCGCCGGGAACCGCCTGGTCGGCGTCGCCCGCTAAGAATTGCCCTTCATTATCGAAGACGGCGCCGTGCAGACCCAGGCGTTGCATATGCGTCACGATCGCCGGTGCCAGCAGCCGCAGCGCCTGCTCGTTCGAGCCAAGAGCAGTACCGAGCACGCGCACGTCGGCCGCCGGCGCGACGAGCATCGCGTGCGTGTCCTGCTCGAGGATCAAGAGCAGCGCGACCGATGAAATGACGATGACGAGTACGAGCAGACCGACGAAAACACCGGCGTACCACGCGGCTAAGCGCGAGGCCAGCGTCTTCATCACGGCAGGTCGTCTTCGCGCAATGCGTACCCGACGCCCCGAACGGTGTGGATCAAACGTTTCTGCGCGTTGCCGTCGATCTTGGCGCGCAGATACGAGATGTACGTTTCGACGATGCCGACCTCACCTTCGAAGTCATGTCCCCACACTTGCTCGAGCAATTGCTCTTTGGTGAGCACGCGGCGCGGCACGCGGATGAGCGCGACCAATAGGTCGAACTCGCGCGGTGTCAATCCGATACGCCTTCCGGCGCGCGTCACCTCGTGCGTCTCGACGTTGACGGTGAGATCATCATAATGAAGCTCCGCGCCGGCGGCGAGCTTGGGGCGCCGCAGAGCGGCGCCGAGGCGCGCGAGCAATTCTTCGAACGCGAACGGTTTGGCAAGGTAATCGTCGGCGCCGCGGTCGAGCGCGATCACACGGTCGGGCACATCGCCTTTGGCTGTGAGCATGATGATCGGAGCTTCGGTCTTGCGCCGCAGCATCGGCAAGAGCGTAAAGCCGTCGATCTTTGGGAGCATGACGTCCAAGATGATGATGTCAGGATCCCATTGCCCGATGAGGTCAAGCGCTTGTGCGCCGTCCGCCGCCGAACGAACTGCGTAGCCCTCGCGCGTGAGCCCGAGCTCGAGCATTTCGCGCACGTGGCGTTCATCGTCTACGACGGCGACTTTTGGTGAGGTTTTCATCGCGCTCTCTAGCCTATCGGGTTTCTCTGAGAATGCTCTGTGCCCATGGCGGCGGGCGCTCAAACGTCAAACGCTGTCGCCGAGGTACGCTGCGACGATCGTAGGATCCGTTGCGAGATCGCGCGCCGCTCCTTCCTTCACGATCGTGCCGCGTTCCATCACATAGGCATGGTCGCTGATCGCCAACGCTTGCCGGGCGTTCTGCTCGACGAGCAATATCGCGAGGCCTTCGTCGCGCAGTTGTTTGACGATCGTATAGACCTGCGCCACGAGCACAGGCGATAAGCCCATCGACGGTTCGTCGAGCAGCAAAAGCCTCGGACGCGCCATCAACCCGCGCGCGATCGCGAGCATCTGCTGCTCGCCTCCCGAAAGCGAACCGGCGAGCACGTTCGCGCGTTCGCGCAGAATCGGAAAGCGCGAGAACATCGCCTCGAGATCGTCGCGCACACCGCCGCGATCGGGCCGGCTCCACGCGCCGATTTCGAGATTCTCGCGCACCGTCATGTGTGCGATGATCAGACGTCCTTCGGGAACTTGGATCAAACCCGCGGCAACGATCGCGTGCGGCGGACGGCCGTCGATACGCTCGCCGAGGAATTCAACCGTGCCGGCAGAGCGCGTGATGACGCCGGAGAGTGCGAGCAGCGTCGTCGTCTTGCCCGCGCCGTTCGCGCCGATGATCGTAGCGACGCGTCCATCGCTTAGTTGCAGATCGATCCCATGAACCGCCTCGGCGCGGCCGTAGCCGGCTCGCAAGCCGTGCACGGACAGAAGTGGAGCGGGCGAGCCGTTGCCGCTCATGCGCTGTTCTCGACGCCAAGATAAGCTTCGATCACTTTGGGATCGTTGCGGATCTGCGCGGGCGTGCCTTCGGCGATCTTCTCGCCGAAATCGAGCACGGCGATGCGCTCGCACGCCGACATCACCAACGCCATATCGTGCTCGACCAGCAGCACGCTCATGCCGCGCTCGCGCACGAGGCGCACGATCTCGGCACGCAGTCGATCCGTCTCGACCGGATTGAGGCCGGCGGCGGGCTCGTCGAGCAGCAGCACGCTCGGCTGCGCCGCGATCGCGCGTGCGAGTTCGACGCGACGTTGTTCACCGGCAGGCAAGCTGCGTGCGAGCGCGTCTGCGCGTTCCGAAAGGCCTAGGTCGCCAAGCAGTTCGCGCGCCTGCGAGCGCAACGCGCGCGCGCTTGCCAACGTGGGCGGCCAACCCGTCAAGTGGCCGAGCAGCGAATCGCGCGCGCGCACGTGCATCCCAGCGACGACGTTTTCGAGCGCGCTCATGTTGGGGAACAGACGTGACGTCTGGTACGTGCGCGCGATGCCCGTCGCCGCGATCTGATACGGCTTGCTCCGGTCGAGCCGTCGGCCGTCGAACGTGATCGTGCCGCGCGTCGGGGCCGCGAGCCCGGTCATGAGGTTAAGAACGGTCGTCTTGCCTGCACCGTTGGGACCGATCAGTCCGAACAATGTGCGCTCGGGAATCTGCAATGTGAGCTCTTTGACAGCGTGGACGCCGCCGTACTCTTTGCTGACTCGCTCTAGCAAGATCATCGTGTGCGCCCACGTTTCACGATCGACCAAACGCCCTGCGGCAAGAAGATGATCACGAGCAATAGGATCAGTCCGTTGACGACGTCACGGAAGTTCTGCAGCACGCGCAGCCACTCTGGCAGCAACGTGAGCAGCGCCGCGCCCACGATCGGACCCGCGACCGAGCCGATGCCGCCGACCACGGCGTACGCGAGCATATCGACCGCCCGGCCGAACCCGTAGTCGCTCGGACTGATAAAAAAGGAAGAGAACGCGGCCAGCGCGCCGGCATATCCGGCGACGAGCGCCCCGATAGCGAACGCAGCAAGTTTGTACGCCGACGGGTTGACGCCCACGCCGGCTGCCGCGACTTCGTCCTGTGCGATCGCCGCGAACGCGCGACCGGCGCGCGATCGCGTAAGCCGCCATAGCAAGAACGTCACGAGTGCGAGCGAGCTGTAGATGATCGGCGTCGTCGCAAGCGGCGGAATGCCGGCGATGCCTTCCGCGCCGCCCGTGAACGGCAGGTTGATCGCGAAGACGCGAACGATCTCGCCGAAGCCGATCGTCGCGATCGCTAAGAACACGCCGCGCAAGCGCAGCACCGGCCAGCCGAGCAGCAGGCCGGCGATGGCCGCCAGCGCCGATCCAATCAGTGCTGCGCCAAAAAAAGGCCAGTGACCGCGGGTGACCAGCAACACCGATGCGTATGCGGCGATCGCCATGAACCCCATGTTGCCGAGCGAGAGCTGCCCACACGCGAGCGTCACCCACACCGATAATGCGAGCAGCGCGTTGATGCCGATCTGATTGATGAGCGCCGAGTGCGCGTGATACGCGGCGACGAGCTCCGTCATGCGCTACGCCGCGCGCAAGCCGCGTTTGCCGAGCAGCCCGGTCGGACGCACGATCAGCACGCCGAACAAGATCGCGAACACGATCGCGTCACGGAAGTTCGAGCTCAAGTAGCCAACCGACAGATCCTCGGAGAGCCCGATGAGCAAACCCCCTAACAGCGAGCCGGGTATCGAACCCATGCCGCCGAGGATGATGACCGCAAGCCCCTTGAGCTCAACCGTCGAGCCCATGATCGAGCTGACGGCGTTGAAGTTGAGCGCGAACAAAATCCCGGCGACCGCACCTAGCGCTGACGCGATGAAAAACGTTTGCGCGTACACCGCTTCGAGATTGATGCCGGCCAGTTGCGCGGCGCGCGGGTTTTCTGCGACCGCGCGAACGGCGGCGCCGAAGCGCGTATAGCGCAGCAGTGCTTGCAGCGCCACCATAAGCGCTAAGCTGCCGACGAAGATCGCGAGCTGCATGAGCGTGAACGTCGCCGGGCCGATCGTGATCGCCGGCGTGCGCACGACGTCGAACGGAAAATGGCGCACGTCGGGGCCGAAGATGCCGTTGGCCGCGCCGACGTAGATCATGCCGACGGCGATGCTCGAGATGAGCGGCGCGAGCGGACCGGCCTGGCGCCTGCGCAGCGGCCAAAATGCGACGCGATCCAACAGGACGCCGAGCAGTCCGCCGGCGATCGCGCCGCCCGCGATCGCCACGAGCAGCGGTGCGCCCTTGAGCACGAGCACCAGCGCGGTGAACGCGCCCAGCATGAAGATCGAGGCGTGCGCGAGATTGAGGATGTCGAGCACGCCGAATATCAGGGTGTAGCCGAGCGCGAACAGCGCGTAGACGCTGCCGATGAACAACCCGTTGACGAGTTGTTGTATCAGCACGCGTTGGTCTAGAACGTCACGAACTTGCCGTTATGAACCGTCAGCACGACGCCATCACCGGCCGCGTCGCGATCCGACGTGAACGAGAAGGCGCCGAGCACGGTGTTCACCGGCTTCATCGTCTTCAACGCCGTGCAGACGTCGCTCGGCGAGAACGACTTGGCCGCGGACAGCGCGTTCTCCATGATCTGCGCCGCGGCGAACGCTTGCGCTGCGAATTGATCGGGATCTTTGAGGAAGCGCACGCGATACGCCTGAACGAAGTCGATGTTCCCCGGCGTGCCTGCGCCGATCGCCCACGCGGCGCCGACGACAACGCCTTCGGCCGCGCCGCCCGACAGGCTGTACACCTGTGGCGAGTTCAAGCCGTTGCCGCCGACGATGTGCGCTTTGATTCCCAGCGTGTGCGCGTCGGCCACTATGTGGCCGGCTTCGACCGCGAGCGCCCCGACGAACAGCAGATCGGGATTGGCGGCCTTGATGTTGGTCAACTGCGCTTGGAAGTCGACGTCGCCCTTTGAGAACGTCTGCGTCGACACGATCTTGATGTGCTGCGCATCGAGCGCCGCCTTGGCCACGTCGTAGTCGGTCTTCGTGAACGCGTCGTCGTTGCCGTAGATGATCGCGGCCGTCTTCACCTTGTCACGCGCGATCACGGCCTTGAGCGCGTGCGGCACGACTGCCGCTTCGGTCAGCGAGTTGCGGAAGACGCACGGGCCCATTGCCGTGACTCCGTTTGCGGTATTCGAGATGCCGAGCACCGGCATGCCGGCGGCGACGGCAATCGGATCTGTCGCGAACGCTTCGCTTGAGAGCGTCGGCCCGACGATCGTCACGACCTTACCACCGGTCGTGAAGGTCTGGAACAGGTTGACCGCTTGGCCCTTCTGCGAGGCCGCATCTTGGATGTCGAAGGTCAGGCGCACGCGCCCATTTTTATTGACGTAATCCTGGCCGAGCTGCAGGCCGTTCTTCTGACCGTCGCCGTACAAGCCAGCCGAGCCGCTGGTGTCAAGCACCGCTCCAACGGTCGCATCGCCGCCGGCTGCACGTGCGGGCAGCGGAATGGAGCCGCCGACCAACAGCGCGGCGGAAGAAATAAGGAAGAACGCACGAATAGAGCGGTGCATCTGCTTCACGCCTTTCTTGCGGACCAAATGAATGGCGGATAGCTACGCGCCGGCGCATGGGGCGACCTCCAGAATCGCCGGTGGGGAGGCAACCGATGGCAGCCGTCGCTCAGGTGCCCGACGCGTTCAACGCGGCGCAGCATTTCGTCGACCGTAACGTCGAGCAAGGGCGCGCCGGCAAGGTCGCTGTCGAATGCGGCGACCAGCGGCTGACGTACGGCGATGTCCTTGCCAGCGTCAACCGCTGCGCGAACGCGCTCGTCTCGCTCGGGATCACGCCTGAGCAGCGCGTCACGCTCCTGCTGCCGGACTGTCCGGACTTCATCCATTGCTTCTTCGGCGCAATGAAGACCGGCGCGATCGCCGTGCCATCGAACACGCTGCTCAAGCCGCACGATTACCGCTATATGCTCGAGGACAGCCGCGCCCGCGTGCTCGTCGTATCGACCTCTTTGTGGCAATCGGTCGCGCCGATCGTGCGCGACTTGCGCTACCTCAGCGTCGTCGCAGTCGTGGACGACGCAGGTACGGGCATGCCGGAGGACGCGCCGGTCGCATTGGTCGATTTCCATCAAGCGCTTGCCGCAGCTTCGCCGGAGTTCAGCCCGTTTGACACCAGCAAAGATGATGCGGCGTTTTGGTTGTACAGCTCGGGAACGACGGGCTTTCCAAAAGGCACGATCCACCTCCACCACGACATGGTCTTCTGCTGCGACACGTTCGGCAAGCACGTGCTCGGCATCCGTGAGAGCGATCGCACGTTTTCGGTGGCCAAACTCTTTTTCGCCTATGGCCTTGGGAACGCGCTCTACTTCCCGTTCGGCGTTGGTGCGACGACGATATTGTATCCGGGGCGGCCGCTACCCGATGTCGTGCTCGAGATCGCCTCAAAATCCAAGCCGACGATTTTCTACGCCGTTCCGACCGCGTATGCCGCGATGCTCGACGTCGCCGATGGTCCCGCTCGCTTCGACTTGTCGTCCGTCCGTTTCGGGGTGTCCGCGGGTGAAGCGTTGCCGGCCGATATCTACCGCCGCTGGAAAGCGGCGTTCGGTTTTGACATCATCGACGGGATCGGATCGACTGAAGCCGCGCATATGTTCATCTCCAACCGGCCAAGCGCGATCAAGCCGGGCTCTTCCGGCCAGATCGTGGAGGGCTACGATGCGCGAATCGTGGACGCGGACGGCGCGCCGGTACCAATCGGCGCGACCGGGCGGCTGCAGATCTCTGGCGACAGCGTTGCGGCCGGATATTGGAACCGCCACGAGAAAACCAAGTCGACGTTTCTAGGCGAGTGGCTAGACACTGGCGACACGTACCGCCTCGATGAGGACGGCTACTATTGGTACGCAGGCCGCAGCGACGACATGCTCAAGGTCGGTGGGCAGTGGGTGTCGCCGGTCGAAGTCGAGAGTACGCTAATCGAACATCCAGCAGTGCTCGAGGCGGGCGTCGTCGGCGTACCCGACGAGCACGATCTCATCAAGCCGGTCGCGTACGTGGTGCTGCGACGCGGGCAAATTTCGTCAGATGCACTGGCCAACGAGCTGCAAGGCTTTGTCAAAGAGCGTCTCGCCCAGTACAAGTATCCGCGCGAACTGCATTTTCTCGACGAGTTGCCGAAGACCGCCACGGGTAAGATCCAGCGCTTCAAACTGCGCGAGCTCTCTAAGAAGAACACGCAATCGGCGTAAGGTAGTAGAGGCGTAAGCTCGCGTTATCCCGCGAGCGCTTCACCTATCGCAAGGACCGTGCGCGCGATATCTTCTTCTGTGTGCGCCGCGGTCAAGAACATGACTTCCATGTTTGATGGCGGCAGCATGATGCCGCGCTCTAACATCCTCCAATAATATCGCGCGTATGCGTCCCCGTCCGCCTGGGAGGCTTCGGCGCAATTGCGCGGTGGCGCGCCGGATCTGAAGGCGAAATCGACGATTGAGCCGAGCTGCACGACAGGGTAGTCGAGGCCGGCCGCCTCGATCGCCCTCCGCGCACCCTCAGCCAATCGGCGTCCGAGTGAGTCGAGCCGGTCGTAAAATCCACTATCGCGATGAAGTTCGTCGAGAAACGCGTGCGCGGCTGCGACGCAGACGGGGTTGCCCGAGAACGTGCCGCCCTGAAAAACGCCTCCAGCCGGTGCAAGAACTTCCATGATATCCGCACGCCCGCCAAATGCTGCGATCGGCAACCCGCCGCCAAGGGTCTTGCCGACGCACGTGATATCCGCGTCCACGCCACACCGAGCTTGAGCACCTCCGGTCCCGAAACGAAACCCCGTGATCACTTCATCAAAGATCAGCAGCGTGCCGGTACGATCGCATGCAGCGCGCACCGCCTGCAGATAGCCCGGCTCGGGTAGGACGAGGCCCATATTCGCCGCGACCGGCTCGATGATCACTGCGGCTGCGGATCGGTCGCTCAGCGCCCGTTCAAGCGCACGTGCATCGTTGTACTCCACGATCGTGACACCGGCGACAGCACCGTGCGGCACACCGCACTGTATCGTTGGCACAGACGCGGATGATGCGCCCGCCGAGAAGATCATCTCGTCGGAGTGTCCATGATAGCAGCCACGCAATCGCACGATCCGCTCTCGGCCGGTGAACGCGCGCGCGACGCGCACGGCGCTCATGCACGCTTCGGTGCCCGTGTTGACAAAGCGCAGGCGCTCGATGCTCGGCATCAATGCGCAGATGCGCTCCGCAAGCCGAACTTCTTCGGGATGAGTGGCGCCGAAAACAGTGCCGGCGCGCAAGGCCGACTCTACCGCGGCCGTCACAGACTGATCGGCGTGGCCGAGCAGCACGGGTCCGTACGCGCAGACATAGTCGATGTATTCGTCGCCGTCGACGTCGGTGACGCGTGCGCCGCGTGCGCGCGAGATGACGGGAGGCGGCGCGCCCATCGGCGCGCCCGCGCGGACGGGCGAATCGACGCCGCCCGCGAGAAAGCGTTGCGCTCGCGCGAACAGCTCGGCGCTGCGGGTTGAAGCGGCGCGCACGGCAGTGGGTCTAGAGCGGCTTGTCGGCGGGCGTCGCGGCCGGCTCGCGCTCGCGCCCGCCCGGCATCAGCCGCTTGAGCTGGGCCAACGAGATCGCTTGTGAGTTGCCGAGCGTTTCGATCATCTCGACATAGCGCGTCATGTCTTCTTGGCGCACGAGGCCGATGTACTCGCCGAGCTCGTCGACGACGATGACGCAGCGCAGCGGACTGACAGGCACGGCTGCGGTGAGCACGACCGCATCGCATTCCGCGTCGAACGTGGGCAGGCCGCCGGTGCGCGACATGATCGTCGAGATCGGTGTGGTGTCGGCATCGTTTTGCGGCACGCGCGCGACGTCGACGTCAGATACGAGACCGGCGAGGCGCTCACCGAACAGCACCGCGATCACGCGCGAAGACGCGCCACCGCGCAAGATCGCAGCCGCCGACGCGACTGAATCCGAGGTCTGCAACACCGGCACGTCACGGGCACAGAGATCTTTGACGGTCAGTCCCTCGAGTGCGGTGCGCATGATGATCGTTCGATACGCGCTTTCTGCAAGACCGGCAAGCAGCCAGCCGATCAGCACGACCCACATGCCGGCGATGACGTTGACGTCACCGCGCAAGAGCAGCCACACGCCGGCGCCGGCAATCAGATATGCGAACGCTTTGCCCGCCGTCGCTGCGCGGCGCGTCGCAGAGACGACGTTGCCGGTCAGCTTCCAAAGCACTCCGCGCAGTACCATGCCGCCGTCCATCGGATAGCCGGGAATCGCGTTGATCGCGAACAGCAAGGCGTTGGCCGAGGCGAGATTCAGCAGCAAGAGCGCCGCCTGCGAGTTCGCCGTCCAAATAGCGGCGCCGATCGCGAAGAACACCCCCGCGAGCAGTGCGCTGGCAGCCGGACCGGCCAGGCCGATCGCGATATCGTCGTCGGGCTCGCTGCGCACGCCGCCCACGTGCGCCAGGCCGCCGAACAGGTATAAGGTGACGCTTGAGACGATGAGCCCGCGGCTGCGGGCGACAAAGGCGTGTCCCATCTCGTGGGCAAGAATGGACAGCACGAGCAACCCCGAGACGATGATGGCGACCGCCAGCCGCTCTGGGATACCGGCCGCCGGCGTAACCGCTGGGAGATACCCGTAGGCCAGGACGCTGGTGAGCGCGCCAAAGACGATCAGGGTCGAATAGTGGGCGCGGATTTCGATGCCGGCCAGGCGGCCCAAGGTCATCATATGCGGTCGACCGGCTTCGGCAGCCCTGTAACGAAACCCGTGGTGGTCCGGTCAGACTGAACAGGAGGGAGTTGCTCACGCTTCCTCCATTTTGTTTTCGCGGGACAACGTAGACGGCTGGATGAAGCCGGACGTTGTGTCTGTTGGTGTTCGAGGCGCGGCTGGAACAAGGCCCTACGTCATCGTTGCAAACCGCTTTGCAGGGCGTGGTCGCGCGCGCGGTTTGCTCGGTCGAGTGGCATCGGCGCTTGGCGGTCCGCCTGGCGCAGTCATCGAGTCGGATCTGTCGCCGGCGTTCGCGACGCACCTCAACGATGCGATCGGATCGGTCGGCGGCTCGCCGCTGATCGTCTGCGTCGGCGGCGACGGCACTGCATCGCTCACGTTCGACGCATTGGCGACGCCGGACGCCGCGATTCTTGCATTCGTCCCTTGCGGTTCGGCGAACGATCTTGCGTGGACGCTCGGCATCCAAAATATTTCTGACGCGTTGAGCGTGTTGCGCGGCGGCGTCGAGCGTCCGATCGATTACGGCTTGGTCGAGCGCAGGCGCTTCCTCAATTGCGTCGGCATGGGGCTCGATGCGGAAGTCGCCGCGATCGCCGCGCGCATCCGCCGGCGTGGCTGGGCGAAAGGCTTTTCCTATTACCTCGCCGCGCTGCGCGGTCTACTGATGGTCAAACCGCTGGCTGCGACCATCCGCACGCTCGAGTACGAAGTCGAACTTCCCGATCTTGTGATGCTCACCGTCGGCAATGGCGGTTGGTACGGCGGCGGATTTCGCGGCGCGCCGCGTGCGGAGCTCGACGACGGCGTGTTCGATTGCTACGCGTTTCGCGACGTTCCCGGACTGCCTGCTCGCCTGGCGCTCATGCGCCGCATCCGAGCGGGCGAGCATCCAGGTGAACCACACGTGATCGAGATGCGCACGCAGTCGATCGACGTCTCGTTCTCGCGCCCGGTCGCCATGCACGTCGATGGCGAGCTGATGCCAGTCCAACGCGCACATATCGAAATCGTGAAGCGCGGAACGCGGGTGCTGGTGCCCCCGAGGGCTCCAGCCGGCTAGTCCATCACCCATTCCCACGAGTTCCAGAACGACGACGTCGCCGGCGACGGTAAATAATTGTGGAACCGATCGGTGATGACGTCGAGACGCCGGTCGTGGAACACGAAGATCGTCGGCACCTGCTCGACGAGCTCATGCTCGATGATGGAATACTGCGCGGTGCGCTGTCCTTGGTCGAACGTGGCGAGCGCCGCTTTCTCGGCATCGTCAAGCTTCTTGTCGCACCAGAACATGTTGTTCTGACCGGCGGGCGGGAACTGATCGCAGGCGTACAGCGACGAGTTGTCTGGGTCCACGCCCGAAACCCAACCGAAGTAGCCCAACTGGTACTTGCCGGAGTTGAGGATGCCGCCGGCTTGCTGCGATCCGAAGTAGAGCGGCGCGGGGTAGACCTTTTGGTTGAGGATGATGCCGATATCGCGCAGCCGGGCTGCCGCGACAGAACCGATTTTCGAGCCCAAGACGTTGCCGCTGATATAGGAGAACTGCAACTCGAGCTTCTCGCCGTTCTTCTCGCGCACGCCATCAGGGCCGACTTTCCAGCCTGCCTCGTCGAGGAGCGCGCGCGCCGCAGCGGGATTGTTGTCGTACACTGGGAGATCGTGCGGAAACGCCCAGCTGTACGGCGCTATATCGCTGTTCGCGGCTTGATAGACGTCGTAAGTGAGATCGTGTGCCATCGCTTTGCGGTCGAGCGCATACTCAATCGCCTTGCGCACGCGCAGATCCGCTAAGATCGGGTCCTTGAAGTTGAAATCGATGTGCCCGAAGACGTTTTGATCGGAGATGATGGCTTTGTAGCCGGGTATTTTCACGAGCTGCTCGTACTCGTTCGGGTCCGCGCGGAACCACGCGTCGATCTCGTGCGTTTGGAGCAAGACTCTGATCGTCGTCGTGCTGGCGACGAAGCGGAAGACGATCTGCGAGAGTTTGGGCGGTCCGCGCCAGTAGCCGGGATTCGCGATCAGCGTGATGTGATCGCCGTGCTGCCACTCGGTGATTTTGAACGGTCCTGAGCCGACCGGCAGCGAGTTGAACGGGACTTGATTGATGTTCGGATACTGCGCGAGTATGTGCGCGGGCAGAATCGGTTCCTGTCCCTGTTGCCCCATGAAGTACGCGATGATGGGCGAGAAGACGCGTTTCATGTGGACGACCACCGTGTAGTCGTCGGGAGCGTCAACCGACGCGATCTGATCGTAACCGGTGCGCACCTGCACGTTGTTCGCCGGATTCATGATCGCGTGGAACGTGAAGACGACGTCCTTTGCGGTGAGCGGCTGGCCATCTTGCCATTTGATGCCGTGGCGCATGTGATAGGTGATCGTCAGTCCATCTTTGCTGACACCGCCATTGGCCAGCGTCGGAACTTCAAGCGCAGCCTCGGGGACGAAATTCTGTTTGTCGTCGACGTTGAAGAAAAACGTGAACGCGAGGTATTCGAGATCCGCGGTCACGATCTGCGTGCTGAGCAGTGGGTTGAGCGAATCCGGCTCTGAGATGTCTGCGTAGCGCAGAACGCCAGGGACGCCGCCACCGCCGCCGGGCGTCGTCGTGCTTTGCGAGACCTTCGTGCAGCCGGCGATCGTTGTTGCAGCGATCGCGACCGCCAGCGCGACTCGGATCCGGTCGCTCCAACGCGATGGCGTCGTTCGTTTCATTTCATCTCCCATTCCCACGTGTTCCAGTTGCTCGTCGTGGCCGGCGCCGGCACGAAGTTCTTGAAACCGTCGGCCGTCACGAAGATCTGCCGCTGGAAATACAGCACGATGGTGACCGCTTGCGATGCGATCTCCTTTTGGATTATCGAATAGTACGGTTTGCGGGCGCGCTGATCGTATGATGAGAGGGCCCCGACCTCGGCGCGGTCGAGCTTCGGATCGGACCACCAGAGCGCGTTCTCACCGGCTGGCGAGATGTTCCAGGTCGCGTACAACGACTCGTCTCCACCCGGATCTGCCCCGGTCACCCACGAGTACAGGGCCGACTCGTACTTGCCCGCCTGGATGATGCCGCCGCGCTGGTAGCTGTCGAAGAACAGCGCGGTCGGATAATTCTTGATCGACGCGTCGACGCCGATCTTGCGGAAATCGGATTGCAGGATCTGCTCGACCGCTTCGGGCGTTTTCGCGCCCGCCGCAGCGCTGATGTTGAAGGCTAGACGCTGTCCATCTTTGACGCGGATGCCATCGTCGCCCAGCTTCCAGCCGGCGTCGTCAAGCATGCGGCTCGCGGCCGCCGGATCGTAGTCGTAGTGAGGTACATCTGGTTCGTATGCCCACGATAGCGGCGGAAGATCTGAGTACGCGACGACGTACACATCGTGCGTGACGTCGTGCACGATCCGCTTCCGGTCGACCGCCATCGCTAGCGCGCGCCGCACGCGCACATCCTGGAAGATCGGATCCTTCTGGTTGAGATCGAGGTGCGCATATACAAGCGCCGGCGACAGCTGCACGCGGAAGCCCATCGCCGACAACTTTTGGATCTGTGGATACAGATCCGAAGGCGCACGGAACCACGCGTCGACCTCATGCGTCTGCAGCTGGGTCATAATCGTCGTCTCAGATGGGATGATCTTATAGATGATGCGCTTGAGTTTAGGCGGCCCGCGCCAATACAGCGGATTGGCTTCCAGCTCGACGCGATCTCCATGCACCCAGCGCACGAACTTGAACGGGCCGGTGCCCACAGGGTTCGTGTTGAACGGCACTTGATTGAGGTTTGGGTACTTCTCGAGTAGGTGCGCAGGCAGCACCGGGTAGAGGCCGGTCTCGGCGAAATACGTCGTGAGGGCCGCCGCGTAGATCTTCTTGAGATGGATACGCACCGT
This sequence comes from Binatus sp. (SeqCode), assembly GCA_035654355.1. GTDB lineage: Bacteria > Vulcanimicrobiota > Vulcanimicrobiia > Eremiobacterales > Eremiobacteraceae > JAFAHD01. The sequence continues at coordinate 37,770 of DASRXC010000132.1, forward strand.
GTACTTGTCGGGCGCATCCACGGAAGCGATGCGGTCCCAGCCGTTGCGCGATACGAGATTGTTGTCGGGGTTCAAAATCGCGTGGACGGTGAACACAACGTCGTGCGAGTCGAACGGCGCGCCGTCATGCCACTTCACTCCATGACGCAGGTGGTAGGTGAGCGTGAGGCCGTCCTTACTGATGCCGCCGTTCTGATAGCTGGGCACGACGGTCGCGAGCTCCGGTATTAAGCGCATCTTGTCGTCGAGGTTGAAGAAAAAGCCGAAGATGAACATGTCCATGTCGGTGCCGACCGCGGTAAGGCGGAGCAGCGGATTCATGGAGATCGGCTCTTCGATGTCGGCGTAGCGAAGCGTGCCCGGAATCGTGCCGGCCTGACTGATGGGCGCGGTGCTTTGCGAGATCTTGCTGCACCCGACGAGCACGAGCGCGGCACATGCGCACAGCGCGGCCGAGTACAAACGACCGCGCGAACGACGCCGTTGGCCGGCGCTTGCTATTTCATCTCCCATTCCCACGTGTTCCAATTGCTGGTCACCGCGGGCGCTGGCTTGAAGTTCTTGAAGTTGGGCGACGTCACGAAGATCGTGCGGTTGAACCAGATGAATTGCGTGACCGACTCGGACGCAAGCAGCTTTTGGATGACAGAGTAGTACTTCTTGCGCGTAGCGCGGTCGTAGGTCGAGAGCGCTCCACGCTGCGCGGCGTCCATGCGCGGATCGCACCAGTACAGATTGTTCTGGCCCTTGGGCGGAATGCCATAACACGCGTAGACGAGCTCGTCATCGCTTGGGTCGACGCCCGCGCTCCACGAGAAGAGCGCGACATCGTACTTGCCGGCCTGCAGAATGCCGCCTTGTTGATAGCCGCCGAAGAACAGCTGCGTCGGGTAGTTCTTAACGGTCGCGTCGATGCCGACATCCTTCAAGTTGCGCTGCATGTACGTCTCGGCAAGCACACCGGTCGTTCCACCCGCGACGGTTGAAAGGGCGAACGAAAGGCGCTGTCCATCTTTCGCGCGCACGCCATCCGGCCCGACCTTCCAGCCGGCGTCGTCGAGGAGCTGTTTCGCCTTGGCCGGATCGTAGTCGAAGTGCATGACGTCCGGATCGTACGCCCACGAGAACTTCGGTTGATCTGACCATCCAGCCGTATTGACGTCATGCGACACGTTGTGCAGAATGCCGCCGCGATCGATGGCGTAATTGATCGCCTGGCGTACTTTGATATCGTCGAAGATCGGATTCTTCATGTTCAGGTCGACGTGCGCGAACACGTTTGACGGCTCGAGCTGGATGCGGAAGTCGGTCAGCTTCTGGAGCTCGGGATACAAGCTGGACGGCGCGCGGAACCATGCGTCGATCTCGTGCGTCTGCAACTGTGTGAGGATCGTGTTGTCGTCGGCGATGATCTTATAGATGATGCGCTTGAGCTTCGGCGTGCCCCGCCAATACGTGGGATTAGCGTCCCATTCGATGTGATCGCCATGCACCCACTTCACGAACTTGAACGGCCCTGTGCCGATGGGATGCGTGTTGAACGGAACTTGGTTGATGTTCGGATACTTTTCGAGCAGGTGTGCCGGCATGACCGGGTAGTTGCCGCTCGGAACGAAAAACGTCGTGATCGCGGCGGGATAGATCTTGGCGAGGTGGACGACGAACGTATACGGATCGGGTTCAGCGACGTTCGCCACGCGATCCCAACCGGTCCGCACCTGCACGTTGTTCGCCGGATTCATGATCGCATGGAACGTGAACACGCAGTCGTGCGCGGTGAAGGGCGCGCCGTCTTGCCATTTGACGCCGTGGCGCAGGTGATACGTGATCGTCAAGCCGTCTTTGCTGATGCCGCCATTGTCGTATGTCGGCACCTCGGTCGCGAGCTCGGGGACGAGCCGCTCCTTGTCGTCGAGGTTGAAGAAAAAGCCGTACACGAACATGTCCATGTCCGTGCTGATCGCCTCAAGGCGGAGCAGCGGATTCAGTGACACGGGTTCGGAGATGTCGGCGTAGCGCAGCGTGCCCGGAACCGTGCCGTTATTCTCCGGCGCGTTCGTGCTTTGCGAAACTTTTGTGCACGCGCTCGCGGCCAACGCCGCGGCGAGCACGATCACGAGCGCGATTCGCTGGAGTGAGGCTATTGCGACGGCTGCGGCACGCTGACCGTGATCGTGCCTTTCATCGTCGGATCGGTCATGCTGTAGTACGAGAACGTGCCTTGCATCGCGGCGACCCACCGCCACTTGCCGCCGTTGGGTGCGATCATCCCCGAGTCGAAGGCGCCGGGCGACGTCACCGAGTGCGGCTGCGTGTCGTTGTTGGTCCATGTGACTACCGTCCCTAGATTGACCGAGACGTTGCCCGGCTTGAACGAGTTGTCGCCGTGATCTCCCGTGATGGCGATGTCGACGACCGGCGAGTTGCTATGCTCTTGACAGGCTGTCAGAATACCAACAGAAACCAGCACGCAGGCAAGCAGCAGGCAAGCGCGGCGGAACGGCGGCTGCATGCACGTCTATTCTTATCTTCCGGCGATGGTGCCTTCAGCGAAGAACAGGTTCTGTTCGGCGGTGTACAGTCCGAAAAGCGCATTCACGTAATCGCCGCGCGCCTTGGTCAGACCCGTTTGTGCGTTCAGCAAGAGCACGAGCGTCGTGACGCCCGCCTTATACTGCGCGTTGGTGACGTCGAGCACGGTTTGCGCCTGATCGAGCTCTGCGCGCGCCGAGGTGACGGCGGCCAGCGCGGTTTGCGCCGAGAGGTAGGCTTGACGCACGTTGAGCGAGACGCCGAGCGCGGTCGAGTCGAGGTTCGCAGATGCGGTCTCAGTATTCGCCTCGGCCGCGGCGATCTGGCCGTTGATCAGACCTGAATCGTACAGCGGCATCGAGACGTTGGCGCCAAATGAGTACGTGGCCACCCAGTTGCCGCCGTTGTTGACGATGTTGCCGGCCGAGTCGACCCCGCCGGTCGCAGATCCGATGGTCCCAAAACCGCTGATGATCGGATAGCGGCCGGCACGAGCGGCGCGGACGCCCCGCTCTGCCGACGTGAGCGCGGCTTGCGCCGACGCGAGATCGTACCGGTGCGTCTGCGCCGTCGCTTCCACGCTCGCGTATGCAGGCAGCGGCGGCGCCGTTTGCGCGAACGTGTCAGACAATTGCACGGGCGTATCCGACGGCAGACCCATCGCGTTGAGCAACGCTGCGATCTGCGATGACTCCCCATTGGCGGCTTGCGCTTCGGCAAGCTGCGCCTGCGCGACCGGCAGCTGCGCGGTCAGGACGTCGGCGTGAGAAGCGACGCCGGCGCGATACTGCGCCTCAACGAGCTGCTCTTGCACCTGCGCCAGTTTCGTGTTCGCGATCGCGACCTGATACGCGTAGCGTGCTTGCAACGCGGAATAGTACAACGATGCCACATTGAACAGCACGACGTCGACCTGACGAAGACTGCTCAATTCGGCGGCATCGCGGCTGAAGCGCGCTTGGCTCATGCGCGCATACGTAGCGCCGCCGTCGAAAATAAGCTGCGTTACCTCGGCCTGGACCGAGTTCGAGGTGAAGATGTTCGGCGCGATTGCACCGACGGTCGCGCCGGTGCGCGATTGGCCGCGATTGCGCTGGAACGTGCCGGAGCCGTTGATCTGCGGGAATGCCGCGCTGTTCGCGGTCTCAAGCTGTGCGCCCGCGAGATTGGCCGCGGCGCGAGCGAGCGCGAGCTGGGGTGACTGTTTGACCGCGATCATCTTCGCGTCTTGCAGCGACAACGGCACTGGCGAACTCGTGTATGGAATGCCGTAACGGCCCGATGTGTCGGGCGGATACGTCGTCAGATTCTGCGGGATGCCGAGCGTCATCGGCGTTGCGCTCGCGCCTGGCGCCGGGGTCGGCGATGAGGCCGCGCTCGGGGTCGGCATCGCCGCCGGCGAGGGCGTCGGTGTTGGATGAGCGGCGGCCAGCGCCGGACCCGCGCTCGCGAGCACGATGAGACCACAGAGAGAAGCGAACAGTCGGTTCATACCCTTTCCTTGCACAAGCTCTACCTTATCTTATGTGCCCGCTCCCATGCTGACCCAAGGCCCTCACCGCCAGCGTACGTCTGGGTTACTGCGAGGTCCGCGAGGCCGAAGGCGCGGGGCCGCTTTGGGAGCCGGGACTGACGATGCTGACCACCGAGCCGTCTTGCAGCGAGTCCGGACGCTGGACGATGACCTGGGCGCCGGGTTCGATGCCGCTGACCTCTATACGATCAGCGGTCTGCAATCCAGACTTGACCGGCATCGACTTGGCCTTGCCGTCGACGACCACGTAGACGGCTTGGCCGGTCTCGGCCTGAAAGATCGCGCTGCGCGGCACGATCAGCACGTCGCGATGGGCCGCCTGCTGGACTGTCACATTCGCGACCATGCCTGCACGCAACGCATAGTCACGGTTAGGCACGACCACGTGCGTCAAATAGCTCAGCGTTCCGGAGGACGCAGCCGCGTTGACCACGTCGACATTCGCATGCCACGCGCGACCGGGAAGCGTGTCGATGGTGATGGTCACCGGAGTGCCGCTGTTGACAAATGCGAGATCGTCATCAGGAATGCCGACATTGATCCATGCCGGATCGAGTTGCGACACGGTGACGAGCGCCGTTCCTGGACTCGCGAGCGCGCCCTTGTCGACGTTGCGCGCGGTCACGATGCCGTCGAACGGCGCTGTGACGCTCGTCTGAGCGATCTGCGCGTTGATCGCGTCGAGCGCGGCTTGCGCGGTTTGGATGTCGGCCAGCGCGGAGCTTTTTCCGGATTGCAGGTTGGCGTTCTGCGCCGTGACCTGCGCGGCGCGATATAACGCGTCGGCTTGCGCGGCGGCGCTTTGCGCTTGATCGAGCGCCGTCTTCGAGACATAGCCTTGCTTGAACAACGCTTGATTGCGCGCGAGGTTGACGTCCGCGTTTTCCGCCGCGACCTTCGCCGACGTCAGATTCGCCTGCGCGGTCGACGAGCCGCCGACGTCGTTCGCTTTCACGCTCGCGAGTTTAGCCGCAGCCTGCGCTGCCTGCGCGCGCAGCGTGCTGTCATCGATTTTGACGAGCAGCTGCCCGGCGCGCACGCGCTGGCCGAGCGACACGTACACGTCGATGACATTTCCTGATGCGACCGATGAGAGCACCGCCTGCTGGCGCGGTGCGACGACGCCGGTGAGCGTGAAGGTCGCGGTGATGTCGCCGCGTTTGGCCGTCTCGACCGAGACGGGCAACGCATTCGATGACTTCGGCATCGGCTTCGCGCACGCCGCAAGGCTCAACGCGATCGCACCCGCGGCGAGGATTGAAGTGAGCCGCCGCATAGAGACGTAGTGCAAGAGATCCTCTTTCCCGACTGGGTCCCGGAGAATGCGGGGTCCCATGGGGGTTGCTACCGCGAGCGGCGCATCCGTGTTTCGCATTTTACGCATGGGCGCGGCTCCGTTCGGCTACTTGAAGTAAGACGTCGCGTAGGCTGGTCTGCAGCTCTTCAGGCAGCTCGGCGATGGCGGGTGGCGCCTGCTTGACCAGAGCGCGGTAGCGCTGGTGCAGCCGTGCTCCGGCCGGTGTGAGCACCAGCAGCCGCATTCTGCGATCGCTGGCGTTGCTGCGGCGGGTGACCAAGCCGCGCGCTTCGAGGCGGTCGACGATGCCGGTCACGCTCGACGCGTCGCAAGCCAGGGTCTGGGCCAAGGCGCTCATCGAGCACGTCTCGTCGTCGCCAAGCACGAACAGTGCGTGCGCCTGCTGTTTGGTGAGTTCGAGCGTCGCGGCCGCGCGCTCGAAATGATGTCGCTGCGCTTGAAAAATCTCGATCATCAACTGCCACGCCTGCGCTGCGGCCGTCCGCGCCTCGCTCGAGCGCGTGCCGTTCGCGTGTCTCCCCGGGTCCATAGGGCGCGCGGCTTCCGATGCCGCGAGCGCGAAACCTTTGAATCGCCGATATTCCTATTCCATGAAATGTTGCAAAAGGCGTCTCCGGCCCGCACGGTGGGAAGAACTCGGGTCGCATTGAATGACAGCGCATGAACCCTGAGCTTCGTCTGAGGATTGGCTGGGTCGTCGTCGGACTGCTATTCTGCGGCGCGATCGCGCTGTTCGCGATCGACGTCTCGCGCTGGAACAGGGGCGAAGGGGCGGTCTACGGCAAGGCGTCGGTCGGCCGCCCCGCGCCGGACGTATCCTTCCAAACGCTCGGCGGCGGCCGCCTCTCGCTTACGACATTTGTGGGTCATCCGCTCGTGGTGAACTTCTTCGCGACGTGGTGCGTACCGTGTAAGGCTGAGCTGCCGCTTATGCAGTCCCGGTACGCGCAATATCGCTCGCGCGGTTTGGAAGTGCTGGGTGCGGACCAGCAGGAAGATGCACCGCAAGTGCGTGCTTTCGTGCGCGCGCACGGCGTGACGTATCCGACCGTGATCGATCAAGGCGACGCGATCGATGTGTACGGCGGCCACGCGATTCCGATGTCGCTCTTCATCGACAGCACGGGCGTGCTGCGCGCGGTGCACGTCGGCGAGATGTCAGCAGCGATGCTCGACGAGGATCTGCGCAAGATCCTCTAGCGTTACCCAGATCCGTTCTTGCGCGCTTTGGACTCGAGCCAGAGGCCGGCGGTTGCCGCATCGCGCACCTGCGCCTTTGCGACTGCGATATAGCGCGGACAGTTCGGACCATCAGGTTCGTGGCAGTAGCCGCGCACGCACGTCGCGCCTGCGTCCTTGAACAGCACCGGATCCTCGCGTTTGAGGATGCGCAACACTTGGAATGACATCTCGCGGATCTCCCATTGCGCCATGTTGCACGTGCGCAACGTCAAGAACTCATACCACGCGCGCGCGTTGCCGGATACGACGAGCTGGCTCGCGGTCGCGTTGGGCAAGATGAAGCGCGCATCTTCGCCGGGGATGCCGGCGTCGAGCATCGCTTGGTACGCATCGGCGATCTCGTCCATGAGGCGATCGAATCGTGCGGATGCGTCAGGCAGCGACGCGATCTTCTTCGGCTTGACAAATGGGAACTCGCGGTTCTTGAACGCGAGATAACGTTGGCTTTGCTGATCGAATTGCAGATGGCGATGGCGCACGAGCTGGTGCGTCGCGGCGCGCGAGAGACCGGTGACGCCGAACACGTAGATGTTATGTTCAAGCGTCGAGTGGTGGCCGGCAGAACGAACGCGATCGACTGTCCGCACCATGTCGTCAGGTTTGCTGTGCCAGCGTTGCACGATCGCTTCAGGCGCATTGGCTGAATAGCATGTGCGTGCAGCGGTGGCGGTCATCGCGGTCGGGGAGGGGGATTTCTCAAGCAACGTGACGTGGACAGTGACTTCGGGCATAGTGGGACGCGTTTCGCGCTGCGGTGCATGCGGTCCGCCTGTGCGCGAAACGTCAATGATGAGACGAACGATTAACACAGCCTTTCGGAGCCCGGAGGGAAACGCCGCTTGGCTGGGCAACGCCGCCCGAGTGCATGGGGGGTAAAGTCGGCATTTGCGCTTCTACCCGGGGCGAAGCCGGGACGTCGCAACAGCCGTGATTCAAGGACGGCGACGAGCGATCACCCCGACCATAGTGGATACCACTGTAGGAGGACACGACTTGAAGAAGGTTTACACGAGCTTCGCGGTGGCGGCGCTGACGGTGGCCGGCCTGCTGATCGCGACAGCGCCCTCACTAGCCGGCGGCAGCGACCAATTCGCACCGCAGCTAGTGGCCGACATGGGGACGATGAACTTCGGATCCCCGCCGTCGGGCGAGATTCCTATCCTTTATAATGACCACCACGTGTACGCCAACCCCAGCGAGCTGAAGAACAACCGCACGCTGGCGGCGCTCGTGAAGAACGGCGTCATCCTCGTGCCGCTGCGCAGCATGTTCGAGGCGATGGGCGCCACGGTCAGCTGGGATGCGGCCAGCAAAACCGCGACAGCCCAAAAACAGGGCGCGTCCGTCCAGGTGACGCTGGGCAAATCCCAAGCCGTGATCAACGGCGAGTCGCGTCCGCTCGACGTGCCGCCTGAGATGTACAAGGGCAACATCGTCGTGCCGGTGCGCGTGATGTCAGAAGCGCTCGGCGCGTACGTGCAGTGGGTTCCGGACCGGCGCATCACCGTCGTGCGTTACATCCCGCCGACGCCTGTGCCGACACCGCCGCCCACACCACCGCCGACGCCAGTGCCGACGCCCGCGCCGACACCGACGCCGACGCCTGCGCCCGCAGCGCCGAGCTATCTCGGCTTCGCGGAAGGCGCGTATGTCTTCCATCGCATCTCGAACGAGTTCGCCGCACAAGCGACGACGACGGGCAGCTATCAGTATGATGCTGCACTACTGTTCAACCCGTTCGCGATCGAAGCTGGCCTGCGCAGCGATCAGTACAACACCACCGTGAACGGCGTAGTGCCGGCGCTGCCGACGGTCTGCAACCCGTCGCTGGCGCCAAACCCGCAAGCGCCAGGCACGCCGGTGACGTTCTTCAACACCATCGACGGTGGCCAGTGCTACGTGCCGCAGTTCAAGGCGCGGCAGACGCTGGGCTACGCGAAGGTGATGTACAAGATCTTCGATCCGCACTTCTACCTGGGCCTGAGCTGGATCGGTCAAGCGACGAACTACGGGTATCCGAAGCTCAACGGCTTCGGCGCCGGCTTATCGAAGCTGCCCGATCTGAACAATACGTTCACCGTGCACGGATCGTACTATTACTACTGGAACGCGAACGGCCAGTACACAGTCAACGATCCGAACAGCACGCACTTCAACTTCGTCTACACGCAGAAGTATCAGGTCCAAGTGTACGACGTCGGTCTTGACTACGTGTTCAGCAAGCAGTTCCCGGTCTATCTCTACGCTGGTTGGGACGGCGACGTGATGGTCGCGAAAGCGAACGCGCCGATCAACCAGACCCACTCCGGACCGTACGTCGGCCTCGGGTTTAAGTTCTAAGCATCCCAGAGTACAACGCGCAAGCGGCGCCCCGCACGGGGCGCCGCTTTTGCGTTTTTGACAGGCGGTACGTGGGCATAAGGAAGGCGCTGTGGCACCGCCGTGCCAGGAGGGTAAGCACTGTGAGAAGGCACTTCTGTACGATTCTTGCGTTCGCCATGCTTGGGGCGGCGGGAATCGCACCGAGCCTGGCCGCCGGAACGGATACATCGGCAGCGTCCGGCGTGCAGCTGGTGGCAGACGCCGGAACGATGAATTTCGGATCTCCGCCTTCAGGCGAGATACCTATCCTTTATAACGATCACCATGTCTATGCCAATCCGAGCATCCTCAAGCAGAACCGCACGCTTGCGGCGCTAGTGAAAAACGGCGTTATCTTAGTTCCATTGCGCAGCATGTTCGAGGCGATGGGCGCCAGCGTAAGCTGGGATGCTGCCGCCAAGACCGCGACTGCCCAAAAACAGGGCGCGTCGGTCCAAGTGACGCTCGGCAAGGCGGAAGCGGTCATCAATGGCGAGACCCGTCCGCTCGATGTGCCGCCCATGATGTACAAGGGCAATGTGCTCGTGCCGGTGCGCGTCATGTCTGAGGCGCTGGGCGCGTACGTGCAGTGGGTGCCTGACCGGCGCATCACCGTCGTGCGTTACATTCCGCCGACGCCTGTGCCGACACCGCCGCCCACACCACCGCCGACACCGGTGCCGACGCCCGCGCCGACGCCAACGCCCACACCGAAGCCACCGGCGGAGTATCTCGGCTTCGCGGAAGGTGCGTATGTCTTCCATCGCATCTCGAACGAGTTCGCCGCACAAGCGACGACGACGGGCAGCTATCAGTATGATGCTGCACTACTGTTCAACCCGTTCGCGATCGAAGCAGGCCTACGCAGCGATCAGTACAACACTACCGTGAACGGCGTAGTGCCGGTGCTGCCGACGGTCTGCAACCCGTCGCTGGCGCCGAACCCGCAGGCACCAGGCACGCCGGTGACGTTCTTCAACACGATCGACGGTGGCCAGTGCTACGTGCCGCAATTCAAGGCGCGGCAGACGCTGGGCTACGCGAAGCTCATGTACAAGATCTTCGATCCGCACTTCTATATTGGCCTGAGCTGGATCGGCCAAGCCACGAACTACGGCTATCCCAAGCTCAACGGCTTCGGCGCCGGCCTGTCGAAGTTGCCGGATCTGAACAACACGTTCACCGTGCACGGATCGTACTATTACTACTGGAATTCAAGCGCCCAGTACACGGTCAACGATCCGAACAGCATTAACTTCAACCACGTGTTCACGCAGCGTTACGCGACCCAGGTGTACGACGTCGGTCTCGACTACGTGTTCAGCAAGCAGTTCCCGGTCTATCTCTACGCTGGTTGGGACGGTGACGTGATGGTCGCACGGGCGAACGCGCCGATCAATCAAACGCACTCGGGTCCGTATGTCGGATTGGGCTTCAAGTTCTAGTGCGACATCAACAATGAGCGGTCGATTGCAATTCGACCGTTGCGACGAAGCGGTCGAGTGAATCGGCCGCTTCGATTTTTGCAAAAAGTCACTGTCCCGCATTCAAAAACGGGGGAGTGTCATAAGCCCGCTCTGCGGGAGGGCTTGCTGTTCCGCAGGGGAAAGGTCCTTTGATGTGCGGCCTTCATGCGAGCTTCCGTATCGTTGAGGGTTGCTTTTTTGGGGACGCGAGACCGCTTTCTCGTCTCCGGCTCTCGGGAATGTTGGCGGTCGATCGTTACCCGTGGAGCAAAATGAATTTACTCAGTTATTATTCACTTCGCGCCAGGAGGGTAACAGGTTGAGAAAACTCCACGTCGCGGCCTTCGCAGCAATAGTGTTTGTCGCCGCGGGGATCGCACCCAGCTTCGCTGACGGAACTACCGTCAACGGTGCCGCGGTCAATGCGACGCTCACATCCGGAACGGCAACTCTGGCAACGTCCGGAACACAGATCGCTGCTGACTTCGGCTCGCCGCCGTCGGGCGAGATCCCGATCCTTTACAACGACCACCACGTGTACGCCAATCCGAGCATCCTCAAGCAGAACCGCACGCTTGCGGCGCTTGTGAAGAACGGCGTCATCTTAGTTCCGCTGCGCAGCATGTTCGAGGAGATGGGCGCAACGGTAAGCTACGACGCCAAGAGCAAGACGGCGACGGCACAAAAGCCGGGCGCCTCAGTGCAAGTCACGCTCGGTAAGAACACCGCGGTGATCAACGGCGAGGCCCGTCCGCTCGACGTGCCGCCTGAGATCTACAAGGGCGTGCTGCTCGTGCCGGTGCGCGTGATGTCTGAAGCGCTCGGCGCCTACGTCCAGTGGGTGCCCGACCGCCGCATCACCGTCGTGCGCTACATCCCGCCCACGCCGGTGCCGACACCGCCACCGACGCCGCCGCCGACCGCTCCGCCGACGCTGGCTCCCACGCCGACGCCGACGCCGAAGCCGATCGTGCATCGCGGCTTCGTGCAGGCTGGTCTGGTCACGGGCAAGACGTATAACGAGTACGCCGCCGGTCAGCACGACGTCGGACAGTCATACGTCGCAGCGGGCGCGTATGAAGTCGAAAACTGGGCGTTCAAAGTCGACTGGGTCCAACACACGTACGACTCGACCGTTAACGGCGTCGTGCCGGCAGGCCCCGCGACCTCGCCGTGCCTGCCCGGAGTGCAATTCGGGCCTGGAGCCGCGGCTGCGGGTACCCCAACGACGTTCTTCAACACGATCGACGGTGGCGTGTGCTTCACCCCGCCGTTCAAAGGTCGCGATTCCAACATGGACGTCCGCCTTGAATACAAGATCTGGAAGCCCGTGAACATGTACATCCTGGGAGCATACGGGCAACAGACCTCCAACAGCGGATTCCCAGCGTTGCGCGGCTGGGGCGGCGGCCTCGAGATCCTGCCGCGCCTCGACGAGAACTTCACCTACTACGGCTCGGTGCTCGACTTCCCGTCGAACCAGGGCAACTACACGGTGAGCGATGCCAATAGCAGCAACTTCGGCAACGTGTATCGCTTGCAGTACAACGTCGTCAAGTACGATGTCGGTGTCGACTGGGCGTTCGCCAACCCGCTCTATCTGTATGCGGGCTGGGGCGGCGATAACCAACACGGCAATTCGATCGTCGTATCGTCATGCCAACCTGCGGGAACTGGTCCGTTCAGCGCCGGATGCCCGCCGATACCCGGCACGGTCTTCAGTCACGCCCACTCAGGGTGGTACGGGGGACTTGGCTTCCGGTTCTAACCGGGAACCACACTACAGCAAAGAGCGCCTCTTCTCGGGGGCGCTCTTTTTATTTGGCTTATCGGCGCCCGCAGGTGCGCTTTAGCGCCGCGTCTTCGGGAAGAGATACGCGCCGACGTCCGCGCGCGGATCCGCCGGCGGCGCATTCGACATGTCAAACGCCGGGAGGGGCCGGTGCGAACTCAGCATCGACTGCGCCTCGAAGCCGGCGCGCGTCGCCGGATACCGTGCCGCAAGAAAGATCAAATATCCGTGTGCGAGATCGTCGGCGAACGGCTCGCTCTTGCGCTGTAAGAATTTGGCGAAATCGAGGGTCGTGCCGGGGAGCCAGCTGTCCTGCGGATAGCGGTCGGCCCACACGCCGAGCGCATCCTCGATCGCCTTGATGCGCTCGAGCTGGATCGGCAGCGCGAGCGGCGAGTCGCCTTCGAGGTCCATGTCGCGCAGCGCGTTGCGCACCCCGAGATTGCTCAGACGCTCGGGGCCGAAGTATTCGTCGGCAGGCGCTTGGCGCGGCGGCGCGAGCGGCCTTGCTTGCACCGTGACGACCATCCACACGCCGCTGTCGTGCGGGGACGCCGGAGCGGCGCCTGCAGCCGCGCCTGGCGACATGGCGAACAGCGTGCACGACCCGAGGGCCGAAGCTGCGATCGCAAGGCGAGCCACGGGATAAAAAGGAGAAGCGCGCATTGGTTCGTGCGCGCTTCTTAGCGTTCTTGGCGGCTGCCTGCCGCGCTAGTGGCTGCCGGCTACCGGCGGATCGACATTCGGCGGCGCAGGATTCGGCGCGACCATCGAGGGCGTTTCAACGCGCGCCAGCACTGCGTATTTGGTCTTCGGGAATTGACCGAAGAGAATCGAGCGGCAGCGGTTGGCCAGCGTGTCCGCTTGTGGCGTGTGCATGCGCCAGAACAAGTGCGACATCTCATATGCGCGCTTCGGGATCCATGAATCGTGCGGGTACTTGTGCGCCCAGTCCTCGAGCGCGTCTTCGGCCATCGACAGTCCGCCGACCAAGCGGGCCGCAAGCGTCGGATCGAAGTTCTCGCGTGCCGTGGTATCGCGGATCATGTTGTCGATGCCGAGCGTGCTGAGCTTCTGCTTGCCGAAGTACTCGTCGGCCGGTGCGACTGCGAGCTTCTGATCGGCGAACGCCGGAAGCGCCAGCACCATCGCGAAGCCTAAGGTGGCGAAAAAGCGGAACGCGCGCATAGGTGTAAATCCTCGTGGCGGACGGTTTGAGCTGATTATATTGAATATCGGCATTCCGAACCGTGGCGCACGTCACGAAAGGCTCTCTCGGAGCCCGTCCTGAAAGGGCGCGCGTGCCCGACTATCTCGCGCACGAGGGCCTGGAACATGCGGAGCGAGCTCAGGCGGCCGTCCAAGGCACCTCGGACCCGTTCTTGCGCTTCGTTCCGGTCGCCGCCGCCGTACTGGCCGTGCTCGCTGGGCTGTCGAGTCTGTACGGCAATCGCTTGGCCGAACGCATGCTCAAGCTGGGCGGTGCCGCGGTCTTGAGCCAAACGCGCGCCTCCGACACGTGGGCGGAATACGAAGCCGATAGCCTCAAGGCGCACGTCACGCAAGCAGCCTCTTTGATCGCGAGCGATCCGAAAGAGCGCAAACAGCTCGCTGCGCAGGTCCGCACCTTTCGCAACCGTCAACCACCTCTGCGCGCGGAGGCCGAGCGCCTCGAAGAGGACCGCACGGCAGCGGTCAACGACATGGATTCCTCCGAGTTGAAAAAGCTGCGCTTCGACGTTGGGACGGCGCTCTTCCAGATCTCGATCGTGCTCGCATCAATCGCAGCCATGGTGAGGCGCCGACCTTTGTTCATCGCCGCTCTGATCGGCGGCGCGCTGGGCGTCCTGTCTTGCATCGTCGGACTGCTGCTCTGAAGCCGTCCTGGGTGATCGCGATCGTCGCGATCGTCGTGATCGCCGCGGGCGTCGGCGGCTACGTGAAACACCAGCGCGATCTCGCTCTGCCCAGACGCGTCGAGCTTGTTCCTTCAGACGCATCGGTCTTCGCCGGCTCGTCGATCGCGTTGCAAGCGCGGCTTGTCGGTGGCGATCCGTCAACACCAGTGCAGTGGACCGTGGTCGGGCCGGGCAGCGTCTCAGCGGCGGGTGTCTATAGCGCGCCAGCGCACGCCGGCGGCAGTGCGATCGTCGTCGCGCACGCTGACGGAGTGTCCGCCGCGGCGCGCGTGCGCATAAGCAGCCCTCCAGGCGACGTCGCGTTGCTGCTGATCGCATGTTACGAAGGCAACGGCATCGACGTGCGCCAGCTTACGACGCTGGCGCGCGCGGGCATCGTCGGCGCTCCGCAAGACGCGTCAGGAATGGCCGTCGACGAGGGACGGCGCATCGCATTCGTCGCCGCGAGCGAACGCGTGATGTTCGTCGATTTGCGCACGATGGCAGTGCATTTGTCGGTACCGCAGCGCAACTCGCGTTTTTCGGGCGCCGTGGAACTGGCCGGTGCGTACTTCGCGGCCAGCGACAACAATGCGGGCAAAGGCGCAGCCGGCATCTTTGTGTTCCGCGTCGGCGCCGACGGCGCGCCGCAGCTTGTCGCCACCGTCACCGCTGGCGACACGCCCGAGGGCATGGTCGCAACGTCAGACGGACGGACGTTCTACGTGACCAATGTCAACAGCAACGAAGTGATCCGCTATTCGTTCGATGGGCGCGGGAACGCGCGCGAGACCGGTCACGTCGCGACCGGCAATCGTCCATATGGCATCGCGCTCGACGAGTCGCGCAACCTGCTTTTCGTCACCGACAACGACACGCCAACCGTCAGCGGCGAGCGTTCGCGTCCTGGTCTGGAGATGTTCCAGCTGCCGCAGCTTCGCCGCATCGGGTCGTCCATCAGCACCGGTTCGAAAGAAGCGCTACCGATCGGCGTCGCCGTCGACGAAGCAGCCGGGCGAGTTTTCGTCACCGACGAAGGCGATTCGAACGTCGTGGTCTTCGAAGTCCCCTCGCTGCGCAGAATCGCGACGTTGCCGACCGGCAAGTGGCCATGGACACCATATCTGGACCCTCATGCCGCACGGCTGTATGTGCCGAGCGCGCATGACGATGCGGTCGATGTGTTTGACACGCGCACGCTGCAACAGGTTCGTCCGCCGCTGCAGACGTGCGCGTATCCTACGAACCTGGTGACCTACGCCGCAGGAAAGGTGCGTTGACGATGCGCGCGTTGTACGCCGCGAAGCTCGGCGGCGATATGCCGCTTTCGAATCTCGAACTCGGCGACCGGCCCCAGCCGCAGCCTGGGCCTGGCGAGGTGCGTGTCAGAGTGCTGGCCGCGACGCTGAACCATCATGACTATTGGACGCTGCGCGGCGTTGTCGGCTATCCGATCACGCCGCCACGCATCCTCGGCTGCGATGCCGCTGGCATCGTCGAATCCTACGGCGGCGAGGCGCCTGATGGCGCGCCATCTGAAGGCAGCGAGGTCGTCGTCTATCCGGTCCGCGCGTGCGGAGAGTGTCACGGTTGTTTGTCCGGCGACTTCATGCTGTGCCGCACATTCACCATGCTCAGCGACGGCGATCGCGAGGGGTCGTTCGCCGACTACGTCGTCGTGCCGGCATCCGCGGTGCTCCCAAAACCAGCGGATCTTACCTTCGCCCAAGCCGCCGCGCTGGGCGTCACGTATCTCACCGCCTACCGCATGCTGTTCAAGAAGGCAAGACTGCGGCCGGGAGACAGCGTGCTCGTGCAGGGCGCGAGCGGCGGTCTTTCGACTGCTGCGATTCAGCTTGCCAGCCGGTCCGGTCTGCACGTGATCGTTTCTTCGCGAAACGCTGACAAGCTCGAATACGCAAAAAAGATCGGCGCGCGTGATGTGGTGCTCGCCGGGAAAGACGCGGCGAAGGCGGTGATCAAGCTGACCGGCGGCGACGGCGTCGATGCCGTGATCGAGTCAGTCGGTGAGCCGACCTGGGGAACGTCGCTGCGGGCGGTACGGCAAGGCGGCACCGTCGTTGTCGCGGGCGCGACGGGTGGGCCGAATCCCCCGGCCGACTTATCTCGTATTTTCTGGCGCCAGATCACGATCGCTGGGTCGACAATGGGCTCGCCGTCTGAGTTCGCAGAGCTTGTGCGCTTCGTCGAGCTTACCGGCATCAAACCGGCGGTCGACGCGGAGTACCGACTAGAAGACGCTGCCAAAGCGTTCGAGCGCATGGCTGCCGGCGAGCTGATGGGCAAACTCGCGTTGACCTTATAATCCTGCTAGATGCTCCAGTCGTAGGCGTTCCAGAAGTCGCTGACCGCAGGCACCGGCTTGAAGCCCCGCATGTCGGCATTGAGCGCGTCGATGTTCGCGCGCCAGACGATCGTGTGACGAGGGATGACTTCGTATTCGCGCTGCTGCAACTTTAAGACCGCCGCGCGCCTGACCGCGCGGTCGTAGCTCGTCCGTGCCTCTTTTTGGTATTGCCCGATCTGCGCATCGGCGCAGAACGTGTAGTTCTGGCCGTTCGGCGGCACTTGTTCCGGCCCGAGCGTCAACGTATCGTCGGGTTCGGGGATCGTATAGCTCCAGGCATAGAGGCCAAGGTCGAACCGCCCACGCGCGAAGGTGCCGTTCGCGCCGTACGTCGCGAACAGCATGTTCGCGTGATCGTTCTTGATTGACAGGTCGACGCCGGCATGGCGCAGATCTTGTTGAATCAGCTCTTCTGCTTTCTCGCGCGTCGTTACACCGGCGACCGTCGTGATCGTGAGCGAAAGCGGTTGGCCGTTCTTTTCCAGCACGCCATCCGAACCTGGCGTCCAGCCTGCGGCCGCGAACAACTGACGGGCGCGCGCAGGATCGAATGGGTATGCGTGGATGTCCGGATCGTACGCCCATGACGAGGGCGCGATATCCGCCATGCCGGGCTCGCCGAGTCCGAGATAGACGTTGCGCGCGAGATCGTCCCAATGAATCGAATACGCGATCGCTTGGCGCACGCGCACGTCGTCGAGCGGCGGCCGCCGGCAGTTGAAGCTGACGTGCTCGAACGACTGGTTCGGACGCGCGGTGACGCGGACACCCGGCATCGCTTTGAGCAGCGCGTATTGCACCTCCGGCGCATCGAAGTAGAAATCGATCTCGTGCGTCGAGATCTGGGTCAGCAACGTGTTCTGGTTTGGGATGATGCGGTATTCGATCGCGCGCAGTTTTGGCGGGCCGCGCCAGTAGTGCGGATTTGCACGCAAATCCAGTTCGACGCCTGGCTGATAATGGGTGACGATGAACGGCCCGCTGCCCACCGGGTTTGTGTCGAACGGCAGGCGGTTGAGATCGGGATACTTGTCGAGCAAATGCTTCGGGATGATCGATCCGAGGGTGCCGTTGCGCATGAAATAGCCGACGAACGGCGAGAGCGGCGCCTTCAGGTGGACGATGACCGTATACGGGTCGGGCGTGTCGATCGATGAGACATCATCGTATGGATAGCGCGTCGATGCGTTATTATTCGGATTCATGATCTGCTGCCAGGTGAACTTCACGTCGGCCGCAGTCAGAGGCACACCGTCGGAGAACGTGACGCCGTGCCGTAAATGGTACGTGATCGTCAGGCCGTCCCGCGAGATGCCGTGGTTGGCTAGCGTCGGCACCGCGAGCGCGACGTCCGGGATCATTTCGGCGTGGTCGTCATAGTCGATCAATCCCGAGTACAACAGCTGACACACGTCGCTAACGAACAGTTCGGTCGAAAGGATCGGATTGAGGTTATCGAGTTCTTCGTACGACCCGATGCGCAACACGCCATGGTGGGTCCAAGAGTGGCCGCCGGCGGGCGTCGTGCTGCTCGAGATCTTCGTGCACCCGTCCAGGACAAACGCACAGCCCATGACGAGCGAGGCCGACGCGACCATTGCCGCTGCCTTGAAAGATCCTGCGCGTTCGGCAGCGCTCGTCACGGCGTCATCCAAATGCCGCGGCTCATCACGCCGCGGACTCGAGTGGTGGCGGTGATATCCTTGCGCGGATCGCCGTCCACCGCGATCAGGTCGGCGGACTTGCCCACGACAAGCGTTCCAGTCTCATGTTCAATACCAGCCGCTCGAGCAGCACCGGAAGTCGCCGACTCGAGCGCTTGCTCGGCGCTCATCCCAAGCGCGGTCATCAACGATAATTCGGTTGCGAACAGCCCGTGGTGGTTGAAAGGTGTCCCCGCATCCGTGCCGGCAGCGATCGTTACGCCTGAACGGAGCGCGAGGCGGAAGCTTGCGCGATGGGCGTCGTAGACCTGTTCCGTTTTGCGACGCGCATAGTCGGGGACTTCGGCGAGGTGCTCGTGCAGGAAATGCGGCGCGCATAACGTCGGCACCCAAGTCGCGCCCGTCTTCTTGAACAGCTTGATCGCCTCATCGTCGAGATAGCAGCCGTGCTCGATCGTGTCGACGCCAGCACGCAACGCGTTCTTGATCCCCTGATTCCCGATCGCGTGCGCCGCGACGCGCTTGCCCGCCTTATGTGCTTCGTGCACGGCGGTCTCGAGCTCGTCCGGATCGAGCTGCGAGCTTCCGACTTCGACGCCCGGCGACAACACGCCGCCGGTCGCGATCACCTTGATGCAGTCCGCACCCCGCTTGAGGTTCTTGCGCACCTTTTTGCGCATGTCGTCGGTGCCGTCGGCTTCGTCGGCGATGAACCAACCGTGCCCGCCCGTCATGCACACCAATTGGCCAGCGCTCAAGATGCGCGGCCCCGGAACCCATCCTCTGTTGACCGCATCGCGCACCGCGATAGCCGATGCATATTTCGTGCCCAAGTCGCGCACCGTGGTCACGCCGGCGAGCACGGTGCGACGCGCGCTGTCAGCGCACACCATGACCGCGTTCGCTTCGCTGATAAGCAGCGCGTGCGTGAGGAAGTCCGGGCCGCACAGCGAGTCTAGATGCGCGTGGAGATTGATCATGCCCGGCATGAGCGTGCCGGGCGCATCGATGACTGTCGCGCCTTTGCTCGCGCGCGCGAGCGACGCGCGCGGTCCGACCGCTTTGATACGACCGTCTTCGACGAGCACCGCGCCGTTCGGAATCGCTTTCGCTCCGATCCGTGGCAGGACGAGTTTCGCGCGCACGAGCGTGCGTCGGGCCATCGCGCCTCCTTGCGTCAACCGTTGCGGACCAAGTCGATCCGCTGGTGTTGGTAATCGAGATAGACGGTGAAGTGCTGCAACGTCGGCGACCCGATGAGGCCGTCCTCGTCTTCGCTCTCAAACGCGCGCGCTGATTGCGTGACGAACGCTTGGAAATACTCAAAACGCTGGCCGCCGAACGTGAACGACCGCAATTCGGTGGGCACGAGCAAAATCTCGCCGCCGACACCCTTGCCCACCGTCGCTTGCTCCCGACGGCTCAGCGAGCCGCCGCCCTGATCGGCGACCGCGTCCGGGTGATCGGCCGCAAATCCGGAGAATACGATCGTGAACACCGATCCGGTGTCTAAAATGAAGTGCGCGCCCGTGGCGTCGCCGACGGTCGCAGGGACGAGTGGCACGCCGTCGTCAAGCGCGATCGGCATCGACGTCACCCCATCGGGAGCGGTGAAGCGCTCAGGCTCGATCGCGTCGACGATCCCGGCACTGTAGTCGATGCGGACGACCGCGCCGCGGAAGAAATCGAATCCCAGCAAGCCGACGATCTTGACGTCCGGCAGCGCCTGCGCTTCGAACGGCAGGGTCGAAACCACGACATCGTGCAGGCGTAAATCCCCGACTTGCATCTCGGGCACGATCGCCTTCGAGCGGTCGAACTGACCTGCGACGACTTGCGTCGACCTGCCGATCGTCTGTAAATGAAGGACGGGCACGAGGCCGGAGTCGAGCGCGATGTCTCCCGCTCCCGAGTCGAGCATGAAATCGAGACCACGACCGGCGATCATGACGCGCACGACGACGCGGCCGCCGATGATGCGCGCCGGCAGTCGCACTTGCTGTTCGCCGCTTGGGAACTCGACGAGCACGCGGCGATCCGGCGGAATTGCGATGTCAGAGGGACTGACCGGAGCGTCGTTGCGCAGCGACTGCAGCGTCCACTCTTCGTCGTTGTTGGGATGGCCATCGCTGGTCGTGCGGTGCCAGGCCTGCATCTCGCCATCGATGGCGCGGTAGTCGCCGTATTGTGTGACCGTCCGCCGCTCTGCGACGACGTCTTCCTCGCGGTCGATGAGTCCGCTCGCGGCATCGAAGAAGAGCCAAACAAGCCGTCCGCCGCGTGGGTAGACGCGCACGACGTAGGCATCGGTCGGATCGGACACTTCGCCGACGAGCTCGACGCCGTCGCCCGGCGCTTTCGGGTGATCGAGCGCGTAGTCGATCGCCTTTTCGCTGATCGCGGTCTTCTGATGGATGTCCTGAGTGAATACCGTCAGCCCGTTCTCGTCTTGACGCCAGCTCTGCCCGTGCCAGCGACCGTTCGACGTGACTAGCGGACCCAGCGTCAGCGTCGCTCGATAGTCCTCGCCCGATGTCGTCTCGACGTACGTGCCGTTCAACCCGTGTTCGCTCACGCGCCACACGGCGATCCGGGTATGAAAGCGGCGGTCGCCTTCCGATGTGTCGTAGTGTGTCAGGACGTCGGCGAGGGTCGCCGCCGCGCTATGCAGTCCGGACGGCGGATCTTCTAATGAACGAGCGGATGCAGCCGCCGGGCAGACGATGCTCGCGACTGCGCAGCTGATGAGAACGGTACGGATGACCCCGCTCATGCACGCTCACTTGGCGTTCGCACGGCGGCGTTCCGTTCGCAGCGCTCCCAGGTTGAGCCAGATGTAGCCGATGAGGCCCGCGGCGATCATGGTCAGCCCGATTGCAAGCGTGAGCTGCGCCGGCGCCGATGCGACGAGCACGTCGGGATACGTGCCAAGGGTAAAGGTGAGCACGACGCCGCCCTGGCGGATCGGGCGGCCGCTGATGGTCGCACCGCGGAAAAGTTCGGCGCCGTTCTCCTCGGCGATCTGCACGAGCACGAACGGCGTCGGGATGTCGATGCCCTTGGCTTCGTCGTGATACGACGGATAATATGCGACGTTGACCGTGCGGTGCAGCGGCGGCACCGCGAAGAAATCAAGCTGCTCGCCGCCGTGGACGAATGGAAAGAGGAGGTAAGGCGACACGAAGGTGGTGCCTTGCGGCTGAGTCACAGTGACCGGCCTACCGTCAGGCGCCGTCGCGCGCACCAGCGCGATCGGGCCGGACGTCACGCGCAGAACGAATTGTCCGAACCTGCGCGTCTCACCGACGTGCATCGTCTCAGGCGGCCGCGAGCCGCGCAGCAGCTCCACCGTCTCGGGTGCTGCCAACGCGTCGCCGCCCGGTACTTGCGCCGGCGGAAAGCGGATTGCGATGGCCGAGCCGCTGCGCAACGGCGTGATTTGGCCGGGCGATCCGGCGAGTGCGTGCGGTGGCCCGACGGTGAACGCCGCGACGACCATAGAAGCGCAGAGCAACGCGCCGCCGATTCCTGCGAGCGCCGCAAAACGTTCCTCGCCCGAGGCCCGCATCGTCGATGCCGCCGAGACGAGCAGCACCAGGCCGGCTATGGCGGCGGCGACCGTAAACCCCCACTGGTGGAAAACCGCTTCGAAGGGTTTGTTCTCGAAGACCACCGCTGCGGCAGCCGCGATGATGGCGATGATCAAAGTCGTCATGCCCGCCCGCATGGCCATTATCTTTGTAACGTTCCGGCAAAACTCCGGTCATACAGAAGTATGTCAAGATGTGCCTTTTGTGGCGGCGAGCAGCGTCTCGGCCAGCATTTTTTTGCACACCGCTACTCGCACCGCAAGCTCGAGACGATCAAGGTCTGCGAGCGCTGCGAGGCCTCGGCTCACAAAGCCGGCTTTACGCTGGCTGAGCGAGAGCCCAAGCTAGGGCCGGAATACTTCACAACGACGCCGCCCTAAGGCCGCGTCACCAGTAGCGTTCTTCCTTCCACGGATCGGCATCGTTGCTATAACCCCGCACTTCCCAAAAACCGGGTTTGTCTTCAACGCTGAACTCGACGCCGTTGCACCACTTGGTGCTCTTCCAGAAATAGCGCTTCGGGATGAACATCCGCATCGGACCGCCATGGATCGCTTCTAACGGTTTGCCTTCGTATTGATAGGCGAAGAGCACATCGTCGTCAGCTGCGACTGTCAGCGGAACGTTGGCGCTGTAACCGTTCGCGCCGTGCGTGACCACGAACTTCGCGGCGGCCTGCGGCTTCGCTAACTTGATGATCTCGGCGAAAGGAACGCCGAACCATGTCGTGCCGAACTTGGTCCAGCGCGTCACGCAGTGGATGTCGGTCTTGACCGATTTGCCGGGCAGCGCCGTGAACTGCGACCAGCTGAGCTCCTGGGGCGCATCAACCGCACCGAAAATGCGGAACCGCCAGCGCTCTTGGTCGAACGACGGAATCGCGCCGACGTGAAGCACCGGAAAGTCCCGCACGGAGTATTGACCGGGCGGCAAGCGCGCATCTTTGCTCATACCGAGCTCCCTCGGGATGCGCGCTGCGTTGCCAGCGCACTATCGATCGCATCGATCATCTCGCGCGCAGCGCGTCGCGGGTCGTCGGCGTTGGCGACATAGCGCAGCACTGAGAAGTTGCGCGCGCCTGCGCGAACCACATCGCCGACGTTGCCTGGCTCTAGACCGCCGATCGCGAAGAACGGCTGCACCGCGTGAGCGGCTGCGTAGCGCACGAGCGGCGTGCCGACGGCCGGCCGGCCGGGCTTCGTCGGCGTCTCGTGGATCGGCCCGACGCCGATGTAGTCGACATCCAGCGCAGCGTCGACCTGTTCGGACGAGTGCGTCGATAATCCGATGAAAGCGTCCGGTCCCATCAATGCGCGCGCTTCCTCCACCGGCAAGTCATCCTGGCCAAGATGCACGCCGTCGGCGCCCGCCGCGCGTGCGATGTCAGCGCGGTCATTGACGATGAACGGCACGCCGAGCCGCCGGCACAAGCGCGCGGCCTCGCGTGCAGCAGCCAGCAGCTCCCCGTCATCCAAACGCTTTTCGCGCAGCTGCACCATGTCGACGCCGCCTTGAACGGCTGCCTCTATGACTCCGAGCAGGCCGAGCTTCGGCGATGTATCGGTGATGAGGTACAGCCTGCGATCGCGCAGCGCCGTGCGAAGTGCTTGGGTCAACCGCCGCCGACCATCTGCGCGATTTCGATGCGATCCCCCGCCGCGATCGGCGTCTGCGCGAACCGATCGCGGGCCAGCGGCTCGCCGTTATATTCCACGACGACCTGCATCATCTGCAGCCCGGCTTCGGCGATCACGTCCGCTACGGTCGTGCCCGCTGCGATTTCGCGCGCTTTCCCATTCGCGAAGAATCGAAGCGTCGTCATCAACTTGCCGCAGCCGTGCCAAGCGGGCGTTGCTGGTCACGCGCGTGCATGACTTCCCAATCCTTGTACACGGGTTCGTATCCGAGTTCCATCAACCGCCGCGCGACTTCGTCGGGCGAACGGTGATCCTCAAGCGCGAACTGCTCGCCGGCTTGGCCCGGCTCGTCATAGCCGCCCGGCTCCGTGCTGGAACCGGCGCTCATCATCGTGATGCCCAATGGCACGAGGTGGTCGCGCAGCGCCGGCGTCTCGCGCGTCGAGAGCGTGATGCCGGCGGTCGGCAACGCGAGACGCAAGAAGACGAGAAAATGCACGAAGTCGCGGTCATCGACGGGATGGGCCGGCGTGAATCCGCCCTCCGCGCGATTGATGCGCGGAAGCGACACGTTGATCTGACTGCGCCAGCAATTTCGCTCGAGCCAGCGTGCGTGTTGCACGAGCGATAGCGCTTCGAAGCGCCAATCCGCCAGTCCCAGCAGCGCGCCGATACCCAAGTGCTGCGCGCCGGCTCGCGCTGCCCGCAGCGGCGCGTCAAGCCGCCACGTGTACTTCATCTTTGGACCGCCGACGTGGTAGCGGGCATACGCGTCTGGATCGTACGTCTCTTGATACAGCACGATCCCGTCACAGCCTGCGTCGACGAACGCGCGGTAATCATCTTCCTCTGCAGCCGCGATCTCGAGCGCGACGTAGGGCGCGATGCACTTCGTCTCGCGCACGCATTGCGCGACGTATTGCGCGTTGACGCGCTTCGGGTGTTCCGCGGACACGAGGAGCACGTTGCGCATGCCGCGCGCGGCGAGCGCCCGCGCCTCGCGCACCACCTCGTCGATGCGCAGCGTACGGCGTTTGATCGGCAGGCCCATCGAGAAGCCGCAATACGTGCACGTGCAGACGCATTCGTTCGACAGATAGAGCGGCGCGTACAGCGAGATCGTCTTGCCGAAGCGTTCAACGGTCGATCGGTGCGCTTCGCGGGCCAGATCTTCCAATAGATCGCCGGCGGCCGGAGCGAGAAGCGTCGCCGCGTCGTCCAACGTGCTCAGTTTGCGCGCTACGGCATCGCGCACCATGTCCGCGGTCGAGCGCGAGCGTCGTTCGAGCAGATCGCGCGTCAGCGACGCGTCAAAAACGGATGAGAAGCTCACGATTGGCGCGTTTGTGTTGGATCGAGAAAACCGGTCAGCGGGCTTGAGGCTGACGCGGCCCGCAACTCTTGTGCGCGGCCCGCAAGGTAT
The DNA here is from genome assembly GCA_035654355.1 of Binatus sp. (SeqCode). Classification (GTDB taxonomy): domain Bacteria; phylum Vulcanimicrobiota; class Vulcanimicrobiia; order Eremiobacterales; family Eremiobacteraceae; genus JAFAHD01. Next base: position 62,595 of record DASRXC010000132.1, read on the forward strand.
GCGCCGCGTCCGGCCTCGACACCGAGCGCGAACGCGCGCGCCATGCGCACGGGATTTGCAGCTGCCGCGATCGCTGTGTTGACCAGCACCGCGTCTGCGCCCATCTCCATCGCCGCCGCTGCGTGCGAAGGAACGCCGAGACCCGCGTCGACCACGACGGGAACGGTCGCCTGCTCGATGATGATCGCGATCGCGGTCTCCATCTTCAAGCCTCGTCCGGATCCGATCGGCGCGGCGAGTGGCATCACTGCAGCGACGCCGACCTCTTCCAAGCGTTTGGCGAGCACGGGATCGGCGTGGATGTATGGCAGCACCGTGAAGCCCTGCGCGACGAGTTGCTCGCACGCTTTGAGCGTTTCGATTGGATCAGGCATTAAGTAGCGTGGGTCAGGAATGACCTCGACTTTGATCCAGTCCGGAAAGCCGGCGGAACGCGCGAGCTTCGCGAGCCGAACGGCTTGGGCGGCGTCGACCGCGCCCGAGGTGTTCGGCATGATGAGATAGCGCTCGCGATCGATGAAGTCGGTGATCGGATTCGCCGGCGCGTCGAGGTCGACGCGGCGCACCGCGACTGTGACGAGTTGCGTCTTCGCGGCGGACAGCGCGTCTGCCATGAGCTCTGGGCTTGAGAACTTGCCGGTGCCGACGATGAGGCGCGATTCGAAGGTGCGGCCGCCGAGCGAGAGGTGGTCGGTCAAAAGTGTGACTCCAGGAGTTCGGGTTGTTTCCATTCTGCGGGATATTGAGTGATTCCCCGGCCGCGCTCTTAACGCAGGTGGAGCAACGCCGCCGCGGAACCCTCAGCGCGGGCTCATTCACACGAACGAGCCGTTTCCCGGTTTGTTCGAGATTTCGTCCGTAGGAGGCGCAATGGCTGCTCAGTTCGACGCCGTAGCAGAACTCATGGGGACATTCAAACTACTTTTCGAGAAGAAGAACTGGATGCTGGCGGTGCCGATCCTGGTCTCCTTGCTGGTCGCAGGTATCATCATCGGCATAGGCTTCGCGATCGCTTTCGGATCGCTGATGGCCGGCGCCGGCACGGCCGGGATGATGGCCGGCGGCGAGGGCCGAGGGCCGACCGCGTTGTTCGGGGCGTTGTTCAGCGGCCTCGGGATCCTGTTCATCGTCTTCGTGATCGCCGGCATTATCGCGGCCGTCTTCGGATACGGCTGGGCGTATGCGGCGGCGGAGCCCGTTTGGCGCGGCGGCGATCCCGACATCGGAGGCGGCTTCAGCAAAGCGATGAGCAAGCTCGGTTCGTTGATCGTGCTCGCGGCGATCGTCGGCGTCGTCGACGCCTTGTTGTTCTGGTCGGTCATCGTGCCGATTCTGATCGGCCTCTTCTGCCTGTACACCATACCGTACATCATGCAGGGCAATCAGACCGGCACCGGCTCGATTGGGGCTTCGATCAGCTTGTCGCGTGAGAATTTCGGACCGACGGCGATGCTGTTCTTAGGCCTGATCGTCATCGGAATCATCGCGGGCGTGATCAACGCGATCATCGGATTGATTCCGGTACTCGGGCAGATCGTTGCGATCGCTGTCGGCTCGCTCGTCGGCGCGTACTGCATCTTGGCCGTCATGCGCTGGTACAATCTACTGACCGGCTCGGCGACAACCGCCGCTGCCACAGTGCCGCCGGCGCCACCGCCGGCTGCTCCCACGCCATAAAACGAAAAGCGGGCCCAACCCGCTCGTCCATACACAAATGCGCCGGCTTCCTTGCAAGCCGGCGCGATCATTTCATCGCTGTTTGGGCGGGTTTATTGAGGCGCCGGCGTGTGGTTGAAGACCGAATCTGGGATCGGCACGTTGATGTCGTACTCGTCGTAGTCCGCGATCACGTGCGCTTTATAGCGCGGGAACTGGAAGTCGCCTTCTTGACGATCGGGAAGCACGAACTTCTGACCGCTTTCGTTCGATTGCGTGACGTTGATATTCGAGCCGTCCTTGTACACCCATTGCTGGCTGATCACGCCGTACGATGAAGTATCGATCGTCATAAGCGCATGATCCAGGTTGCTCGACGAGCGTGGCGTCAACCGCAGCGTCAGCGTACTCGTAACCGCGGGATCCGGCGGCTCGAGCGTCACGATGTACGTCTTCGGCCACGTCTGCGGAGTGCCGCTCGAAGCATAGAAGTTCTGAAATTGCTTCGCGAGCGTCGGCACTGAATCGAACACGATCTGCATCTTATCGGGCTGCTTGTAGTACAGAGTCGCGTCGAGCGACAGCGGCAGGCTGACAAAGCTGTGCACATTCGCATCGAAGTGGATGCGCACTTTGTAGGACTTGACCCATGCGTTCGCTGCCGTCATCTTATGAAGCACCACAGCGGCACCGCTACTCGGCCCCGCGTGCATGGCAACCGCCAAGAGAAATGGCGCGAGCGAAATCACGGTTGCGCGCCGACCTTCGCCGAGATGGGCAACGTCAGGTTGCTTGAGTGCACGGGCTGGATCTTCTGCGACGGATCCATGTAGTTCATCGCCTGGTTGACGGCGATCGCCGCTTCCGACGTGCCGCACGCGATCAGCTTGAGCTTGCCGGGATGCTGCACGACGTCGCCCGCCGCGTAGATCCCCTTGACGCTCGTCTCTTGCGTCGTTGTATCGACCTTGATGCCGTTGCCGTCAAGCTCGATGCCCCATTTCTTAAGCTCGCCCAGGTCGGAGATAAAGCCGAGCGCGCACAGCAACGAGTCGCACTCGAGCATCAGCTCTTCCTTCGTTTTCGTCTGAAAAATCGTGACTCGCTCGAGCTGCCCGTCGCCGTGCACCTCTTTGATCTCGTAATCAGGCTGGTACAACGTCGCATTCGAAGAGCGCAGCTGCTCGACCGAGTGCGGATGCGCGCGGAACGCGGAGCGGTGCACAACCGTCACCGATGCGGCTTTCGGTCCGATCGCGAGCGCATAATCGACTGCCGAATCGCCGCCACCTACGACGACCACGCGTTTACCCGCGTATTCGTCGAAACTGCGCGCATAATACGAAAGTCCTTTGTTCTCAAACGCTTGCGCGGTCGGCGCCGCGAGCTTGCGCGGCTTGAACGCGCCGATGCCGCTGGCGAGTATCACCGTGCGGCTGAAGTGTTCGGCTTTGTCCGTGACGATCTTAATCGTGTTATCGGGCAGCCGCGCGACGTCCACCACGCGCTCTTCGAGGCACTTTGCATGCGGCCACTGGAAGGCTTGCTCGACGCACGCATCGACGAGCGCTTGACCCGTCACCGCCGGAATGCCCGGCATGTCGTAGATGTATTTCTCCGGATAGAGCGCGTACAGTTGTCCACCAAGCTCGGGCAGCGCGTCGATCACCTTGGCTTTGGCGCCGCGCATGCCGGCATAGAAGAGCGCGAACAGCCCAGTAGGACCGCCTCCGATAACGGTGATGTCGAATAGTTCCACGAATGATTGTTTTGACGGCGCAGGCCGCATTCTTCTTCACTTCTGTCGCAGGCGCGGCCCGGCCGCAGTCGAATCCACTCGACCGACTCGATTCGAGCGATTTCAGTCTTGGAGGCTACCCATGCAGACCTTGGTCCGCCGTCCGACGATCGACGATCTTCGCCTTTCACCTGGCAAGCGCGCGCGGCTCTATCGCCTCCTCTATGAATACGGCCCGGCGAACGGCACTTTGCTCTTCTTGCCGATCGATCAGGGCATCGAGCACGGACCGGTCGATTTCTTCGACAACCCGGACAGCATCGATCAAGATTACATCTTCCGCCTCGCCATCGAGGGCAAATACTCAGGCGTCGCGTGCCACATCGGCTTGGCTGAGAAATACTTCGGCCCGTATGCCGGCAAGATACCGTTGCTCCTCAAGGTCAACGGGAAGACGAACATCCCATCGGATGACGACCCGATCTCGCCGATGACGTCGAGCGTCGAGGATGCAGTGCGCTTGGGCGCCGACGCGGTCGGTTACACGATGTACGTTGGCAGCCCGCGCCAGGCCGAGGATATCGCCCAACTCGACGGCGTTCGTCGAGACTGCGAGCGCTACGGCATGCCACTTGTCGTGTGGTCGTACCCGCGCGGCAAGGCGGTCAAAGACAAAGGCGGCGTGGACACGCTGTATGCGGTGGACTATGCGGCCCGGATGGCGTGCGAGATGGGCGCAGACGTTGTGAAGCTCAACGTCCCCAAAGTCGGCGAGAACCTCGACAAGCAGCCCAAGCCGTACAACACGCTCAACCTCTCTGAGGAAGATGCGATCCGCAAGGTGGTCAAATCGGCCGGCCGCACGTTGGTGCTGATCTCCGGCGGCAGCAAGATCAGCGATGAGGATCTGCTGCACAAGTCGCGGCTTGCGATGGACGCTGGCGTGACCGGGCTGATCTTTGGACGCAACCTATGGCAGCGCAAGTGGGATGACTCGCTCGAGATCACGTCGCGCATCCACAAGATGCTGGAGGCCTACTCGGCCTAGCCGGCATCGCGTCGCTCCGCATATGATTCCTTAGACTCGGTTCTCCGGAACCAGCGGATAGGGCGGCGCGCTGCCTTTGCCGGTCAGCAGCAAGTCGTAGAAGCGCACTACTGCCAACGCGACAAACGCGCTGAGCAGCCACTGGAATGCGAACTGCAGCGGAATCCCGATGAGCCCCATGAGCGGGACCAGACTGACGATAAAGATCGTCATAAAGCCCGCGATATAAATCGCGACGAACGCCAGCACAAGGATGATGGTCGGTCCGATGTTCTCGCTGGCAAGACGAAACGTGTCGCCGATCGCTTCAATCGCGCTGCGATCTTTGAACAAGATGAAGCATGGCCCGTAGATAGTCATCACGCCGATGACGATCGGGCCGACGATCGTGATCAGCGTGATCACGCTCATGAATGCGACCAGCAGCAAAAACGCCACTAGCGTCAGCAGCTTTGATGCGGCGCGATAAAAGCCGCGATCGAAGGCCGGCTCGCGCCCCAACCACACTGGCTCGGCCGCGACAAGCGTCCAACCATAGGTGAACGCCGAGACCACGATTGCGAAGATCACAGCGATGGTGACGCCGATGACCATGAAAGCCACTTGCGTCGGCGAGAGTTCGGGCAACTGACCTTGTGACGTTATCACCTTCCAGAACGTCGGGATCATCGACGCGCCCACGGCGACGAAGATGACGATCGTCATGAGGAACGCGCCCGCGGTCGTGGGCCCGCCCAGCAGCCACGTGTATCCTTTGAAGAGCTTCTTGAAGGACTCGCTCACTTCGTTGACCGCGTCGAATTGCGCGATCACGTTAGCGCTGGGCTCCTTGAACGCTCTGCCACTGGCGCACGATCAGCTCGAGCTTGCCGTCAGTGCGATATGGGTCGCCGGCCACGAACGCCTGCGCCGCGGCCTCGTCCGGCACTTCCAATATATACAGGCCGCCCTTGCCGTCCGCGAAGGCGCCCGATTCGACGACGACGCCGCTCTCGCGGCCTTGCTTCAGATACTCGCGGTGCGCTGGCAGGGAGCGTTCTCGCCCTTCCATATCCGTGTAGGTGATCAAGACGGCGAATCGCATGCCTTCAACTCCAGTTCGCCGAGCGCGGCGGCGTCGACGTGCACGGTTTGGCCGCGCTTAAAAGCGCCGGCCAGCAGACCTTTGGCGAGCGGCGCGCTCAACCGCCGCTCGATCACGCGGCGGACCAAACGCGCGCCTTGACGCTGATCGTCAGCCTCGGCGGCGATCGCGTCCAGCGCGGCGTCCGACATCTGCAGACTGATGCCCTTTTCCGCGGCAGCTGCAGCCACGTTCTGGACGTGGCGAACGGCGATCGCGCGGATGTCCTCGCGCCCAAGCTGATGGAAAGCGACCGCGTCGTCGAGGCGATTGACCAGCTCGTGCGAGAACTGCGCGCCGAGCTGTGAAAGGTCGCTTCCCACCGCCGCGTTTGCAGTTAGGATGACGAGCGCATTTCGGAAATCGACGGTGCGCGAGTTAGAATCCGTCAATCGGCCATCGTCGAGCAGTTGCAGCAGGAGGTCGAGCACTTCGGGATGCGCGCGATCGACGTCGTCGAACAGCAGCACGCTGTACGGGCGTCGACGGACGGCTTCTGTAAGCTCGCCGGCGCGCTCGTGGCCAGCGTAGCCGCGCGGTGCGCCGATAAGGCGCGTCGCCGCCTGCGCTTGCGAAAACTCCGACATGTCAAAACGTAAGAGTGCATCGTCGCTGCCGAACAGCGTCGCGGCAGTGGCGCGTGCCAGTTCGGTCTTGCCGACGCCGCTTGGACCCACGAACAGCAGCGCGCCCATCGGGCCGCGGTGCTCTTTCATGCCGGCTCTTCCGCGGCGGACTGCTTCGGCGACCGCGCGAACCGCGGCGTCTTGACCGACCACGCGCTCGCGCAAGAGGCTCTCGAAATTGACCAGGCGTGCGGCTTCTGCTTCTGCGACTGTTTCGACCGGGATGCCGGTCCAGCCGGCGACGACGCGCGCGATGTCCGGCGGTCCGACTTCCGTGCCGCCGCGCAGCGCGACCAGCGCGGCCGCCTCGTCGAGCACGTCAAAGGCCTTGTCCGGAAGGTTGCGATCGGTGATGTAGCGCGATGACAGGGAGATCGCCGCATCGAGCGCGGGATCAGTGATGCGCACACCGTGATGCGTCTCGTAGCGAGCGCGGCTGCCGCGCAGCATTGCCAACGCGCTGGCCGGCGAGGGCTCGTCGATGACGACTGGAGCAAAGCGCCGCTCCAATGCCTCGTCGGTTTCGATATAGCGTCGATATTCGTCGAACGTCGTAGCGCCGATGCAGCGGATCTCACCGCGCGCTAGCGCGGGCTTGAGCATGTTGGCGGCGTCGACGGTCGAGCCTTCGGCGCTGCCGGCACCGACGATCGTATGAAGCTCGTCGATGAAGACGATGACGTCGTTTGCGCGTGCCAGCTCGTCGATCACGCGCTGCAGGCGCGCCTCGAACTCGCCGCGGTACTTCGTGCCCGCGACGACGCCGGCCAGCGTGAGCGCCAGGATGCGCTTGCCCGCGAGCGCGCGCGGCACGGCGCCGCGCACGATGCGCTGTGCCAAGCCTTCGACGATCGCGGTCTTGCCGACGCCCGCATCGCCGATGAGCACCGGGTTGTTCTTCGTGCGCCGCGCGAGGATGCGCACGATGCGATCGATCTCGACGTCGCGCCCGATGACTGGATCCAGCCGGCCTTCGATCGCCTGGCGGCTCAGGTCGCGCGAAAACGCGTTGAGAGTTGGGGTACGGCCGCCGCTAAAACTTGGCGCTCGCGGCGGTGGCGTTCCCATCACCGGCGTTCCAGACTCGTCGCGCTTGGCGCGCGACAACTGATCGCCGACGAGCACCGCGCCAACCCCCAGCGCCAGGGCTGCAAGCGCAGCACCGCCCATCCATTGCATCGTATCCTTCGCGTTGGCGGCCATGCACTGCGCGCAGAGGCTTGTCACTGCGATGCGGCCGTTGCGAAACGTCGGCGTCGCGCCGGCGGCGGGCTGCTTCCCGCAGCGCTCGCACATCTTGAGCGCGCTCATCGAGGCGTAGACCTCGTCATTGTTGTCTCCAAATCGTCAGCAGGTTGTGCAAGATGCGTGCCGTTGCGCCCCATATGCGGCCGTCTGCCACAGGATAATAGTAGATCTTGCGCTGCGTGCCGCGCCACTCGCGCCATTCGATGCCTTCGGCGCCGGGCTTGGTAAGATCCGCCAGCGGCACGATCACCGGCCGCGCGACCTCGAGCGGGTCGGGCACGAGCGCCGGCACCCGCGGCAGATGTCCAACGACCGGCGTGATCACGTAGTTCGACACCGACGTGTGCACGTCATCGAGCGTGCCAAGCACATCGACTTGGTCGCGCGCCAAACCGAGCTCCTCGTTCGCCTCGCGCAACGCGGCGTCGATCGCATCGCGATCGTCAAGCTCGACCGACCCGCCCGGAAAACATATCTCGCCTTTATGGTCGGCGACCTCGTGGGTGCGCTGAAAGCAGATGATCGAGAGATCGCCGTCGACGCCGGCCAGCGGCACCAACACCGCGGCGCTGCGCGTTCCGTCTTCGTAAAGCCGCTTTGCGGCCCGAACGCGCAGCCGCTCGCGCAGCCCTGAGATCGTCGCGTCGCGCATGCCGGTCGCGATCAGTTGAGGGAAAAGCGGACGTTGAACGGCGGATCGTCGCTCTCGGATGAGCGCTTGCCCGAAGCGGCCAGCGCGCGCAGCCGTGTTGTTTCGCGTTCCAAAAGCACCATTTCGGCGCGCAAGCGGTCGATCGAGGTTGGCGCCTCGAGCAGCTCCTGCTTGACCGCTCCGTCGACTTGGAGCGTGTCGGCGATGAGGTACGATGAGGCTGTGATGTCCTCCGGCATGCGCAGGTCTTCGAGCTCGCGGCCGAACAGCGCAAGCAGCGCTTGCAGGTAGTCGGTGAACCGTTCGGCTGCGATCGCCCGGATGGTCGCGGCGGCGCCGCGCCCCACGGGCTCATCTAAATAGGATACCTGCGCTGTCCAGAAAGGTTTCTTAGCGATGACGCGCTCGACGTGGAATCGTCGCTCGCCGCGCGTCACGATGTTCATGCGGCCGTCGGTCAGGCGCGTCGCCTCGTCGATCGTCGCCGTCGTTCCTACGGCGACGGGATCGAGGTCATCGCCCACCTCGTTGCCGTTGCGGTCCAGCAGCACACCGAAAGGCTCGCCGGATGCAAGGCAGCCGCCGATCAGCTCTTTGTACCTATCTTCGAAGATGTGAAGCCGCAGCAATGCGCCGGGCACGAGCACCGTGCGCAGCGGGAACAGGCCGATACGGGTCATGGACTACGCCTTTTGCGCGAACTCCTCGCGCCAGGCGGCGGCGATGCGCTGCAGTGTCGGTTCGTCGACGCGTTCGGGATCGTCTTCGAAATCGTCGAGGTCGGTGACCAGCTGCAAAAGCTCCGGCATCGGCACTTGATCCGGATTTTCATCCGGGTGCGCCTGCGCGAGCTCGAATCCGATGTCTTCAACATCCTGCCACGTCAGGCCCATCAGCGATCACTCCCCTCCCGCGGACCCCTCACGTTGTCCATCGGGCAGCGATGAACCTTTCGCCTTAGATGCCGACGATGCTGTAACCTGAATCGACGTAGATCACTTGACCGGTGACGGCGCTTGACAGTTCGCTTGCAAGGAACACCGCGACGTTTCCGACGTCTTCAGCGCTGACATTGCGTCGCAACGGCGCGCGTTGCGCGACTTCACCTAAGATGTTGGTGAAGCCGCTAACCGCTCGCGCCGAGGCTGTCTTGATCGGCCCGGCCGAAATCGCGTTGACGCGAACGCCTTGCTCGCCGAGGTCGACCGCCAGATAGCGCACGCTCGCCTCGAGCGCTGCCTTGGCGACGCCCATCACATTGTAGTTCTGCACCGCGCGCACCGATCCGAGGTAGGTCATCGCCATGATGGAGCCGCCGCTCTTGACGACCGGCGCAAGCTCGCGGCACAGCGCGACGAGCGAATATGCGCTGATGTCCAGCGCGATGCGATACCCGTCGCGCGTGGTCGCAAAGTATTTGCCGGCAAGCTCTTCTTTGCGCGCAAACGCCAGCGAGTGGACGAGCACGTCGATCGTCTTGTATTCGGACTCGAGAACCGCACGCAGCGAAGCGATGCTGCCATCGTGCGCGACGTCGCAGTGCAGCGCGAGACCACCGCCCAGCTCGCGCGCGAGTTTTTCAACTTCGTCCTTCGTGCGCTCGCCTTCATAAGTCAGTGCAAGCCGCGCGCCCTGTGCGTGGAGCGCCTTCGCGATGGACGTCGCGATGCTCCAGCGATTCGCGACGCCCATGACGACGGCGGTCTTGCCGTCAAGCAGCCCTGGCAACGTATCCTACTTCTTCGCCGCGTAGAAACGCTTGGCGATCGCTTCCCAGTTCACGACGTTCCACCACGCTTTGAGATAGTCGGCGCGACGGTTCTGATATTTGAGATAGTAAGCGTGCTCCCACACGTCGTTGCCCATCACCGGATAACTACCGGCGGTTATCGGGTTGTCTTGATTGGGCGTGCTCGTGATCTGAAGCTTGCCGTCCGGTGAGACCACCAGCCACGCCCAGCCGCTGCCGAACTGCTTCGCACCGGCGTCGTTGAACTGCGTCTTGAACGTCTCCACATCCCCGAACGTGCTCTTGATAGCGTCGCCGAGCGCGCCGCTCGGGTCGCCGCCGCCTCCAGGCGTCATGATGGTCCAAAACATCGAGTGGTTGAGATGGCCGCCGCCGTTGTTGCGAACCGCCGTGCGGATGTCTTCGGGGACCGTGTTAAGGCCCTTGACCAGCTCTTCGACAGTTTTGCTGGCCAGCTCGGGGTGCTTCTCGATGGCTGCGTTGAGGTTGGTGACGTACGCTCCGTGATGCTTGTCGTGATGCAGCGTCATCGTCTCTTTGTCTATGGTCGGCTCCAGCGCATCGTAAGCATACGGAAGATCAGGGACGGTAAACGGCATGGCGTCGGTTCCTCCTTGAGCCCGGGGCATTACAGTATCGTGTCGGGCAACTCCTAGTGAGCGTACCCAGGAAGGCGACAGTGCCTGCGCCGTAATCCATCTTCTCTATGCGCATACACGTGCGGCTGTTCGCATCCCAACGCGAAAGCATCGGCCGCTCCGACATCAGCGCCGATGTCCCCGAAGGCTCAACGGCCGCCTCTGCGCTGCGCGTGCTGACCGCGCAGTATCCCGATCTTGCGGCCGTCGCAGGATCCACGGCCTTTGCCGTCAACCGCGAACACGCGCCGCCGGAAACGCCGCTCAAAGAGGGCGATGAACTCGCGCTGCTGCCGCCGGTCGCAGGCGGATGAGCACGCGCCATTTCGTGCTCACCAACGAACCGCTCGACGAGAATCTCGCCGCGCAGATCATCACAGTCGACGGCGCCGGTGGGATCGTGTCGTTCGTCGGACGCGTCCGTAACGAAGCACGCGGACACGAAGTGACGCTGCTCGAGTACGAGGCGTATCCGGAGATGGTCGAGCGGGTGTTCGCCGACATCGCCGCCGAGGCGCGCAAGCAATTTCCGATCACCGACATCGCGATCCATCACCGCGTCGGCGCGCTCGAGGTCGGCGACGTCAGCGTCGTGATCGCCGTGTCCGCACCGCATCGTGGAGCCGCGTTCGACGCCTGCCGCTACGCGATCGATCGCCTCAAGCACATCGCGCCCATCTGGAAAAAAGAACACACGCCCGAAGGCGCGGTCTGGGTCGACGACCGGCCGTAGATCTAGCCGCCGACGAATTTCACGCCGAAGAGGCTCGGCACGAAGGTTCCTACCACGTAGCCGATCACGCCTGCGCCGGCGCCGATGACGAATTGCTCGAGTCCTGAACGCCACGGATTGCCGCCCGTGACCCGCGCTTTGACGATGCCGATGCCGAACAGCGCCACGCATGCGAACCCGATGGAAAGCCACAGCGCGAGATCGCCGCTAGTGAAGATGTAGGGCAAGATCGGCGCGATCGCGCCGAGCAAAAATGATGGCGCCATCACTGCCGCATCTTTGATCGGGTTGCCGGCCGATTCCGTGTCGAGACCAAGTTCGGCGCGCGCCATGACCTCGAGCGCCTTTTTCGGATCTTTCGACACCGCAAGCGCCGCATCGCGCGCCTGTTCAGGAGTCATCCCTTGCAAACGGTAGATCTCAGACAACTCCGCCAGCTCTTCGGCGGGATGTTCGATGATCTCGCGCAGCTCGCGCTCGATCTCCGAGCGATGGACTTCGGTCTCCGCCTTCGACGAGAGATACTGGCCCGCGGTCATCGCGACCATGCCTGCTACACCGGTCGCGACGCCAGCGAGCAGAATCGTCGTGTTCGATTCGTGCGCGCCGAAAAACGCCGAAACGACGCTGACGGTGGTCAGCAACCCGTCTTGCGCGCCGAAGACGAACTCGCGGATGCGCGTGCGCGATGCGACCCGTTCGCGCTCTTCGGTCACCTCCGCCGGGCCGCTCATCTTCGGAACGAAGCGAGCGGTGCGCGTCAGACCGCCGTCCGCCTCGAACAGACCGCTTGCGAACATCGGTTGCGCAGGTGCCGGTATGCGAGCCGCGGATTGATCGACGCCTCTCGGAGCCGACGTTTCGACGCGCGC
>DASRXC010000133.1:0-12963 GCA_035654355.1 Binatus sp. (SeqCode)
CTACGACAAGTCCGCACGTTCTCGGTGCGCTTGGCATCGGCGCTGCTTGTGATCGTCGCCTTCGCGCCCTACTGGTTGGTGCTCGTCATCGTCGCGCTCTTCGTCGCGAACCGCTTGCGAAGGTAACAAGGCGCGCAGCGCGAGAAGCCGGGAGGGTGTTCGCACTCGGGCTTATTCTCGCGCTGCTCATCACTCCCACTGCGGGTCCTGCGAAAGATCCCGTGGTCGCCGCGGTCGGCGACCTGGTTTGCGATCCGCGGCCGCACGTGTTGGGCGACATCGAAGATGTGCTCGGCGGGTGTGAGTCGACGCAGGCGTTCGCCCTCGTGCGGCACCAAAATCTCGCCGCAATTCTACTGCTCGGCGACTTACAGTATGAAGACGGCGCCCTCGACGCGTTCAAGACCGCGTACGCGAAAACGTGGGGAAACCTCAACTCGATAGCCCGCCCGACGCCGGGCAACCACGAATATCGCACCTCGCCGACTGCCGATGGCTATTTCGCGTACTTCGGCAAGATCGCAGGCGATCCGAAGAAAGGATACTACAGCTTCAACATCGCGAGCTGGCACATGATCGCACTGAACGGCAATTGCCAGTTCATCGGAGGGTGTGAGAGCGGCTCGCCACAGGAGCGGTGGCTGCACGCGGATCTGGCCGCCGATCGCGCCGCATGCACGTTGGCATACTGGCATCAGCCGCGCTTCTCGTCCGGATTTCACGGTGATGACCCGCAGTACGCGGCATTTTGGAACGAACTGTACGCAGCGCACGCCGACCTCGCGTTGGCGGGCCACGACCATGATTACGAGCGGTTCGCACCGCAAACCCCAAGCGCGAGCGTCGACAACGCGACTGGAATCCGGGAACTCGTCGTCGGCACCGGAGGTCGCAGCCACTCATTCTTCTTGCGGGTGAGGAAAAACAGCGAGGTGCGCGCCTCAGGGACATTTGGCGTGCTCTTCTTAACGCTGCACCCTCACAGCTACGACTGGGTCTTCACGCCGATCGCGGGCTATCATTTCACGGATCGCGGAACCGGAATGTGTCACGGAGCGGCGCATCCACCCACCCAGCCATCGCCCAAGCAAAGTTAATCTCTTCCACGCCACCGTCTATCGCGGCGGTTATTCCTTGTCAAAAAAGTACGTACTACTCGAATGATCTCTGGGTATCTATAATACTGCCATGTTTACAAGCATCACCCTACTCATCGCTCGGATACTGCTCAGCTGGATCTTCATCGCGCACGGTTCGCAAAAAGTGTTCGGCTGGTTCGGGGGCCACGGCATCAAAGGCACAGGCGGCTTTTTCGAAAGTCTCGGTTGGAAACCGGGCGCGCTCTTTGCTGCGATGGCAGGCATCGGAGAGCTCCTCGGCGGTTTGCTCGTCCTCATCGGTTGGCTCAACCCTATCGGCCCCGCGTTGATCGTCGCGGTCATGATCGTCGCGATCGGGACCATACACATCGGCAAAGGCTTTTGGAATACTAACGGCGGCTACGAGTACAATCTAGCCAACATCGCCGGTGCACTCGCGATCGCCGGCGCCGGCGAAGGTTGGTATTCGATCGATGCCGTCGCGCCGGTCACAGCGCTCGCTCAGCCCGCGGTTGCGGCCATCGTGTTCGCAGTGATCGTCCTCGGCGGACTCACAACGCTGGCCGTACGCCGCGTTGCGAAAACCGTGCACGCCTAGGACTTTGGCCGAACTGGTTCTGTAGGCTCGGATTGTACGGCCGGCGCGCGCCGGCTCGCCAGCCGTTCGCGTGCGCGCAAGAAGGCCGGGATTGCGACGGCCACAACCCAGATCATCGACATAAATTTCGGGCTTGCCCCTGCGATCGGAATCGCCGCAGAGATCAAGAACGCGACGCCAACCAGGCCGACCCGCCACGCCGCCCGTCCGGCATCGCGCCGTTCGACGTCGTCGGCCTGTGTCTGCGTTTCGGCGGAACCGCGCGCGAAAAGGACTGCGAGTAAGCAAAAGGCGACGCCGATGCTCAGGGCATACGCCGCTTGTGAGATCGCATCGTCGAACGCCGTGAGCAGCTGCAGCGAATAGACGATGTAGACCGTAGACGCCAGGAAGGCGAAGTTGAGCAGCACGTTCAGCGTGTTCGGATAGAAGAGGCGCGCGAATACTCGGTGGTGGAGCCACCATAAGGCGCACACAAACGCGAAGCTGGCCAAGAACGCGATGAAGTGCATGGGGTGTGCGACGAGGTCTTGGCTGCGGGCCGGAAGACGCAACGTGAACGCTAGGCCTGACAACGTGAATGCGATCACGATGTCGCTAAACGTCTCGAGCCGTCGCACTGTATGATGCTGGCGGTCAGTCATCGTGGGTCGGCCTTCATGCATCTCTCTACTTTAGATAACGGTCCATCCAGGCGGCCCAGCGCCGGTAGATGTCCTCCGAGCGGACAGGATCGGTCGGATAGTGGCCGCTCACCGGATAGACGATGAACGTCACCGGAATATGATTGTCTTTGAGTCCATGATAAAACTCGTAAGAGTGGATGACGGGGACGCGCACGTCGCCGGAGTCGTGCATCAGCAACGTCGGCGCGGTGACCTTCGCGACTGACCATATCGGTGATTGGTCGCGGTAAGCTTGGAGCAACGCGGGTGTCTCGAACGGAGATCCGCCGAAATACGGGCGCCCGAGCACGTTATAATCCGACGTAGTATAATCGACGAATGCGTCACCGGGTGCTGCACCCGCCATCGCGGCCTTCCACACGCCGTAGTGCGTGATCAGCCATTCGGTCATGAAGCCGCCGTACGACCAGCCCGACACCCCGATATGTGTCTCGTCGACGATGCCGAGCTTTTCGACTGTGGCAACGCCGGCCATGACGTCGCGTCCGGGACCGTCGCCGGCATCATTGAAGATCGCGACCTGATACTTGTTGCCCTGGCCATCACTGCCGCGATAATTCGGCGAGAACACCAGGTAGCCGTGCGCCGCGATAAGTTGCGGTAATCCCGGCCAGTCGCTGTCGCGCCAACTCGCGATGGACGATTCAGTTGGTCCGCCGTGGATCTGCAGCACGAGCGGGTATTTCTTAGCCGGGTCGTACGCCGGCGGATAGAAGAGCACGCCGCTTTCGGAAAAGCCTTCAAAGTTCCAGGTGATGTTTTGCACGCGGCTCTGCTCGCGCGCATCGATTACTACGTTGTAATTCGTGATCCTCACCGGCGCGCTGTACAGCGACCCCATGTAATAGACCTCGGTCGCGCGCTGCGGCTCCGAACCGGCAAAGACAACGTGGTTCGATGCGTTTGCGTCGAGCACGCCCGGCACGGGGTCGACCATACCTGTGTCGAGTTGCGATGCATCTCCGTGCTCGCCGGCGACGAACAGCCGCGAGCGCGTTCCAATGAACGCGTTTGCGAGCACGCGATGACCGCTCACCCAATGCGCGGTGAGCACATCGATATCGAGCGCCTTCGTCGCCGCTACGCCGTCACCGCCGCTCGCGGGCGCGATCATCACGAGATTCTGCGCGAGCGGGTCGTCGCCGAGCGCGTAGGAATACGCGATGCGCGAACCGTCCGGCGAATAGATCCCACCGGCCTCGAGCCGCGTATGACTCGTCAGTTTGCGGATCTTGCCGGTCGCAAAGTCGAGCACGTCCGTGACCGTGCCGATCGCATCGGAGTTGTACGCGCTATTCATGCGCGCGAAGACGATCGACCCACCGTCCGGCGACCATGCGAAGAACGGCATCGGCGCGACTTCAGGCAAGGGGTAGATCAATTCGCCTTGGGGCAGGCTCCATGTTCCTTTCGTGAGTCTGCGCGCAGCGCCACCGCCAATGGGTTGCAGCCATATGTGCTCGGGCGTCGGTTTCGCCGTGCTCATGTAATCCTGGTCGCCGACTTCGAACGCATCGAGTCCCTTGGCGATCGCCTTGGCATTGGGCGGCGCATCCGTGGTCGCAAATGCGATCGCCTTGCCATCGGGCCGCCAGGCGAACGACGCGACGCCGCGCGGCGCATGCGTAAGCTGCGTGACGGGGCCGCCATTCGCTGGAACTGAAAAGACCTGAGAGCCTTGCAGAGTTCCCGCGACGTACCCGATCTTTGTGCCGTCGTGCGACCACTCGAGGCTCGTCACGCTGTGCAAGACCGGCGTTACGGTTTTGCGCGCGCGCGTGACGCAGTCGATGACGTCGATCTGCTCGTCGTAGCGATTGATGCGGAAGTTCTGACGCTCGACGACGACCGCGACCCGCGTGCCGCCCGGTGAAAGCGCAATCGCCGGTAGCTCGACATATGTACGCAACGCCGGGAGATCGATGGCACCCGCAGCGCGGACTGCCGCCGAGGTTCCTGCGCCCACCAGCACGCAGGACAATACCACCATGAGGAATACTCGCCGTGGATTCATGGCGTGCGAGCTTCGGGGACGAGCAGAACCGCCCTGCGAGGACATGGGCGAAAGGCTCTCGTGACGAGTTGCTGAACGCTCCCGCCCTACAAAGATCGCAAGTAAAGGAGTTCTCTCATGAGCTCGACTCCATTTCTTGATTTCCTCAAATTGATCGACAAGGACGCCGATCTTCGCCGGAAGCTCTACGATCGAGTCGTTGCTGTTTTCAAAGAATACAACTTAACCGCGGAACAGGTGAGAGCGCTCCTCTCCGCTGATAGAAACAGCATCCACCTCGCGGCGCATTTCGAGTGGGTTCAGGCGCATCCTGAGCCTGGCCCGGGTCCGAGGCACGATGTCGAATATGGCCCGGTTCCGTTGCACGTTAATCCACCAAATACGTGGCTCGGTGGCGGCAACGGTGGGTGAGCTCGTCATCGTTGGAACGGGCATCCAGATCGGCCGCGACTTCACGGCCACGGCGCAGCACCACATAAAAACCGCCGACAAGGTTTACTTCCTGGTCGCCGAGCTCGTCGCGGCGCAAACGATTCTTGATCTCAATCCAAGAGCGGAGTCGCTCGAGAATCTCTATAGCGATGGGAAGCGGCGGCTCGACACGTACCGCGAGATGGTCGATCGCATCCTCGCGGCGTTGGCAGACGGGCAGAACGTCTGCGTCGCCGTCTACGGTCATCCCGGTGTGTTCGCATATCCGATGCACGAAGCGATCAGGAAGGCGCGTGAAGCAGGGTTCGCCGCACGCATGCTCCCGGCGGTGTCGTCTATTGACTGCCTCATTGCGGACCTCGCCATCGATCCGGCGGCGCACGGGATGCAGATCTACGACGCATCAGATTTCGTTGTGAGCCGGCGGCCCTTTGACACCACGACCGCGCTGGTCTTGTTGCAGATCGACGTGGTCGGAGAACCCAGCTACAAGCAACACAATAACCGCGGGGGACTACCTTTGCTGCGCGAGCGCCTGACTCAGCGCTACGGCGACGAGCACGAAGCTATCGTATACTCCGCCTCCGAATATGTCTGGGGCAATCCATCCGTACGTAAATTAACGCTCAGGGCGCTATCGGCGGAATATGCTGGGCCCGGATCGATTTTGTTCGTACCCGCGAGGGAGTCGGCTGCGATCGACGAGCCCACCATCAAGCAGCTCGACGCGCTGGTGAGCGCGGCGCAAAAGAACTAGACCCGTCCGAGCGGAACATCTAGGGCGAGACCGCATGGACGTTCGCAGCGCGAGAGCTTCGCGTTTTATCGACCGACGGGCGCAGTCCGAATCGCTCGAACGGTGGTATGCCGCCGCTGCCGCAGGCAAGGGCCAGACCGTCGCGATATCTGCTGAGGGCGGGGCCGGGAAAAGCAGACTTCTCTATGAATTCGCGCGCGACGCAAAAGCTCGAGGCGCACGCACCGCAGTCGGTCACTGCCTCGAATACGTCCAGTCGCCATTCGCGCCATTTCTTGCAGCCTTCTCGGCTCTGATCGCGGACAACCCACGCGTTCTGACGAGCGCCAACATGACGACCGCGGCGCTCGCGCATCTCATTCCCGAGCTTCAAGATCGTGTACCGAACGCCGCGCCGCAGGACGTCGATAAGCTGCGCGTCTTTAGCGCTTTTGTCGACGGGCTGAAGCGGTTTTCCGCTGAGCAACCCGTGGTCGTGGTCGTGGAAGATCTGCATTGGGCCGACGACGGAACGCTCGAACTCTTGCAACACGTCAGCGCGAACATCGATGACTGCCGCGTGCTCGTGGTCGTGAGCTTCCGCACCGAAGATGTCAAACGTCCAAACCGCTTGCGGTCAATCATCGCCAAACTCGAGCGGCGCCAATCCTTCCATAACATGGCGGTGGGGCCGCTGGCGGAGCCGGACATGCATGAGCTGGTCGAAGATGCGGCCGGAGACGAAGCGGAGCAGCAGCCGCTCACAGCTGCACGCATCAGTGCTATATGCGTGCAGTCCGAGGGCAATCCGCTGTTCGCCGAAGAGCTCTTGAGAACTGCGCTCGACAGCAGCGATGCCAACACGAGTGCTTTGCCGGGTTCCGTCCGCGAGGCCGTATTGGAGCGTTTTGGAGCGCTCGATGAGTCAGCAAGGAAAATCATCACAACTGCAGCCGCGTTCGGCCGGACGTTTGATCCCGAGTTTCTCGCGAGGATGACTGACGTACCGGTTGACGATGTGATCGCCGCGCTCAAGGGTGCAGTCGACCAGTCCCTCGTGATCGAGGAGCGCGGCAGCGGTGGCCGCTTCGCATTTCGTCACGAACTGACGCGCGCCGCGATTTATGGCGAGCTGCTGGAAGCCGAATCCCAACGGCTTCACGAGAGAATAGCAAACGCGCTCGAGCAGACGCAGTCAGCGCACGACGCGGAGCTCGCGTTCCATTGGTGGCAGGCCGGCCGGCGCGATCGCGCGGCAGCGTTCTACGAGCGCGCGGGTGACGCAGCGCTTGAGGTATTTGCGTACCGCGACGCGGTTACCGCGTACGAGCGCGTTCTTGAGCATGGCAGCCATGACGCTGCACGGTGGGCCGAGCTCGAGCTCAAACTTGCAAGTGCTCTTCATCAGACCGGTTTGCAAGATCGCGCCATGCGCGCGATCGAGGCCGCGCTCGCGTACTACGAAGCAGCCGGCGACCGCGATAAGGCGGCGGCGGTTTGCCTGCAGCTCGCATTTCTGCGCGGCGGTTACGGAGACAGCGCGGGCGCGCTTGAACTGGCGAACAAGGCGCTCGCGATCATCGAAGATGACCCTGCGAGAGAAGTGTATTTTGACGCTCATGTGATGTTGATGCAGATGTTCACCGAATTCCGGTGGGAACCGCAACGTTTCAGCGAGGAGGCGGCACTCGCGCAGCGCGCCACGGGTTCACGATCGCCCGCAGCGCAAGTCACGTTCCTCGGCGTCTCGGGTTTCGCGGCGGTTGGTCGCGGTGAGCTTGAGCAGGCCGTCGCTTTGACCGATCAAGCGGTCGCCCTGGCACTCGAAAACAATGAATCGCGCGCGGCAGTCCGGTGGCTTGCGAGTTTGGCGATGGTCGCATCAGATGCCGGCGAGGATGCTGTTGCGCGAGAAGCCTTTGCATCCACGATGAAGCTGCTGCGATCGCGCGGTATCGGCGGGCTCACTGGCGCATGGATCGTGCTCTCGTCGGCCCGCGCCGAATTGCTTGCCGGGAAGTTGTCGCGAGCGCGCGAGTTGATCGGAGAAGCGCTGGCCCAAGGCATCGAGTCGCCGATTTTCAGTGTCTGGGCGGCGCGAACCGCGATTCCGCTCGGCCTGGCGCTGGATGACGATGCGCTGGTCAAACGCTGCGCGCGCAAACAAGTCATCGAAGAGGCGCTCGGCTCAAGCGTGCCCGCCGCGATCGCAACAGTAGGCGCGTTCGCCGAGAACCTCGAGGTCCAGGGGCGATCCGACGACGCGCGCGCGCTTCTTTCTCGCACGCTCGAAGCGCTCTCACAGATCGACGCCCGGCCAGGGCCGGGGGACATCGAAGCGTGCATGTGTACGATCGCGCGCATCGGCAAGCTAGCTGACGTGCCCCAAGCTCGCAAGCTCTTGGAGCAGACAGCCGCCCTATCTCACGTGCGCTCAACGCCGGCAATGCTTGCACTGTTCAATGCGCATGTCGCGACCCGGGCCGGCGATCACGCCGCGGAGCAACACGCGAGCGATGCGGCCGAAGCGTTCAAGCAGATCAACTGGCCGATGCATGAGGCGCAGGCGCTTGAATTGCTGGGCCGTTTCAAGGCTGCGCACTCCATATACGAACGGATCGGCGCCGTCCGCGATGTGCGCCGTTTGGATGCGATCCTCAATCCCGTAAACCGACGCGGACGCGCCAAGGGCGATCTCACGGCGCGCGAGCGCGAGATCTGCGACCTGTTGGTCCAGGGCAAGACCAATAAAGCGATCGCCGAGCAGCTCGTCTTAAGCGAGCGCACCGTCGAAAGTCACGTGTCCTCGGTATTGACCAAGCTCAACGCGGCGACGCGCGCTGAACTGATAGCAAAACTTAAGTAGCCCGGCTCTGAATCGCGCGCTGGATGTTGGCGACGAAGTCGTTCGCGGCCGCCGGTGTGGCGGAGCCCGCAAGATGCTGTTCGAGCGCAGCCGACGCGCCGCTTTGTTCGATGTCGGCATGAACAGCGATGCGCGAGCCGAGTCCATCGGGAATCACGCTCGCGGTCACGACAGCGCTCATGCCGCCATGGCCGGCGACGTCGTCCGCCGAGATCCGTACTGCGGCGGTGTGATTCGCTTCGTCGACTGACTCGACCGCGATAGAAATCGTGTATGTGCCCTGAAGCTTTCCGGCGTGTAGCGTCACGGCTGCGGTATGCGCACCGGCACCAGCGGTCTGCAACATTTGTGCTCCAGGGACGTGCGGCAGCAATCGGGGGATGTCGGTCAGCAACGCCCAGACTGCGGCGGTCGGAGCGGACACGTGGAAAGCCCTGTCTATAACCATGGCGCGTTGCGCGTTCTTGGCCGCTGGCGCGCCCACCTAGCGCTAGGCATCCGGAAAGGGTCAAAGCGCGTATTCCCCATAAGCACTCATACATATCGGTAAGGAGTCCCCAATGACCCGCCGCACGCTTTTCACCGTAGTATTTGCGCTCACCGCGGGCGCGCTCGCTATCATCCCGCGCATTTCTGGCGCCGATCCCGATGGGCATTACGAGGTTTCATACACTCCCGACCAGTGGAAAGCGCGTCTGACGCCCGAGCAATATTACGTGCTGCGCGAGCGCGGCACCGAGTACGCGTTCTCGAGTCCGCTCGATCAGGAGAAACGCGCCGGTATGTATCAATGCGCTGGATGCGCGTTGGCCCTGTTCAGTTCCACGACCAAGTTCGATAGCGGCACCGGATGGCCGAGTTTTTGGGCTCCGCTCTCCAACGCGGTGCTGCAAACACCCGGTGGTTCGGCGTTTTTTGGCATCGAAGTGCACTGCCGCCGCTGCGGCAGCCACCTCGGTCACAAGTTCGATGACGGTCCGAAGCCGACCGGGCTGCGCTATTGCATCAACGGCGTCGCGCTTCGCTTCATCCCGAAAGCATGACAAACGACGCGCTCGCCGGCAAACTCGCCGCGCTGCTCCATCAAACCTCCGAGGACCATCACGTCGCGTACAAAGCCACGGACGGCGTGGACCCCGACTGGTCGATCTGGTATTCGGGGCACCTGCTCGATAACGGCTTCGACAAAATGCTGGGCGCCACGATCCTCAAAAGCGACTTGATCTACTTGCTCGTCACCGTCGACAAGCAGGTGCAGACCTGCGCACCCGGAGCCGCGTGGGAAAAATACTACGCGGCGTTTTTCATCGATCGCTACGTCCACTGATCTGAGCGCGCGCCTGCGTGAATCGCGCTTGATCGCGCTTACGGTGGCGCTCATGATCGTCAGTGTCCCTCACGTTCTCGAAGACTTCCATTATGGTGATCTGCTCGGCATCGGCGTTCCGGTAGCCGCCGCGAGCGCGATCGTGTTGGCGGCGTACGCGGTTCAGATCGCCGGCATCGTTCGTATCGCGCGAGGCCAGCGCTCAGGCGCGTGGCTTTTGGGGATTGCGGGAGCCGTTTGGTGCATCGGCGCCCTGCTCGTGCACGGCCACGATATCGCGTTTGCGAGCGAGGGCTATCGCAACGGGCTCGTCTCCAAGCTGCTCGAGGTGCTGATCATCATTTTGGGCGGAGCTATCACAATCGTAGCGGCCGGAATGATCCGGCCACTGCGTTTGCGTGCGTGAGGGAACGCGGAGGGGTCCTACGCTCGCTCCGCAACAGCGTGCGTTGACTGACGACAGGAGATAGGGTAACGTAAAGGTGAGCCGGCTGAACGAGCGTTCGGCCCAAAGAACGGAGACTACGCTTCAGGCATGTCCGTTGCGCCCCCGAAAGTTCTTGTCAAACTGCAGATCAACGGTCAGGACGTTGAAGCGGCGTTTCACCCCAACAAAACGCTGCTCGAGGTGCTGCGCGAAGATCTCGGCTTGACCGGCACCAAGCACGGGTGCGAAATGGGGCATTGCGGTGCGTGCTGCGTGCTCGTGGACGACCAGCCGGTGCTCTCCTGTCTGGCACTTGCGGTCGAGATGCCCGGCCACACGATCAGAACGGTCGAAGGTCTCGCTACTGAGGGCCGATTGCATCCGATCCAACAGGCGTTCGCGGAGTGCGGAGCAGCGCAGTGCGGATACTGCACGCCGGGATTTCTCATGACCGGGGCAGCGCTGGTCGAACAACACGAGACGCTCAGCGAATCTGAGATCCGCGATGCGATCGCAGGCAACTTGTGCCGCTGCACCGGCTACACCAAAATAGTAGAAGCGATCGCGCTGGCGGCAACACGCATGGAGCGGCCCAACTCATCTGGCCGTACGAGATGAAAGAAGAAGAACTCCCACAAGTCTCTACCGCGACCAACCCAGACGGGGACGCGCGGCCACCGACGCCATCGCATGACGCTGCATCGGTCGTGAGGCGTGCGCCCCAAACACCGGACGACAAGCCGGAAGGTTTCCACGTCGTCGGCAAATCGATGCCGAAAACCGACAGCTTCACGCGCGTCACCGGACAAGACAGGTTCGCCGACGACATTTTCTTGCCGAACATGCTCTACGGCAAGATGGTCCGCAGCACCATACCGCACGCGCTCATAAAGAACATCGACGCGTCGCGCGCGCTGGCGCTGCCCGGCGTGGTCGCGATCGCGACCGGTCAAGATATTCTCGTGCGGTACGGCATTTTGCCGTCGAGTCCCGATGAGATGGTCATGGCGCTCGACAAGGTGCGGTACGTCGGCGACCCGATCGCCTGCATCGTCGCGGACGACGAACTGACCGCGGAAGAAGCCGTTGAGCTCGTCGATGTCGAGTACGAACCGCTGCCAACGATCGCTACCATCGATCAAGCGCTGCGCGACGATCTGCCGCAGATCCACACAAATCCGCGGCGCACGAACAACATCCATAAGGAAGCGCATCTCGAGTTCGGCGAGGTCGAAGCCGGCTTTGCTCAAGCCGATCGCGTTTTTGAAGACGAATACTTCTTCGAAGGGAACACCCACGCGCCGATCGAGCAGCACGCGGTCGTCGCACAGCATGGCGGCGATGGCAAATTGACGATCTGGTGCTCGACGCAGACGCCGCACTATCTGCATCGTATCGCATGCGCGGTGCTCGGCATGCCCGGCAGCCAAGTGCGCATCATCGCGCCACCCGTCGGCGGCGGTTTCGGCGGTAAGACCGAGCCGTTCGCGCACGAGCTCGCCGCGGCGTTCTTAGCGCGCAAGACCGGAAGACCCGTCAAGATCGCGCTGAACAGACAAGAGGTGTTTTACGCCCATCGCGGTCGGCACCCGGTTAGGTTCAAGCTCAAGACGGGCGTCAAAAACGACGGCTCGATCACCGCGATCCACTTGCAGTCGTGGCTCGACGGCGGAGCATATGGTTCGTACGGCGTCGCGACGACGTATTACACCGGCGCGCTGACCACCGTGACGTACAAAGTACCTGCATATAAATTCGATGGCTGCCGCGTGTTCACGAATAAACCACCGTGCGGACCGAAGCGCGGTCACGGCACTACACAGCCGCGCTTCGCACTGGAGAACCAGCTCGATAAGATCGCGGATGCGCTTGGCCTGGACGCGGCCGAATACCGCAAGCGCATCGCTGTCGACCCCTACACGAACACCGTGAACGGATTGCGCGTGACCTCGTGCGGGTTGCGCGAGTGCATCGATGCCGCTTGCGAACGCACGCAGTACAAACGCAAGCGCGGCGCGATGCGACGCGGCAAAGGCATCGGCATCGCTGCCAGCGCGTATTTGTGCGGCGCCGGCCTTCCGATCTATTGGAATGACATGCCGCAATCCGGCGCGATGCTCAAAGTGGATCGGGGCGGCGGCGTCACAATTTTTGCGGGAACAAGCGATTGCGGCCAGGGCTCGACGCACATGCTGGCAGCGATCACCGCCGAAACGCTCGGCGTCGACGTCATGGACGTCAACGTCTGCTTTGGCGACACCGACCTCACGCCCGTCGACCTCGGCTCGTATTCCAGCCGTGTGACGTTCATGGCCGGCAACGCGGCGCGCGAGGCGGCGGGCAAAGCGCGGTCGCTCATCGCGCAGGCCGCGTCGGCGAAACTCGGCATAGCACCGGATCGCATCGGGTTTGCCGGACGGCGCGTGTTCGATCTCGACGAGCCGTCGCACGCACTCACATTCATCGAAGCCGTGCAGTTAGCCGAGGCACAATTCGGAACGCTCGCCACTGTCGGCTCGTATTGGGCGCCGAAACTTGCCGCCGGATACAAAGGGTCGGGCGTTGGGCCCTCGCCCGCGTACTCGTACAGCGTTGCGGTCGCAGAGGTCGACATCGATCTCGAGACCGGCGCGATCCAAGTCGAAAAGATCACGCTCGCGCACGACGTCGGTCGCTGCATCAACGCAGACTCGGTCGAAGGCCAGATCGAGGGTGGCGTCTACATGGGGCTCGGAGAGGCACTGATGGAGGAATGGCCGTTCCGCGCCGGCGAGCAC
>DASRXC010000134.1:0-8329 GCA_035654355.1 Binatus sp. (SeqCode)
GGCGCGAGCACGCAGCGCGCCGCGCTCAACTTCCCGATCAGCACACTGCGCTACCCGCGTCGCTTCATCAAGGCGCTCGGCCAGGTCAAGCTGGCGGCGGCCGAAACCAACGCCGAGCTTGGGCTGATCGACAAAGACGTCGCAGCGGCGATCGTTCAGGCCGCGCAAGAAGTGATCGATGGCAAGCACGACTCGCATTTCGTCGTCGACACATTCCAGACGGGGTCCGGCACTTCGACCAACATGAACGCCAATGAAGTGATCGCCACCCGCGCGCGCCACCTGATCGCTGAGGGCGGAAAGAAGATCCACCCCAACGATCACGTCAACTTCGGGCAGTCCAGCAACGACGTGATCCCCACCGCGACCTATATCGCTGCGGCAAGCGCTATCAAAGAAGATCTCTTGCCTGCGCTCGCCGTGCTGAAGCAATCCCTTGAGAAGAAGTCCAAGGAGTTCTGGAACATCGTCAAGACCGGGCGCACGCACCTGCAAGACGCAACGCCCATCCGGCTCGGCCAAGAGTTCTCAGGCTATGCCGGCCAGATCGAGCGCGGCATCGAGCGCGCACGCAGTGCTCAAAAAGAAATGTCGGAAGTCGCGCTCGGCGGCACCGCAGTCGGCACCGGCATCAACACGCATCCGGAATTTGCGAAACGCGCGACCGCGAAGCTTTCAAAGATGACCGGGCTCGACGTGCATGAGACGAGCAATCATTTCCAAGCGCAATCGTCGCTCGACAACGCGGTCGCAGCCAGCGGCGCGCTCAAGACGATCGCGGTGTCGCTCACCAAGATCGCGAACGACGTCCGTTGGCTCGCGTCCGGCCCGCGCGCCGGGATCGGCGAGCTCGAGCTGCCGGCGGTGCAGCCCGGCTCATCGATCATGCCGGGGAAGGTGAATCCGGTGATCGCCGAGTCGGTGCTCATGGTGTGCGTCCAGGTGATCGGCAACGACGCGGCCATCACCGTCGGCGGCCAGAGCGGGAACTTCGAAATCAACTTGACCATGCCGATCGTGGCCTATGACCTGCTGCAGTCCATCGAGCTGCTCGCCAACGCGTCGCTGAACTTCGCGCGCCAAGCCGTCGACGGACTCAAAGCGACGTCTAAGGGACCGGATATGGTCGAACGCGGCCTGGCGATCGGCACGAGCCTCGCGCCGATCATTGGGTACGACGCCGCCGCGGCGATCGTCAAGGAGGCGGCAGCCACCGGCAAGACGATCCGCGAGGTCGCGCGCGAACACACCAAGCTCTCAGAGCAAGAGCTGGCAACCGTGCTCGACCCAGCGCTGATGGTCGAGCCGAGCGCCGACCGAGTTGGCGCAGGCGGCGGCTAAGCGCGTAGCGTAGCTCCCGGCACGGACTTGTAAGCCGCCCCGTTCGCGGGCGCGCAAGCCGGCAAAAAAATTCGGAGCGGTCGGATGCATTCGTCCGTGAATCTCCGCGTGTGGCGGCGATACCTCATCGCCGTCTTTCTCATCGCAGCGGCCGGCTGCGGAAAACACGGACCTGCGCCGTTGCCCGCGGTCTCACCACTGCCGAAACCAAACGTGCCGGCGTGGATCGAGCAGATCAGCCCGACCGGCCAAGCCGACAACCTCGCGCAGATCCGCATCCGTTTTGCACATCCGTTGATCCCGGTCCAAGCGATCGAGACGCCGTCGCAGCAGGACAAGCTCGCGTACTTCACCACCACGCCGGCGCTGCAAGGACACTTCCGTTTCCTCACGCCGAGGATGGTTGGATTCCAAGCCGATCGTGCGCTGCCAGGGTCATCGCGCATCCGAATCACGATCCGTGCAGGTCTCACGGATCTGCAAAACGACGTGCTCGCGAACGACGTGTCGTGGACGTTCACGACGCAGTCGATCGAGTTGGGCAACTTACCTGACAGCACAGCCGACAATGCGAACCCCGTTAGCCCGGAACCGACGTTTCAGATCTCTTCCAACATGGAGCTCGACGCTGCCTCGCTCGCGGGCGCGGGAAAGATCGTTGCAAAGGACGGCTCGAGTACACCGATTAGCGCCAAACTCGAAAAACAGCCGACGCCTGGCCCATACGAAGACCAGTCATACGCAACGTTCGATACGTCCGCCAAGCCGTGGATCTACGACGTCTCGCCAGCCGCGCCACACGCGCTCCCCAAAGATGCAAGCTACTCGCTCGAGTTCGCCGCCGGCATCATGCCCGCGAATGGCAACCTGGCGAGCACCGACACGTTTTCGGGCACGTTCAACGTCTACGGGCCGCTTGCGTTAGTCAAGCTTGGCCCGGCCGGCGATTACACCGGACGGTTTTCAGGACCGCCGAAGCAGCTCGAATTCAACAATCCGCTCGTGGCCGATTCGGTGCAAAAAAGCATCACGATCAGTCCCGTCCCCAAGGGCGCGCCGCAGGTGTTTTCTGGCGACGACGGCAGCCGCTTTGTCTCGATCGATGAGTCAGTGCTCGACCCATCAACGACGTACACGATCTCGATTGGATCAGGCCTCAAAGACACATTCGGCCAGACTTTCGGAAATCCGCAAAACGTCACCATGGCGACCGGCTTTCTCACGCCGGCAGTCTGGGCCCCAAGCGGTTTGTTCATCTTCCCAAGCGACGACAATCTCCAGCTCGATCTGTGGGCCGTGAATATTCCATCGCAGAAAGTCGAGCAGTCGTTTAGATCGCTCACACCCGCGCAGCTCGTCTACAACGATCCGGCCGGCAACGTGTCGACGTTGCTGCAGGATTGGACAACGGTTCGTGCCGCAGCGCCGGCCAACCAAGCCCAGCACTTCACCGCGCCGTTGCGCGCCAAGCTCGGCGGTCGCACCGGCGTGCTCGCCTATGGCATCCGGCGCACCGACGTGTCCTCCAGTGAAAACGAAACGGGTTCTTCAGTCAACGGCGTCGTCGCGCTCACAAATCTCGGCATCTTCGCACAGTGGTTTCCGTCATCGGGCTTAGTGCAAGTCAACCACTTATCCGATGGTTCGCCTGCGGCCGGCGCGCGCGTCGAAGTCTGGCCTTCGCGACTGGATGACAATCGCAATCTGCCGGTGACCGCATGCGCGAGCGCGCAAGCGAGCGCCGCGGGTACGGCGACGTTCGATGCGAGCGCCCTCGGCCAATGCATGGGCGGCAATTCGGTGTTCGGCGATGCGCCATCACTGCTGACGATCGCACGCGAAGGCAATGACTGGGCGTTCGTGCGCACGCTTGAATGGAGCGGCGCGTACGATTACGACATGATCACCGACTGGAGCCCGAGTGCGCAGTCGCGCGGCACGATCTTCTCCGACCGAATGCTCTATCAACCCGGCGAGACCGCTCAGTTCACCGGCGAAGCGTACTACCTGGCAAACGGACGCCTCGTGCGCGACGTCAACGCGTCCTACAAGGTTGCGCTCATTGATCCCAACGGCAACTCGGCCGATGCTGGCACCGCCACAACAGACCGCTTTGGATCGTTCTCGCTCCAAATGAAGTTCAGACCGAATCAAGCGCTGGGCTACTACACGATCGAAGCCACCGGACACAACGGCGTGAAGATCGACGGCACGTTCCGCGTCGCCGAGTTCAAGCCGCCGAACTTCAAAGTTGAACTGTCGCTGGACAAGCAGTTCGCGCACCCGGGCGATTTGGTCGCCGCGACTGCGAAGAGCACGTATCTTTTCGGCGCGCCGGTGCAGGGTGGCAAGTACAAGTTCTACGTGACGCGCCAGCAGACGCAATTCCAACCGCAAGGCTGGGATGACTTCTCGTTCGGGCGCCAGTGGTTCTGGCCCGAGCAGCCACCGGCAGTGAGCAGCGATGTGGCTCAAAGCAACGGCGTGCTGCCCGCTGACGGTTCGTCGAATCTCAACGTGACCGTTGCCAACGATCTGCCCTATCCTATGGCCTACCGCGTCGACATGGAGACAACGGACGCGTCGAACCTTTCGGTTGCAGACTCGAAGACGTTCACCGCGTTACCGGGCGACGCGCTCATCGGCCTTACCGGCGACTTCCTCGCGCAGACCAACGTCGCGTATCCGGTCAAAGTCATCGTCACCGATCCGCAAGGCAAAACGAAAGACGGACAGCGCGTCCATCTCGATCTTCAGGAAGTCAAGTACAGCAGCGTCACGCAATTGGTCGAGGGTTCGTCGACTGACCGGTGGCAGGTGCAGTACACAACGGTCGCATCGGCAGACGTGACGTCCGGCACCGATCCGGTCTCAGCGTCGTTGACGCCGCCAAAGTCTGGAGTCTATCGCATCCGCGCCAACTTCGCCGGTTCGAATAACGACGCGACTGCGACGGATCTCGAAGTGTGGGCAGCGGGTTCCGACATCGTCAACTGGGGCAATGAGAATCCGGGCCGGCTGACGGTAAAACTCGATAAGAAGACCTACAAACCTGGCGATACTGCGACGGCGCTGATCGAATCGCCGTATCCGACCGGGCGCCTGTATTTCAGCGTCGTGAGATACAAACCGATCTACCAACAGGTGGTGTCGGTCTCGGGCGGCGCACCGCGCGTACGCTTCACCGTCACGCCTGACATGCTCCCGAATGCCGCCGTTCAGGCGGTGCTCGTGCGTACCGGCGTGTCGCTCTCGAAATCCGTTCCCGATAGTCTTGACAGCCTTTCACGCACCGGGTTTGCGCCGTTGACAGTCGCGTTAGACGATAAGCGTCTCAAGCTGACGATCGCGCCCGCGAAACCGAAGCTGGAGCCAGGTCAGCAGCAGACCGTGTCGCTGCAGATGCGCGACGCGGCCGGCCGCCCGGTCGCCGGAGAGTTCACGGTGATGGTCGTGAACGAGGCGATCCTGCAGCTGTCAGGTTATCGTCCGCCAGATCTCATCGACACGGTGTTCGCGACTCAGCCGATCCAGACGCGCTTCGCTGACAATCGTCCGGATGTCGTGCTACGGCCGTTTGCGACGCCGCAGCAGAAGGGTTGGGGCTACGGCGGCGGTTTGTCGGCTGCTGCCGCAGGCACGCGCATCCGTACTAATTTCCAGCCGCTCGCATACTATAAAGGCGCGCTAGCGACTGATGCTTCCGGAAAAAGCAGCATCACCTTCACGCTGCCCGACGATCTAACCACGTGGCGCGTGCTCGCGGTTGCCGTGAGCGGGTCGGGATCGTCGAGCGCCGACTGGAGGTTCGGTGGTGCCGACGCGACGTTCATCGCTTCCAAGCCGCTGCTGACCAATCCAGTTCTGCCGCAGTTCGCCCGGCCGGGCGACCGCTTCTCGGCCGGCGTGTCGGTTACGAACACGGACAACTTCACGGGTCAGCTCTCGATCGACGGATTGCTGACGGGTCCGCTCGCGTTCACCTCCGGCAATCAGCAGACGCAAGCGGCAACGCAGACGCCGACCGCACAACCGGGCACTCAAGCGTATCGCTTCGACATCATCGCGACCGGTTTGGGCGCGACCAGCGTGCGGTTCACGACGAAGATCGGCCAGCTCAGCGACGCCTTCCAAGTTCCGTTGGAGTTGCGCCTGCTGCCGCTGACAGAGTCGGCCATCGAAAGCGGCACGACGACCAGCTCGACGACGATTCCGATCAACGTCGATCAGCATGTCGACACGAGTCTTGGCGGTCTGAATGCGGAGCTGGCGAGCGTCCTCTTGCCGGAATTCACCGCTCGCGCGAAGGCCGATCTCGACGAAGATGAAGATCTGCCGTTCCTCGAGCCGATCGCAAGCCAACTGCTGATCACCGCCAACATGCAGATCTTGAGCACGCGCTTCGGACAGCTCTATCCGGACTTCCATCCCGGGCAGGCAGCCGCGAACGACCTGCTGCGCCTCGCGAAGATGCAATTGCCGGACGGCGGTTTCCCGAGTTGCCCCTGCAGTAAGGAATCAGATCCATGGCTCACGCCATACGCGGCAGAGGCGTTGGGACGTACCAAGATGGCTGGTTTGCCGGTCGACAGCACGATGGTCTCGCGCGTCCAGGCGTACATGAAGAAGATGCTGCCCGCAGCGGGCTCGATACCGCACTGCGACAATGTGTGCGTCGCGGAGCTGCGCCTGCGTTTGCTCATCGGTCTTGCTGCCCTCGGTGAAACCCGCAACGATTATCTTTCCGACATCTATAACGTGCGCGATTCGCTCGACATCGTCGATCAGATCGACTTGGCGCGGTATCTCAGCGGAGTTTCGGGCTGGGGCGCGCAGGCGGCGGCGATGACAACGCAGATCCAACAGTTGATCTACGAGACCGGACGCAATGCGACGCTCAATCTACCCGAGAGCCAACGATGGCTGAGCACGCCGACGCTCGCCCAATCGGCGGCGCTACGCCTATTGGTCGCGCGCAACGCGCCGATGGAACTGCAGGACAAGCTCGTACGTGTCATCATTGCACAACGACCGCGCGGTTCGTGGCCCGAGTATTTCGATAACGCGGCAGCACTCACCGCGCTGGTTGACTACTCGCGCGCGCAGCCGGCCAACGCAGATTTTGTCGCGACGCTCACGGCCGGTGGGACGCAGCGCGCGTCCGAGCGCTTCCAGGGGTACCGCAATCCGCTGCGCCAGGTGCACGTGCCGATGGCGCAGCTCCCGAAGGGACCGAGCGACGTCGTGCTCGCCAAGGACGGCACGGGCACACTCCATTACGTGCTCTCGTACAACTATCGTTTGACCGGCGATCAGCCTGGTGTGCTCAATGGCCTGCGCGTCACGCGCACGATCGGCCCTGTGAACACTACGACTGTGCTTCGATCATTCGGTTTGACGATTCCGGATAGTTCGTTGACGCTCGCGCCGGCGCAGGTCTTCGACATCGGCCTCGAGATCATCACCGATCACCCAGTCGATCATCTTGTGATCACCGATCCGCTGCCGGCCGGACTTGAGGCGGTCGACACGTCGTTCAAAACGTCGACGCAATATTTCCAGGCGCGCAGCGACAGCTGGCAGATCGACTATCAGACGATCTTCAAGGATCGCGTCGTCGCCTACGCAGAGCACTTGGAAGCGGGCGTGTACACATTCCACTACCTCGTCCGATCGGTGACGCCCGGAACGTTCGCGTGGCCCGGATCCGTGGTGCGCCTGCAGTACGCGCCAGAGGAATTCGGCCGCACCGCGTCATCGACGCTGATCATCTCTCAGTAAACGGCCTTGACGCTCCCGTCTTTAGTGACTAGACGATGCTCTCCGTAGGCTTGCTTCGGTTAAGGCGAATTGTTATAATTATCGAGCTTGACGAGCTAGGGATGGCGCCGACCTCAAAAGGGGGTCGGTTTCATTTTGTAGCGGCCGCGTTAGGGCGCGATCACGGAAAACCCGGGGCGCAGTTTGCGCGCGAGAGTCCCCTGATCGATGTCAAAGCTTACGCGGTCAGTGCGGCCTGCGCTGCGAGCTTCGAGCGTCCAGTGACCCGGCTGCATCGGCCAGAAAAACGACTGTCCTGATCCTATCGCGTGACCGTTAAGAAGCCACGCCACGGTCTGGCCGGGCAACGCAGCAGCCTGAAATTCTAGCGGCCGTCGGCGCACATCGATCCGCGCGACAAGATAGGTATCACCGTCACGCGGTGCAACGACGCGAAAACCTTCAGCGACCGTCGCGGGATGATGCTGGAGCGCCATCCACTCGTCGTATTCGCGCGGCAAGACCGCTGCACGTTGCGGCCGTTCGTATTCGCTCAGCTCATCCGGCCAGAGATATTCGCTGACGACTACTGCGCAATCGGGCGTCGGCTTGTACCCCGTCTGCGCGCAGATGCGGCGGGCGACCATGCCTTCGGGCGCAGGGAACGGCGCCGGATCGCGCTCTTCGTGCAGGTGCAGCATGATACGGTTCCACAACGGCGCGGCGCCCGCTACGCCTGAGAGTCTGCGCATCGGATCGCCGTTGAAGTTTCCGACCCATACGCCGACCGTGTAATCGCTGGTGAAGCCGACCGTCCATGTGTCGCGGAAATCCGATGATGTACCAGTCTTCACCGCTGCCGAAAACGGCATGTCGAGCGCAGAGCTGACGCCGAACGCTTGGGCGCGAGCGTGCTCGTCGCTGATCATGTCGGTGACGAGTTCCCAAGCGCTTTGGTTGCCGACGGGCGGCGGAGCGGATGGCGTGGCGGAGCCGTCATTCATAAACCACGTGCGAGTTTGAATCGGAGCGCCGCGTCGCGCGATCGTCACATATGCGGTAGCAAGTTCCCACAAGCTCACCTCACCGCCGCCCAGCGTCAGCCCAAGGCCATAATAGTCCGCGGGGTGAGTGAGATGGGCGAAACCGAGACGATGCAGACGGTCTAAGAAGGCCTCGACGCCAACCCGCTCGAGCACGCGCACCGCAGGCACGTTCAGCGAATCTG
>DASRXC010000135.1:0-6146 GCA_035654355.1 Binatus sp. (SeqCode)
CAAGCTTTCGCTCTCAGCGGCCACGAGATTGCCGGTCTGATATTCGGCGAGCGCGAGATTGTAGTGCGCCTGCGTATATTGCGGATGTAGAAGTGACGCGACTGTGAAGTCCTTGATCGCCTCATCCGGCTTGCCCTGGACGAAGTGCGAAAGCCCTAAGTCGAAGTGCGCGCGCACCGAGTCCGGATGGGCCGCGAGGATCTGGGCGAAGATCGCTTGCGCGGCGGCGATGTCGTTGAGCGCCAAGTCGGTCACGCCGAGGTTGAACAACGCGGGCACGAAATCGGGCTGCGTCTGGAGACACTGCTTGAGCTCATCCGCAGCAGCGTTGTACTTCGCCATCGCGAAGAGGTCGAGCGCGCGATCGTACTGCGCTTTTATGTCCTGCGGCTCGAGCTGTAATGCCGCGTCGAACTTCCCGAGCGAATCAGCGTACGCGCCCCGGTGATATAGGTCGATCCCCTCGCCGATCAGCGTGTCGACCCGCCACTGGCGGAAGAAGCTGTCGGCCGCGATGGCGGCGCGTGTCGCACCCACGAGTGCCGCGACGGCGATCGCGATGATGAGTAAACGCTTCATGGCGTTCCCTCCGGCGCGTTCAGGCCGTCGTAGCCGCCGCCCGCGAACGGATCGTGATAGGGACGCCAGCGCGTGTACTGGCCGCCGATCATGGTGGACGCGAACACCTCGTCTTGCGCGGTCGCGGCGCTCGCACCACCTGGACCGACCGGATCGATGAGGCGATATTGTCCCTCATCGTCGGGACCCGCAGGACCCGCGAGTCCACGGTCGACCAAGGACATCGCAGACTGTGAAGACGAGGCGACCGTCGCCGCGCCGGCGCGCGACGTGGGTGAGGATCCGCCGAACGCTGCGGCGGCGACCAGGATACATGCAAGCGCCCCGATCCAGAGTCGTTTCATACAGTCAAAGCCGGCAGACGCACGGTAAATGTGCTGCCCTCTCCTTCGTGACTATCGACGAAAACATCGCCGCCGTGCGCGCGCGCGATCCAGCGGCACAAAGGCAGGCCTAGCCCATGCCCGCCACGCCCGTTTGTCGTGCGCACCGAGTCCACGCGGTGAAAGCGGCGAAAGACGTTATCCAGATCGCCGGCCGCAATCCCCTCGCCGGTGTCCGTAACGGTAACGAATGCGGCGTCGCGTTGTTGCCATACCGACACGGAAACGCGCGCGCTGATCGGGCTATACTTGATCGCGTTATCAACGAGGTTGGCCACGAGCTGCGAGAGTTTGAGCTCGTCGCCGAGCACGACCGCCGGATCCGCACGCGACACGTTCAAGGCGATCTCCTTGGCGTCAGCGAGCGGCCGCAAATCGTGTACGACGTCGTTGACGACGTGGCGTAGATCGGTCGGTTCGCGGTTGAGCGCGCTGTCCGCGTCCACGTGCGCAAGCGTGAGCAGTTGCTCGATAAGGCGATCCATGCGCTGCGTCTGCTCATCGATGATGCGCAAGCATTCGGCGATGTCGGGCGGCATCGGCGTGCGCGAATGCAGCGCCGCCGACGTCTCCATGCGGATGACTGCCAGCGGAGTACGTAGATCGTGCGACGCGTCGTTGGTGAACTGCCGCTGCAACGCGATCGCCTGCTCGAGCGGCCGCAACGCGGCTTTCGCGACGAAGTATGACGCGACGCCGATCAGCACCAGGCCGACGACATTGGCGATGACCAGCTGCGACGCATAAGCCGAGAGCTGGCGCCGCGCCGCATCCACGAACAGCGGGTCGTCGCGGAACGGTTCGACATCCTGCAGCACTTCGCGGCTCACAAGCACGTAGACCACGACCGAGAACGCGACGAGCAACAAGAACAGGATGCCGGCAATGGTCAGCGCGAGCCTGATGCGAGGTGAGCGTAGCCCTGCTGGCAGTCCGCGCCATTGCGTCACGGTTTGTCTATCGTATATCCGACGCCGCGCACCGTCCGGATCTTCACGCTGCCGCCTGCCGCATCGAGTTTACGCCGTAACATCTTGACGTAGACCTCGAGGATGTTGCTGTTGCCCTCGTGCTCGGCTCCCCAGAGCCTATCCAATATTGCGCTCTTGGCCAGCACGATTCCAGCGTTTTCGAGCAGGTACAGCAAAAGCCGATATTCGGTCTTCGTCAATTGGATAACGTGGCCGCGCATCGTCGCTTGATGGCGCAGCACATCGATCGACAGGTCGCCAACGGTGACGACGCGCGGGCGCAGCTCTTGCACCGGCCGGCGCAGGAGCGCATGGACGCGCGCCAGCAACTCAGGAAATGCGAACGGTTTCGGTAGGTAGTCGTCGGCACCGCTGTTGAGCCCGGCGACGCGGTCGCCGACAGCGTTGCGCGCCGTCAGCATGAGGATCGGCGTCGTGATGCCCGCCTTGCGCGCTTCGGTACAAATTGAAAAGCCGTCGCGTTTCGGCAGCAGCACGTCGAGGATCGCCAACTGATAATCGTTGCCGCACAATTCGTGCAGGCCGGCATCGCCGTCAGGTGCGGTGGTCACGGAGAATTTCTGAGCTTCGAGCGCCCGGCGTAGCGAGTCGGATAGCCCAGGGTCGTCTTCTACAAGCAAGAGTCGCATGACGTCCTAGTATGTTCGATGGAGCTGAAAATTTGGGCCTGCGAGCGACGCCGCGCGCTTTTCAGGCCGTTTTCAGCGGGTATCGCCGTGAGCGTCGGATGGTTCGACGTCTTCTAGCTCGCCGTCCTCGAACGCGAAGGACCCGTGCGGGAATTTGACCAGAAATGGCATGTATGGGCTGTTGCTCATGCTCTCGAGGATACCGATCGCGCCGCGTTCGACTTTGCCGCCCGAGCCGAGATCGATACCCTTGAGGACACGTACCGGCTTGCCGATTTCCATGGGCGCATACGTTTCGACGTGAGACGCGCAGCCGCCCTCGCCGGCAGCCGATGTCGTATTGCCCGACGAAACCTGAGGCGTATGCCATTATTTGTGGTTTTTCAAGAGGCTGGACGCGCGTGGAATGACTCCCAGCCGATGGAAGAGCAGGCGGGCTGGAGCGAACACGCCGCCTTCATGAACGAGCTGGAAGCCGAAGGTTTCGTCGTCATGGGCGGGCCGTACGGCGAACATCCTCACCGCGCGCTGCTCGTCATCAACGCGGCGAACGAAAACGAGATACGCGTTCGGCTTGCGGACGACCCGTGGAGCGCGACGTCCACGCTGCGTACCGAGGAAGTTGCACCGTGGGAGATCAGGCTCGGTAAATCGCCCGTTCGCTAGTTATCGCACGCGTGCGCGGGATCGGCCGGCGTGGGGCTTGGCGTCGGCACCGGCACGTTGAATTCAAATTCGGAGAACGTCTGCGTCCCTCTGGCGCGGATGTGGCGGAACGTGACGTCTGTAGCCTGCGACGTCACGATGTTGTGGCCGTCGATCGTGCTATAGGTCTGCGTAAGTGAGATGTAGTCTTTCTCATTCTCGCGGTAGCGCCACTCGGCGTGGCTGATCGCGCCGTCGGGCGCGATTGCGACGTCGATAAATGCGATCTCTCCCTGGACCTTCGGTACCATGTGCAGTTGAATCGCAGTGGGCTGCGCGCTCATGGTGATGTCATAGCAGTGCTGCCAACGGCCAGCGTCGCCGAAGGCCCCCTGGAACTTCGTGAATCCCTTGAGATAGAACGGCGTATGCGGATAGTCGAACGTTGTGTAACCAGGCGCGAACACGTACGCGTGGCCGTCAAGGACTGGATGAAGATAGGGAAAGCTCACTTGGTGCAGATCGAGATGGGCCGTCGCCTTGTATGAATGAAGGCCGGGGTTCCGGTTGATCACGCGCTCGATGACCGACCCGACGTCGGTCGCCGCGGCTGACTCGTACGCGGGCGTCGGCGTGGCGGTTGCAGGGCTTGGCGACAGGGCGGCGACTGGAGAGCTGGCGAGCGCGACAACAGCCGCACCCACGAGTAACACCACAGGGGCAAGTCGATCGATGGAAGCTCGAACGGTCATATGGTCGTTTCTTTTCCATCCGGCGTAACGCCGTACCCTCGAAAAAGGTTCGGTTCGGGGCGCTTTTCGTGTCCGGGCGCACGCCTGGCCGCCAGACAAGGAGCTTGGCGCGCCCGGCGCCGTATTTGCGATATAACCGCTTTCTGAAAGCAGGCTGTGGGCTCATACGTGAAGCGGACGTCGCCCCATGCGCCGCGATTTACGCCCGTTCGCGGCCGGCGCGAAGAGTTCGCGAAGATCGAGCAGCGGCGTCGAGAGTATCTCGGCGACGCTCCGATCGGTTTGGTGCCGCGCCGCGCGGTCAGCAAACCCACTCGGTCATTGCGCCCGTTCGCTCGGGCCAGCGCCGGCGCAGCGCTCGGCGCGACGTTTGTGCTGCTGGCGTTCTCGCTGTTGGTCGCAACCAAAGATCTCGCGACCGGTCCGGACATCATCGCGCGCACAACCACGCCTTCGCGTTCGCGCGTTGAAGCGATCGCCTTCGAGCGCGCTCGCCTAGCCGAAGCACGGGCGCGTGCGCAAGCCGAAGCACGGGCGCGCCAAGTTGCCGAAGTTCTCGCGGTGCAGCGCGCCGCGAGGGCCGCAGTGCACGCACGCGCGCTCGCGGCGCACGCACGCGCGCTCGCGGCGCACGCTAGGGTGCTCGCTGCGCGCGCGCAAATCGCGCGTGTGCCGATCACGAAGCCGAGCGTCGAACAAGTGGTGCCACCACCGCCCACCACGCCGACCACCGCCGCGACCCCGCAACCGACGCTTCGTGCTACCGGAAGCGGCATCGCGATCGAGGCGCAGCCGTGGCAGCTCACAGCGGACGGCACGTGGCGCACCGAAGTCGTCGCGTTCTTCGACGACGGAAGCGGCGCGCAGCAGCCGCGGCTTCATGCAGATGTCGTATTCACCAGCGACCACGGCGAGACGGTCGGTCTGGACCCGTGGCAGCACCAGACGCCCGCAGCGATGGTGACGACGCGTTCGCCGCAGCCGGTCGAGGTAGATGCAACCGCGTCGGATCCGGCCGTCGGTTCGGCGACGCTGATGTTGCCCGCGCCCCCGACTAACCTCGGCGCGTTCGCCGCCGCGGCGCGCACGATCGGTCCACACCTCGTGGTCGTCGGGTGGACGCCGCTAGCGGCTGACTCGGGCGTGCGTGGCTATCGCGTCTATCGCACAGACGCGGACGGTCAACGCACCCTGATCGCGCTCGCGTCATCGCAATCCCATTCTTGGCGCGACATTCACGTCGCAGCCGCGACGACCTACGAGTACGATATCGAAGCCGATGTGGGCGCGCAGCACGCTGACGCCATCGCGCACGCCGACACGCTATCGGAAATGCCGGATACCGACATCGGCGCGATGGCCGGTAAGGGAATGTTCCTGTTCTTTTCGCCGGACACGACCGATCGCAACTCATACGCGCAGTTCGATCCCGATGAAGTCGTCGCGCAAGCCGTCAAGGCGGGCGTCTCCGACATCGAATTGCGACTGTCGCGCGGCACTTTTGTTGAAGCCGCAAATCCTGAAGTGCGTGCGTGGCTCGATCGTCTCATCGATGGCGCAAGCGTCGCCGGCATCAAACTGATCGCGTGGTCGGTGCCGAGGCGTAACACTGCAGATGACGTCGCCGAATCGGTCGCGATGGCTCGCTACCGCACTGCGGCGGGCAACGGTTTCGCCGGCCTTGCGCTCGACCTCGAGCCCGGCGATAACTACATGGGCCACGGCGCGGCCGCGCGCGAACGCATCGCCGACTACATGCATATGACGCGCGACGCAGTGGGACCGGACTATTTGCTGATCGCGACCGTGATCTCGCCGAGCATGAGGCATTACACAAACGACGAGTATCCGTACTCGCGCATTGCGCGCTATGCAAGTGTCATGCAGCCGATGGAATACTGGCATCATTTCCGGTCATCGCACGTCTACGAGCAGACGGATGTCGCGGACAACTGCTCGCAGGTGGTGTCGCTGACGCGATCGCTCGCCGGCCGCAACGTGCCTGTCAACGTGGCGGGGCAAACCACCGATTTGGGACGAACGGGCTCGCCGTCGCCAGCCGAGCTCGGGTGGTGCCTCGGCGCAGCGCAGGCCGCGGGCGCCATTGGCGAGATGTTCTTCGATTATCAAGGGACGACGCGCCAAGGTTGGACCGCCATCGAGTCA
>DASRXC010000136.1:0-2134 GCA_035654355.1 Binatus sp. (SeqCode)
CCTTTGGGAAATCGCCGACGTTGCTCGGATCGCCCGTCAGCGCGAGAATGGCAGTGACGCCGAGCGCGCCGGCGCCAAGTAATTCGCTTTGCAGGCCGAGTAGGTTGCGGTCACGGCACGTGAAGTGCAGGATCGTCGCCAGTTTTGTCTCGCGCATGATGAGGTGCGCGAGCGCGGTGCTCGACATGCGCAACCGCGCGGTCGGGTTGTCTGAGATGTCGACCGCGTCAGCGCCGGCATCTTCAAGCAAGCGTGCGCCCGCCAGCGCGTGGGAATAATCGACGCCGCGCGGCGGCGATACTTCGACGGTGGTGACGAATTCGCGGCCGAGCTTGCGCTCGAACGCTGTGAACGGCCGCTGCGCGGGCAGCACTGTCCGCTCGGAAGTCGCGGGAGCCCGCTCTTCGACCGCCGCTGCGACCGAGCGCGCGCGCGGCTGCACGCTTTTGCCCAGCACCTCAACGCGCATGGCTGCGATGTGATCGGGCGTCGTTCCGCAGCAGCCGCCGACGACATTGACGCCCAGCGCGACGAAATCGCGCGCGAAGCGACGGAAATACTCTGGCGACGATTGATAGACCGCGCGGTCGTCGATGCGGTGCGGATAGCCGGCGTTGGGCATGACGAACATCGGCGCATCGATGTGCGATATGACGGGAGCCAGAACGTCGTAGATGCCCTGCGGTCCGACGGCGCAGTTGACGCCGAGGGCGTCTGCGCCCGCCTCGCGCAGTCTGCGCAACGCCGTTAAAAGCGGATCGCCGCCCGGCGTCTTGCCGTCTTCGATCACGGACAGCGAAACGACGACTGGTAATCCGCCGGCGATGCGCTTTGCGGCCGCAAGCGCCAGCAACGCCTCATCGACGCTGCCGAACGTCTCGAGTAACAGCAGATCAGGCGCTTCGGACGTCACCGCAGCGATGTGCTCGGCGAAGACCTCGCTCGCCTCGCCATGGTCGACGAGGCCGAATGGCCGCATGAGGGCGCCGAGTGGCCCGATCGAACCCGCAACATAGGCTTGCCCCGCAGCCGCTTCTCGGGCGAGCCGCACGCCGGCGGCGTTGATCTCTGCGAGATGCTCGCGCAACTCGTGCGCCGCGAGCTTGAGGCGATTTGACGCAAACGTGTTCGATTCGATGAGTTGGGCGCCAGCGGCGATGTAGTCCCTGTGCGCGCGCACGACGAGCTGCGGCGCATCGAGATTCAGGCGCTCGACACAGGTCGTCGCGGCCGGCGCACGCTCGAGCAACAACGTACCCGTCGCACCGTCGGCAAGCAGCACGTCGGTGGTCCAGCGCGATGTGATCGGAGGTACGGTTGACTTCATCGCGCGCACTTTTGCGCGCGCGCCGAGGATGCCTTTGTCAACCGGTGGAAGCGCGCGCTGCGATGACGCGCGCCGCACCGATCACGATCTTCGTCTCTATCGACATGGAAGGCTGTGCCACGCTCGTCCATTGGGATGAGGTGCGTCCATCCGACACTCCCGAGTACCGTCGCGCCCGTCGCATCATGACCGCGGAAGCCAACGCGGTTGTTGACGGCGCGTTCGCCGGCGGAGCCGCGCGCGTCATCGTCAACGACTCGCACTCGGCGATGCGCAACCTTCTGATCGAAGCGATCGATCGGAGAGCGCAGGTCGTGAGCGGCAGGATCAAGCGCGACTACATGCTCGAAGGTCTCACCAGCGACTGCGCGGCGGCGTTCTTCATCGGCTATCATGGCGCGATCGGCGATGCCGAGGCGGTCATGGGTCACAGCTACAGCCCTCGTATGATCTACGAGTGCCGCTTGAACGGCGACGTGGTGAGCGAGCTGCCGATCAACGCGGCGTTTGCCGGGCACTACGGCGTGCCAGTCGCTTTGGTCTCTGGTGACCAGACAACCATCGCCGAAGCGCGTCGCGTGCTCCCATGGGCGCTCACCGTCGAGACCAAACGCAGCCTCGGTTATTACGCGGCAGACTGCCTTTCGCCCGAAGTAGTTCAGACCGCGCTGCGGCAGATGTCGGAGCACGCCGTGCGCCAACTTGGAGCATTTGCGGCGCTGCATCTCGAATCACCCACGGACATGGAAATCGACACCGTAAAGACCGTTCAGGCCGATAACGCCTGCCTCATTCCAGGCTTCGAGC
>DASRXC010000137.1:0-6690 GCA_035654355.1 Binatus sp. (SeqCode)
AGCGCCAACTGGTGGTCACCACCGACGAGGTCTACGGCACGTTCACCGACCCCAGGCTGGGTTGCCCGTGGGGTTGGCAGCGTCTTATCAGCATCGCCGATCCGTCACACCCGGTCATCGTCGGCGAATATCGTATCGCTCAGGATCAGCCATCTTTCTGTAGCACGCAGAGCAACGATCCGCTCACCCAGCAGTACACGAGTTTCTCCTCGCACAATCCGACGGTGCTGCGCGATCTGGCAATCGTCACATGGCACTCCGGCGGCGTTCAGGTCACCGACATCTCAGACCCGGCGCACCCGGTGCAAGCTGGCTTCTACTCACCGGCGCCGCTTGAAAAGGTCGCCACCGAAGACCCGGCGCTCAATCGCGGCAGCAGTAAGGTCACGATGTGGAGCTATCCCATCATCAAAGGTGGGCTCATCTACGTCGTCGACATCCGCAACGGCCTGTACATCTTGCGGTACCGCGGCGCGCACGCCGATGAGGTCAACTCACTCGGATTCTTCGAAGGCAACTCAGACGTGGGCGACGGCATGACATTGGATCGGTAGGTAGCGATGAAAATGCCTAAGTCGTCTTCGGCCATGGTCGAGCTGTTCGCGCAAGTCGTTCCAGGGCCGCCGGTCGTGCAGCGCAAGATGTTCGGCTATCCGAGCGGATTCGTAAACGGCAATCTCTTCATGGGGTTGTACGGGGACGGTATGATCCTGCGCCTACCCGATGCACAGCGCGAAGATCTGATCAAGAAAAAAGGCGCGCGGCAGTTCGAACCAATGCCTGGCCGCCCGATGCGAGAATACGTCTTGCTCCCGGCCTCGATGCTGCGCGACCGCCGCGCCTTGTCGACATGGATCGAGCGCGCGCTCAACTTCGCCGCCGAGATGAAGCCGAAGGCGAAGAAACCCACAAAAGCCGCGGCAAAACCCAAAGCCCGCACGAAAAGGCGCTGAGCGCGGCTTACGTGCGCCCGCGCAGTGCGTCGTAACGAAAACAGGTCACGACGTGGTCGTTGACCATCCCGACCGCCTGCATGTGCGCGTAACAGATCGTGGTGCCGAAGAACGTGAAGCCT
The DNA here is from genome assembly GCA_035654355.1 of Binatus sp. (SeqCode). GTDB lineage: Bacteria > Vulcanimicrobiota > Vulcanimicrobiia > Eremiobacterales > Eremiobacteraceae > JAFAHD01. The sequence goes on from DASRXC010000137.1 coordinate 1,076, forward strand.
GCTTGCTTCATGGCTTTGCTCATGCGGTCCGAGATCGCGGTCGACGCTGGGATCTGCGATGTTCTCGTTCGCTTGTTGACGATCGGTTTGCCGCCGACGAATGCCCACATGAACTCATCCAGGGTCATACCGCGCTCGCGCAGCGCCATGTACGCCCGCGCGTTCTGCACGGTTCCCTCGATCTTGAGCCGGTTTCGGATGATCCCATCGTCGCGCATCAACGCGGTGATCTTGCGCCGATCGAAGCGGGCGATGCGTTTGGGATCGAACCCGGCGAACGCTGCGCGATAGGCCTCGCGCCGCTTCAGGATCGTCGACCAGCTCAAGCCGGCTTGCGCCCCCTCCAGTACGATGAATTCGAACAGCCGGCGATCGTCGTGGACCGGCACGCCCCACTCACGATCGTGATACGCGACCATCAGTGAATCGTCGCCCGCCCACGGACAGCGGACGACTGCTTTAGCGCTCGCGGCCTTCCGCCTTTATCTGCTTGAGCCGTGCGGCGATGAGGGCTTTGAGCGAACGCTCTGAGATCGGCTTGTCGAGCGGCACACGCAACGCACCTTTCGACCACTCGTAGCCGCGCAGCTTGTCTTTGAGCGCCGGAATCACGCGGCCGCTGAATGGGTAGAGGCCGATGTGCTTCGCGTGCGCGTCGAAACCGAGGAATGGTTTGCTATCGATCTTGAGCGTCGGCATGCCGTATGAGATCGTCTCTTCGGCCCCTGGGACCGCTTTCTTGGCAAGCGTTCGGATGCGCGTCAACGCGCGCCGTTTCGCGGGCTCAACGTCTTTGAGATATGCGTCGATCTTCGTCTTTGCCATAGTTCTTTGGCCGGTCGGATGCGCGGCATTCGTCACGACTGCCGCGGTTCTTGCAAAATAATCGAGCCGGGTGCGGCCTCCAGCGGCACACCCGGCCCGTGTGTCGGAATGGACCCGCGAGCTAGGCCTTCGCCTTCGCCTCCTGCTGCTTCCAGCGCTCGAGCGCAGTCTGTGCGACTTGCACCAGGTCGGCGCCGATCTCCTTATATGCCTTGTCGGGGAGATTGGCCAGCGACACGCGCACGGACCAATCCGGCGCGCCGAAGCCGCTTCCGTTCAAGAGCACGATCGCGTGGTAGGTTGCAAGTGCAAAGACGATCTGCAACGGGTGGTAGTTGGCGGCCAGGTACTTCATGAATCCGTCGCCGTACGTGAGCTCGGCCCACTTCATGAGGTCCAAGGTCGAGTAGTAGCCGGCGCGCAGCGGATCGGGCACGAGCGGCAAGTTCATGCCTTTCCATAGCTGCTCGAGCCGCGACTGGCAGATCTTGCGCGTCAGGTGCTTGTATGCGGCGCCGGTATCCGTCAAGTCGAACAGCGCGAAGAACGTCATCATCACTTGCTGGGGCATCGAAAGTCCAGCAGTGTGATTAAGCGCGATCTGCCGGCTGTCGGCGACGAGGCGGTCGATGAACTTGATCTTGTCCGGCGTGAGCGTCAGCGGCCCGTAGCGCTTGCGCAACCGCTGTTTCTCGCTCTCCGGAAGCGCCGCGATCATCTCGTCGAAGACGTTGTTCTCGTGGACCGCGATCGCGCCGAGACGCCATCCGGTGCAGCCGAAGTACTTCGAGAACGAGTACACCGTGATCGTATTGCGCGGCGCCCATTTCATCAAGGACTCGAAGCCCTCGACGAACGTGCCGTAGACGTCATCGGTGATGATGATGAGATCCTTGCGCTTCTCGCGCACGATCTTGGTGATGCGCTCGAGCGACGAGCGCGCCATCGCGTAGGACGGCGGATTGCTCGGGTTGACGACGAAGAACGCTTTGATCGCCGGGTCGGCGATCTTGTCGATCTCGCTATCCGGATATTGCCACGAGTGCGCGCCCGACTCGTAGAGGCTGCTCGCGTTGACTTCGACGATCTCGAACGAGTAGCGATCGAGGTGCGCGATCTCGATATATGGCGTGAAGGTAGGCATCGCGAGCGCGATCTTGTCGCCACGCTTGAGCAAGCCGTTGACCATCAGCGTGTCGAAGATGTAGCACATCGCCGCGGTTCCGCCTTCGACTGCGAAGACGTCGTATTTCCCGGCAGGCGGCGAGTCGCCGCACATCTCATGGACGAGATACTTGCACACGACTTTTTCCATGTGCACGCCCATGCGCGGTGGTACTGGATACATGTCGCCGATGATCGCATCGGTCAGCTCGTACACCCAGGCATCCTTTTCGAAGCCGAGCTCTTTGACTCCGTACTCGATGCCGCGCTTGAGCATCTCGGCGCCGGGATCTTTCGCGTGCTTGGCGATGAAGGCGTCAAAGCGCGCGCCAATGCCATTCTTATCAGGCATGCCGCCCAGGTCTTTGTCATCCCAGACCCGTTTCGACTCTTCGATCCCGAACGTGCCGAACAGCCAATAGGCCTCGCGCGGCGTCGTCGCGATCCAGTTCGGATTGCCGCGCCCCGCGTTTAAAAACGTCTGGGTGTCCTTTGCGAGGTTGGCGATGCGGCCGAGCTCGTCTTTGAGCTCGAACGGGCTGATCGTGTCCAACTTGCGGAACTTCTCCAACGGATCAGATTTGGTGGTGGTCTCGGTGCTCATGGGTCGTGCTCCTCAGGCGGGGATTGGCTTAAAACTTGGCGGTGACGTTGACCTCGGGTTTATACTTCCATAGCGCGTTGGGACCGTAGCCCCACGTATCCGTCAGTGATACTGCGACGTCGTTGAAATTGCCGAATATCGTCCCACCGACAGCCGGCTTATACGTGCCGTTCGTGTCGAACAGGACGCGGAAGTTGTAAATGGCGGCGACGGTGATGCCGGGCGTGATCTTGTAATTGGGAATGTCGAACTTGCCCTCGTAGTAGCTCGTCCACGACGCACCCGGCGGTACGATAATGCTCTGGTCGTACTCGTTGACGTAGATCGCCGCGCCGCCCGGCCACTTCCATTTGGTGGTATAGAAGCCTTTGATCTGCGTGTCGTTGCTCACCACGTGATTCGTGGTAGTCGGAAACGCGATACGAAATTCGAGCGAATGATCGAACGGCTTCGACGACACATTGTACGCGTAGCCAATCTCGATGTTGCCCAACCCGCTGAACGGGTTTCCCGAGTTTGGATACTGCGTCCAGTACGGGATCCGTATGCGTAGGATCGCGTTGTCATTCCAAAGATCTCGACCGTAGCGCAACTCGTATTTCGCCTTCGCGCTTCCGTTCGTGTTCTTCTGGAAGTAATAGTAGGCGGTCGCGTTGCGATCGATGTCGTACGGGCTGTCGATGTCCTCGACCATGTTATAGAACGCAGGCCCTGATGCCGGCACCGGCGACGGTCCTGGGGCGCCGGATGGCGGCGGCGCGGGAACGCTCGGCGCTGCGGTAGGCGTGGGCGTTGGTGACGGCGACGGGCTGGGTTGCGCGCCGGCGACAACCGCGCAAGCAAGCCATAACGACAATGTGGCAAATGCCAGGCGGACGAAAAAAATTCCAGCGTTCACTCGATCGCCTTTCAGGGGCCCGTGCTCTTCGCGACGGGCTTTCTGTAGAACCTTTGTGCCGTTTCTCCTGGGAAATGCGGTTGTTGTCGGGTTGCGAACGCAAAATCCTTGGCAAAGAGGCACAAGGCGTTGTGATGCTAGATAGCACATCTTCTTTGCTGTCAACCCGGGGCCTCAAGGAAACCACGCGAATCCACCTCCTCCAGAAAGACGGTGAGTTTGCGAACGCGTCGGTCTAAAACGTATCCGGCGTTCACGGATCCGGCGTACGTGCGGATTGTGAAGGGCTTGGCGAGCGCGTGCATTTTCACCGCGAGCCTCGTGCCGTTGGGATGCGGCGGCAGCAGTCCTGAAAATCAGAACGAGGCGAACGCACCGCCGCCGCCCGTCGTGGTGAAGGTCGAGACGGTCCGCAAAGAGACCGTGCCGATCTCTGAGGATTACCAAGGCACGATTGGCGCGATCGATCGCGTCGAGGTACGAGCGCGGGTGCAAGGCGTTCTGGAGCGCGCGCCATTCAAGGAAGGCGACATCGTTCATAAGGGCGATCTCATCTTTCTGATCCAGCAGAACGAGTTTAAGGCGGCGCTCGACGCGGCTCAGGCGCAACTCGAGCAGGCACAAGGTGCGCTCTTCTCACGGCAGGCCGCGCTCACGCGTGCGAACATCGCCGTCGCCAGAAACCGGCCGCTCGCCGCCGATAGAGCGATCCCGCAAAAAGAACTCGACAATTCGATCCAAGTGGCCGAAGCGGCCAAGGGAGACGTAGCCGCCGCGCAAGGGCAAGTCGCGGCCGCAAACGCCGCCGTCGAGCTCGCCACCATCAACTTGGGCTATACGGCCATCAACGCACCGGTCACCGGCATGATCGGATTCCGCAATTTCGACGTCGGCAATGTCGTGGGCGGCTCCGGCACGCAAGTATTAGACACGATCACGTCGATCGACCCGATCAAGGTCACGTTCGCGCTTGATGAAGCGACGTTTCTCGCGCTCTCGGGCAAGCGCGGCGATCCGGACGTCCAGCCGCTGCGCGATCAAGATCTGCGGCTCGTGCTCGCCAACGATAAGACCTTTGACCATACAGGACGCGTGTACACGATCAGTCCGACCGTCGATCCCCGGACCGGCACGCTCATCGTCGAATCGCGCTTTCCAAACCCGGATGGTCTACTGAGACCGGGCGGCTTTGCGCGCGTGCGGCTCACGATCGAACGCAGGCCCAACGCACTGCTTGTGCCTCAAACCGCCATCATCAAGTCGCAAGGCGTCGACACGGTGTATATCGTCGGTGACAACGACGAAGTCGAACTGCGTACGGTGATGCTTGGGCCACAGTACCAACAGTCTTTCATCGTGAACTCCGGGTTGAGCGCGGGCGATCGCGTCGTCATCGAAGGCACGCAAAAGCTGAAACCGGGGGCCAAAGTCACCGTGAAATCGAGCTAGCCCTTGGCTCATTTCTTCATCTCGCGCCCGATCTTCGCGATGGTGCTGTCCATCGTGATCGTCCTGGTCGGCACCGTCGCGATCCTCACGCTGCCGGTCGCGCAATTCCCGCCGATCTCGCCGCCCCTGATCCAAGTGCAGACCACCTACATCGGCGCGAGCGCGTCCGTGGTGGAGCAAACCGTCGCCACGCAGATCGAGAACGAGGTCGTCGGCGTCGACAACTTGATCTACATGCAGTCGACGAGCTCCTCGAGCGGCCAGTATACGCTCAACTGTACGTTTAAAGTCGGCGCCGACATTCAGAAGGCCTTGATCGACGTTCAAAATCGCGTGGCACAAGCCACCGGCAGTCTGCCGGAAGCCGTTAACCGGTTCGGAATAACGGTCCAAAAGAAATCGCCGCAGATTCTCATGGTCGTCGCGCTGTATTCGCCGACGAACTCCTACGACCGCCTGTTTCTCAGTAACTACACGACGCTCAATCTGCTCAATCCGCTGCTTTCGGTGCCGGGAATCGGCGGCAGCAATCTTATCGGCGAGCAGAACTATGCGATGCGCGCTTGGGTCCGTCCGGACCGTCTTGCCAAGCTCGGGCTTCAAGCCAGCGATCTCGCAAATGCGATAGACCGGCAGAACGTGCTCATCCCGACGGGCGCGGTCGGATCGTATCCG
>DASRXC010000138.1:0-45786 GCA_035654355.1 Binatus sp. (SeqCode)
AGCTCTCCGGCGGCGCGACCGTCGGCGTGGAAATCTATCATTCAGGCTCCCAGACGATCGGGGAAGAGTCAAGAACGGGAATCGGTGTGGGCTTCATCGCTCCGTTAGGCGCGGAGCATGCGCTCTTAGCATCCTTCGGCCGCGGGATTCACGGCGATAATGTTTTTGCCGGCTACCTCGGCTATGAATTCAAGCTAGGCCCGCGCGGAACGACCCCGCCGAGCGCGCAAAGTATTTCGCCCGGCGCGCGCTAAGACTGCCGCCGTGGTCGAGGATCTAAATCCGCAAGCCAAGCAGATGGCCGATGAGTCGATGGTGCGCAATCTCGCCGCGCAGGCGCGCGCGATTTGGCCCCAAGAGAAGCCGCTGTTCCAGCGTTATGCGCTACCGAGCTCTCCCCAGATTCTTGACGCGGGTTGCGGCACAGGCGAGATCACGACGCGGCTCGCCGAACTTTACCCGAAGGCGAACATCCTCGGCATAGACATCATCGACAGCCATCTCGAGCTGGCCCGCCAACGGTCAGGCGCCCTTGCTTCTCGCGTCTCGTTCGCGCATCAAAGCATCTACGAGCTGCCCGCGGATCCAGCGTCGTACGACTTGGTCGTCTGCCGTCATGTCCTGCACTCGATTCCGCATCCGGGCGCCGTCATCGGCGAGCTGGCGCGGGTGACGCGACCCGGAGGGTACCTCCACCTCATCCCCGAGGACTATGGGATGCTGCATTTCCAGCGCGGTCCCAAACTGGATCCGTCGGACTTCTGGCACATCGGTCCGGCGAAATTCGGGGCGGCGACCAACACGGATCTGTTCATCGGCCGGAATGCGTATGGCGTCCTCGCAGATCTGAAATTCGATGAGATCGCAGTCGAGTACGTCGTTGTCGACACCCTGCGCTCGCGCGATGATTTCGCATTGATCATAAGCGCATGGCGCGATGGTTATTCGGACTCGATCGGCGAGCTGACGCCGATCTCGCGGGAATCCGCCATCGCCTATTTCGATCAGATGATCGCGAATATCCGCGATCCTCATGGCTACGCGGTGTGGATGGTCCCGGTCGTCAGCGGGCGCAAACCTAAAGCATAAGGAGTATCACGATGGCAGTGCGATTCAAGCCTGGCGAGTTTTGCTGGACGGACCTCGGCGCGAAAGATACCGCCGCCGCGAAAAAGTTTTATCGCGGCATGTTCGGCTGGACCGCTAAGGACTTCCCGATGGGCAACGGCGAGATGTACTCGATGATGCAACTTGGCGGCAAAGACGTGTGCGCGATTTACCCCATGCAGCCCGACCAACGCAAAGCGAAAGTGCCGCCGTTCTGGCTTCCGTACATCCGGGTCAAGGACGCCGATGCCACCGCAAAAGCCGCCAAGAGCGCCAAGGGCAAAGTGGCCGTGGGACCGATGGACGTGATGGTGCACGGTCGTATGGCGATCGTACAAGATCCGACCGGCGCGCCGGTGGCGGCGTGGCAGCCGCGCAAGCATGCGGGCGCCGGCGTCGAGGGCGAGACGGGCTCGATGACCTGGCACGACTTGAACACGCCAAAGCCAAAACTCGCCGGCCCGTTTTACGCGAAAGTTTTTGGCTGGAAGATCGACGAGCAATCGTTTGGACCCGATGCGTACTATCTGTTCAAGCTTGGAAAAGAAGGCATCAGCGGCATGTGGCCGACGCCGATGAAGAAGCTGCCGCCCAGTTGGCTCACGTATTTCAAGGTCGCCGACTGCGCCAAGGCGGTCGCAAAAGCCAAACGCCTCGGCGGGCGTGCCTTGATGGGCACGACGGACGTTCCCGGCATGGTTCGCTTCGCGGTGATGGCCGATCCGCAGGGTGCTGTGTTCGGGTTGCTTCAGCCGACTCGCTGACTAGCCGCGTCTGACCTTAATGCGCTTCGATTTTGCGGCCGCCTGCAGAAGCGCGTAGTCTCGTTCGGCTTGATCGGCGTACGATCGCGCGAATTCGGCCATCGCATCGTCAAAGGTGGCCCCATTGCCAAGGTAGCCGGCGAGGACCGCCGGATCCGTCGATCGTGCGTGCGCCCGAGCGAGCGTCGCGCCACAGCCTCGCGCGTAGCGCATCAATCGCTGCCTCCCGACATTGGTCGGATCGAGCGCCCATTTCATATCGCGCAACTGCCGGATATAGTAGTCACGGCCGCGCAGCGTCGTCCAGCCAAGAAACGTGTCGCTCGCGGCTTGCATCACGCGCTGACCGACGACGATCCGTTGCCCGTGGTTGTTGTACTTGCTGCGTCCTGCGTAAACGTCCAGAACTGAGCGGCTTGCTTCTTTGACCTGCAGCAACAACGGATCCCCGTCGTTGGCCATTAGGAGAAGCACGCCGCATCGCGTTCCGACGCTGCCTACGCCGACCACTTTGATCGCCATATCGACGACGTGATAGCGATCGATCAACAGACGTAGGTCGTCACGGACCGTCGTGAGGTACTGCTCGAAGGCTGCGTTCAGGAACCGGTGGCCTTGACTTTCCTTTATATGGTAAAGAACGGGCGGTTGGTCGACGAGCCTGCGGCGCCCGTTGACGACCTTTGTCATCTTGACGAACGCGCTTTCCATTGTGCGGCTCTTCGCCTGGGCGATGCTGCGCTGCATGGTCTTGCGGGCAGCGCCCGTTCGAGCGAAACGACGCCGAAGGGCCGCCTCATCGAGCCGCAAATACCAGACCTGAAGCGCCGTCATCAGGGCGAACTCGTGCATGTAGTCGCGGTACGATCGAACCATACCGCGCACGACATCGGCTCGTTCGGTCGGGGAGAATGATCGGAATCGCCCGGCAAGCTCGATGCTGGCCGCCAAACGCTTGACATCCCACTCCCACGGCGCGGGCAGCGTTTCGTCGAAATCGTTGATGTCGAAGATCAGATTCCGTTCAGGCGTCGCGTACGCGCCGAAGTTGAGCAGATGGCAATCGCCGCACGCTTGCACTCGAATGCCGCTGTTCGGCGTCGACGCGAGATCGGTCGCCATGACGATCGCTGAGCCACGCATGAAGGCGAAGGCCGATTCCAGCATCCTGCCCCAGCGGATGGGAACGAGTTCGGGGACGCGCGTTGCATTCTGACCGTCGAGAAGCTCGACGGGATCGGGGCGGTTTCGGGGCGGTAGCCAGACTGCTTGGCTGCTTCGAGGAACCTGTTTACGGAGTGCCCTGCCGGCTTCGATCCGTTCTTCCAGCGTCGCGAACCTCGAGCCGCGTTCGAGATAGCGATTATTCCTGGTCTTGATGGCCATGGTGAGACGTTCGCATTACCCTAGCTGTCGACTTCTCAGGTTTCTCATCATCGCACGTCGCTTGTATCATCTTTAGGGACGCCTAGTTCCCCGAAAATCGAGAAAGTATGATGCCGTGCCCTGGGCGAAACCTCGGGCCTCAACCCTGACCGAACGGAGCAATCGATGCGCGTTGGAGCCATCGCACTCGTCACGTCGGCGCTGATCTTCGGCGCATGTTTTTCGCGCGCGCAAGCGACCGCAACGGTTCAAGTTCAGCAAAGTGACGGATCCATACAGAACTATCCCGATTCGTCGATCGTCATCACGAATAAGACGTTGCGCATCACATCCGCCGATAAGCAGGGAACGATTGTCATCGACCGAGCAGCGTGCTTCGACCTCGGAAATGTCATCCGCTGCCTAGCCGATCAGTTGAACCTTGTCCAAGGCGGCAAAAACCAAATGTTGGATTTGCACTACGGCACGGTCTACCTGAACAAGACCGATTCGAAACAACCTCTTCCGCACACGTCGCAGCAACTTGGCCCGAAGGGGATCATGCTTTCGCTCGTCACCAAGATCGGCACCATAGTGAACGTAACGGGCACCATCGATAAGTGGAACAAATGAAGATATTCGCATCGATCCTGATCCTTCTGATGCTACTGTGGGCGCCGCTGACTGCTGCAGACGCGCGCGGCGGAGGCGGCCGTGGTGGCGGAGGCGGCCGTGGTGGCGGTGGTAGCCGAGGCGGCGGCGGCTTCAGCGGCGGCTCGCGCGGGGGCGGCAGTCGCGGGGGCGGCGGCGGATTCAACATGAACCGAGACGTCGGTGCATCGCGCGGTCTTGGCGGCGGTAACCGCGGCGGTGGCCCAAGCGTATCTACGCGGCCGTCCGGAGGACTTGGGAACGGGCCGAGTGCGGGCCAGCTGCCGGCCGGCGGAAATCGACCTGGTAACGGCCCCGGCGGGCCGGGTGGCCCTGGTGGTGTTGGCAACCCTGGTGGCGTTGGAGGGCCCGGTGGCGTTGGCGGGCCAGGCGGAGCCGGTAGACCCGGTGGTCCTGGTGGTCCCGGCGGGGTCGGCGGACCCGGAGGTGTTGGTGGCCCAGGTGGCGTTGGTGGTCCGGGCGGCGTCGGCGGACCCGGCGGTGTTGGTGGCCCAGGTGGCGCTGGCCGACCAGGTAACGGCGCCAATCGGCCCGGCGGCGGCGGCATCAACAATAGCGGAAACACCGTCATCAACAATCCGGTCTATGCAGGCGGCGCGTACGGGTGGAACGGCGGGTACCCATGGTACCCGGCGTACGGTTATTGGGGCGGCGGGTTCTGGGGCGGCTTAGCGATCGGCATGACCACCGCGGCCGTTTTCGGCATTTGGGATGATCCGGTGACGCACGAGCACATCACGTCGTATGAAGTGCAGCCGAACAGCCCGGGAGCGTCGTTGCTATCGAGTTATCAGCTCACGCAAGTTCAGTGCGGTCCTCAAGGTTTGGTGGTGATCTATGGTCCTGAGAACAGCGTGATCTGCGCGAATCCGAACCATCTCGTGCAGGCTGGGGAATACGAGCTCAATTCAGAGACGCTGTCTTTGACCAATATCGCTGCCCCAGCCCAGGCTGCCCCTGCTCCTGCCCCGTCGACATAAACCACGTAGGAAAGGGAGCGCCGTCAATTCGCGTTCGCGATGGCGGCGCTTCGCTTTTTATGGGAGAGTGAGTTTAACATGAACTATGAGCGCCTGTTCACCGCGTGTATCACTATTTTGCGCCCAAGGTCAGTCCGAACGGTTTCATCTACGGCTATGGCCCCATCTTCTCGTTTCCGACCGTGACCAAGGGTCTTGGCACGCAACAATTCGGAGCCGGCATCAACGCGGTCGGGCTCGTCATGCCCGGCAGTTGGGTTCTATGGATGCTTGTGACGCAGCGTTGGTATGTCGCTGGGCCGGGCAACACGCCGCAGAACACACTGAACAGCTTTCTCGCACAGCCCTTCATCAACTACAATTTCGGCAAGGGGTGGACGCTCACCGAGTCCCCGGTCATCACCGCGAACTGGAACGAGCCCGACAGTCAGAAGTGGACTGTGCCCATCGGGCTGGCAATTACGAACACGAATACGTGGCTTAAATTACCGATCTCCTACCAGCTTGGGTATTACGGCAATGTCGTGCGCCCGAGGTTTGCGCCATACGGGTTCGTCCGTTTCCAGATGACCTTCATCTGGCCGGTTAAAAACGCGGGCTAACGGGACTGTGAGTGTTCTCGCGCGTCGTTTTCGTTTATGGTACCTTGCCGCAAGGCGCAAGAAAAAGGCCGATTCCGTAAGAACCGGCCGCTAGTCAAAAATGGTCTGTGTGCTTAAGCTCTACGCCTCGCCCGACGAATCTTCCGCCGCGCCTTACGCACTGCGCGCTTGATCTCGCGGCCTGCTTGCTTGACCGCGCGTTTCACTCTGCGTTTGCTGCGTCTTACAGCTCTTGCCATTATATCTAACTCCCCTTCTGCGATACGATCGTGCGTGTCGCTTGGGCGCGCTTCAGGGGCAGCCCAAATCGCTCCTGTGCGAGACATCTATGTACGTCGCGCCTAGCAGGTATCATGTCATGTCACATATCATCTGTCGGCTATGACTATGAAACAGTTCGTGCTACGCTCGTGTTTTGTCGCTGGTGTTTTTCTCATGGTTTGGAGCGGCGCGGTCGCTTCGACATCTTCGAGTCCTTTAAAGGTCAATCGTTGCGATCTTGAGATCCGCGGTGGTCGTGCCGGAGGTTATTCGAGCACGACCGGCTTCACGGGATACACGAGCGGCTGGACGCCCGGCGCGCCGTATTACTTCAACGACCCCTTGGGAGCGTCGTATTATCAGCCTCCGACGTCCGGATCGTCGAATCTCTTCATCGACTTCGTGAACGTCACGAATAAGGAGATGAAGGTCATCGAGTTCGGCGCGGAATACCGAGGCGTCTTGGTCGCGGAGGCGCGCGACGTCGGCACGTTCTCGCCCAACGCCGAGATCAAGCGCAAGTACGGCGTGAATCCAAATCTCGAACCGCCCAAGGGGCTCCAGTTGAAATGCGAGCCGCTGAAAATCGAATACGCGGATGGAACGGTCTGGACACGATCGTCAATGCCGTCGCCAAGTCCGGAGCTCTACAAAGATCGCCCCTAACCCGTCTGATTCCAGCTCAGTTCGACGCCGGCGGAGGGCCTGAGACGGCGATGTATGTCACTACATCCCACGCGTTGCGAATGCCGACGAACAGCTGTAGCACGACGCCTCCACCGAGAACGAAGAGCGCTTTCGCCGGAAATGCAAGCAAGCCGATCGCGCCGCCGAGCATAAGGATATATGCAAGAAACGGGATGATGTTGTACCACAACCAGTCCTCGAGGTCCGCGCTGTACTCGCGCGTACGCCTTGTCTGATACATGATGCGCAGCATATAGACCGCGCCGGCGAGCGCGACTAGTCCGATCAGCACGGTTGCGTCGACTAACGTGTGCCACGGTGCGCAGAGCGTCGCCGAAAAGAGCAGGGCCGCGCTGAAATGCATGACGGTCGGCGTGCTGAACGTCGAGATGCCTTCTGGGTTTCTGCGCACGCGTTCGGTGTTCATCACCAGCGTGATCACGACGAACATCAAGCCGGTCAGCGCGGCGGCTGATGAACCGGTCATCACGTAGAAACTGGACCACTCGGGCAGCATTGACGATGCCGATTCAGTCATCACGCTCCTCCAAGCCGCGTTTCGTTTTGCACTCCAAGCGCGGTGGCCGCTTCGCGCGCGGCGCGTTCACCGGTCACGAGGGCGCCATTCACCGTGCCTCCCTGTCCGTCCGTCGCTGTCGCCTCGCCGGCGAAGAACAGGGTTTTTTCAACCGGCGATGCCAGCGCCGCCCGAGCCGATAGGCCACCGACTTTGATGTAGCTGTACGCTCCGCGCGAGAACGGATCGTCGCTCCAATCGTGCATTTCACCGCCTACGAATTGCTCTCGCGCTAGTTCGGGTGCGGCGAACAGAGCGCCAAAGCCGTTCAATGCGAGCTCTATCAGTTCTGTCGACGTCGCGCCAAGCAGAGCCACCGCCTTCGGTCCGCCCGCCCATGCGATGCAAAAACCATCGGAATCGAGTGGCATCCAAAACACGGCGAATGGCTGCCCCTCGCAACGAAAGAACGCGGCGTTGCGGTACGCTCCATTTCTCAGTCGCTCCCAGAATCGGCTTCTGAAATGGAGCACCACTTTGACGACGTGGCCCATCTCGATCATTTCAAGCGCATCGCGCTTCTCCGGCGGCAGCTCTGGCTCGAATGAGACGTCCGAAGCGCCGCCGCGATGGCGCAGAACCCCGACCGGGAGCGTCACGATGACCGCCTTCGCACGCGTCTCCGAGATTTCGCCGGCGGCATCGCGCGTGCGCACCATGGCACAGCCAGGTTGCCATGAGACGCGCTGAACGGTTGTCGATAGACACAGTCGGACGCCCTGCGCGATGCACGAGTTCTTGAGCGCCTCGAACATCGGCGCATACCCTCCAAGCGGCCGGGCGGCGCTCAAGTCGACGCCCGAATGGAGCTCGTCGGCGATGGCGCGCGCGCTGGCGATCGCGGGATCGGCGGCCTCAAATCCCTCGACAAACGTGCGCGCCTCCGTCGCGGCCTCGCGTGTTTGGTCGTCGCGCTCGAGACGCCGGAGAAACTCGTCGGTGCTCTCATCGCGCTTCAGCGTTCGGGCCGCATCGAAGATACGCTGGATCTCGATAATGTCACGATCGTCTCGGCGCAACTCGCCGCTCTGCGAGCACGTCCATGATTCACCGTCGGTCGGTATGACGCGAATACCGATCGAGTGCAAGAGCGCCATGGTCTGTCTGGCCGGGCCGTGGATGAATTCGGCTCCAAGCTCCGCCGGTGCCGTTGAATGCGGGAGCGGCCGCGTCCACACACGACCACCGACGCGGTCGCGCGCTTCTACAAGCACCACATCTAATGACTGCGAAGCAAGGCGTTGAGCGGCTGCTAAACCCGCCGCACCAGCACCAATGACGACGGCGTCGGTCTCCATGGCGGTCAAGTATGCCGCCTTTTGGCTATGCTCCCGCAATGAGATGAGGATATCGCGGCGAAAGCGCCGCTGAGTCTCATATGCGTATACGAAGCTTCGCGGCTTTCTTTTTTACGGGCGCCCCGTCCAGAGCTCGACATGAATCCTGCACTTGAACAGGCGGCAGGCGATGGCGATCGCCTCTCAGCGCTCGGCTACCGTCAAGAACTATCGCGAGTTCTATCGCTCTTCGACAATTTCTCGGTTGCCTTCAGCTACTTGAGCCCGATGGTCGGCGTGTACTCGCTGTACACGCTGGGACTGGGCACCGGCGGACCGCGCTATCTCTGGACGATGCCCGTCGTGGTCGGCTGCATGATGCTGGTCGCGCTGGTTTTCGGCGAACTGGCGAGCGAGTATCCGCTTTCTGGCGCGCTCTATCAGTACGGGAAATACAATGTCGGAGCCCGCTATGGCTGGTTCATCGGCTGGATCTACGGATTCGCTTTGCTGGCGACGGTGGCGTCGGTCGATTCCGGCGCCGTCGGCTACGTCACGTCGCTTTCGAATATCGTGTTCAAGACGAAGCTCGACCCGGCAAATCACCTGACGATCTTCGTCATCACCGGCGGCATCATCGTGCTCTCAGCGATCCTTAACTCGGTCGGCGCGAAGATCATGAGCCAGGTGGCGCGTTTTGGAGTGTACGTCGAGACCATTGGGACGTTCGGAGTATTTCTCGCGCTCGCGGTCGCTGGGTTTCACCAAGAACTCGGCTTCATCTTCAGCACGCAAAACGTCGAGCACCTGAAGACCAACCCGCTCGGGGTAGATTTCAGCGGTGACTGGTGGACAGGTGCGGCTCTGGTCGCGATCCTCGCGAACGTCTACATTTTCTATGGCTTCGAGTCGGCGGGCGACATCTCGGAAGAGACCGTCGATGCGCAACGGCAAGTACCTCGAGCGATGAGGACCGCGCTCTTATATGGCGGGATCGCGTCGTTTGTCTTGGTGCTCGGCTTACTGCTGGCGACTCCCTCTTCAGGCATCGGCGGCGTCGCTACAGGCGGCATCAACACGATCCTCGCCACGCTGCCGCCATGGCTTCAAGATTTCTTTCTCGTTATGGTCATCGTCGCGTTCTTCAGTTGCGGCACCGCGGTGCAGGGTGCCGGCGCGCGCGTGGCTTATGCGCTGGCTCGTGACGGCGGGCTCCCGTTTCGGGATTGGATCCGAAGGATTTCACCCAGCCACAGAACTCCCGTCAACGCGATCATCATCGGCACGGTGATTCCATTTCTGTTCCTGCTCCTCGTTCTGGTCAATCCGAGCAAGAACGTCCACATCCTTTGGTTCGATTATCCCGCCAACGTCAACGCGTTATATGCGCTCGTGTCATTCGCGACTTCCGGCATCTATCTCGCGTTCTTCTTAACCGTGTTCGGCGCGCTGTTCGCGCGCCTGCGCGGCTGGAAGCCCAACGGCGTCTTCACCCTGGGCGGATGGGGTGTGCCGGCCACTGTGGGCGCCGCACTCTACTTGCTGCTCATGCTCGTGAACATCGTCTGGCCGAGCTCTCTGTCGAGCGGCCGCGCGCTATTCAATTATGGCTGGGTGACGCTGCTCGTCATGATCATCATCGTCGCAGGCGGTGCAATCTACGAGGCGATCGCCCGTCCAGACCGCGCTGTCGCCCAGCACCGCACCGAGTTGCAGTCCGTCGGGGGTACATCGCAGCTAAATGTCTGATTCTGAACGACCCCCTGATTCTGGGCGATCGGTGGAAGAGCGCGTCCGCCAGACGACGGTCGGTGAACCGGCGGTTTTGAACGACACGATCACCCTCGTCGAGTACGATCCTCGATGGCCGCTGGACTTTGAACGCGAGGCCCAGCGGATCAAGCGCGTCTTGGGTGATCGGGCGCTGCTCGTCGAACACGCAGGATCGACATCCGTTCCTGGACTGACCGCTAAGCCGATCATCGACATCGTGCTCGCAGTTGAGAACTCAGCCGACGAACCCGCATATGCCGCGCCGCTGCAAGCAGCCGGCTACGTGCTCAGAATACGCGAGCCAGACTGGCACGAACACCGGCTGTTCAAGGGACCGGACATCAACATCAATCTGCACGTCTTCACGTTGGGATCGCCGGAAATCGAGCGCATGCTTCTGCTGCGCGATCACCTACGCGCAGATCCAGCCGATCGCGAACTGTACGCACGAACGAAGCGAGAGCTCGCGCTCAAAAGCTGGAAGTACGTGCAAGAGTACGCGGACGCGAAAGGACCGGTCGTCGAAGCGATCATCGCGCGGGCGAGCGCCCGAGCGAAAGCTCGCTAGAAAAGCCCGCCCATATCGACGTAGATCGTGATTGCGCTGACCTTTCCATTGTCGACCACGATCGTGATAGTCTCGGGGAGCTTGATCGGCTTCCCATGAAGGTCGGTGTCGGCGACGTTCGCGTTATATGCCGCGACGAAGTGTTGGCCGTGTTTGGCGGGCGGCCCGTACAGCGACAGCACCTGCGAGTAAGGGCTGCCGATTTTTAAACCCCTCCCTGTACCATAGTTCGCGAGATCGGCATCGGGCGCACTGACGGGCGGCGCCGGCGCCTTGAACACCGATGAACTGCATTGGTCTGTCGTCGCGACCGCCAGCCCGATGTGGTGTGCACGATCGTATTTCACGAGCTGCCAGATGCCGCTCTGCAGCAGAGGCGCTTTGCGGCTGCTATCCCACGTGCATTGCGTCTTCATCGTCGGGCCGCCCAGAAAATCCGGCTTCAGGGTTTCGCTAGCGGTGACGGTTTCGTTGTAATGCGTTGCGTTCAAGAACCAGCGGTCGATATTCTCCGCAGCCGCATGTGCGCGCGCGCTCGCGAAGGCGAGCAACGCGACAGCACATACGATAGCAAACCGGTACTGCATCCGATCCCCTTTCGCGCGGTCACGCGGCAATTCAGATATCGCCCTCGTCCTCCTGCAGCTGCGTGGCCACGCCTGAAGCAGTGGCGACGGTCGCGAGACTCGAACCGCCTGGGCTCAGGGCAAGCAATCGTGTCCAGAGCGTTGAGGGGCGGCGGAAAGGAATCGAGCGATGGGAGCAACGGTTGAGCTGTTCAGCGACGAGTTCGCAACGTACACGCGCGACGACGACCACAAAGTGATCGAGCAGCGCTGGTCGAGCGCCACGAAGTCGATGTCCGAGCAGCAGTTTAGAGACGGAGTTTCACGGCTCGCCCAATTCTTAGAGCAGGCGCATTTTCCAAACGCGCTTGTCGATATCACGGAGATGGGATACAGGCCCTCGACCGAGTTCGAGCCATGGCGGCAAGCGAATATCATCCCGCGTTACAACGCGGCAGGCGTGAAGAGGTTCGGGTTTCTCATGCCGGCTGGCGCCCCAACGGTGGAGAGCGGCCAGCAGCCGGCGATCGAAGGCACGGTGGCTACGTTTCCAACCGGTTACTTCGCATCTCGAGACCGGGCGTTGAAATGGTTTGAGGGCTAAGTTATGGTTTCGGTTTTGGATCCGCTTGTTTGATCCAGCGATCGAGATCGGCGCCCATAGACCCGACTCCGCCTTTGCCCTGTCTCAACACGGCGTTCGTTATGTCCGGCCAAGTGATGTACGTGCTGGTTTCAATTTCCTTCGCATCTGCTAGTAAGAGCACAACCTTGTAGAGGACTTTTGAGTTCGACGCGGCGAGCTGATCGTCGCGTTCGGTCTGCGGTCGAAAGATAAGCACGCGCTCCACTTCGCCGTTGGCGGGAATCACGATCGGCACCCAGAGCGAAGAATTTGTTGGGCCGAGCGCGCCGGTGATCGCTGTGATCGCCTTGTCGGGTTCAGCGGTAAAATCAGCTCCCCACACAAGGTTCCCACCTGCACCCGACTCATAGAGCTTCGCAGCGACCACCGCTGTTGACTGCGCCCCTCGATTGACGAAACTCATCGGGATACTGATATGGGTTCCTCCGTCTCGTGAGATGAACACCGCGCTCATGAGCGGCTCGACGCTAGCCGGCCGCACGCTCCAGAAAAGCGTGAACACGGCGATCGCTAATGAGATCAGCGAGATCATGACGGATATGTTGACGGTGCGCACCGCCTGCGGTATGCTGGCGATTGCTTTTTCAGAGGCGCTGTGCTCTTTGGCCACGGCGCTATTGTATGCCGCGCACGAGGCCGCCGTCAAACCTGAGCGTCGAGCGTCAGCATTCAGGCGAGCGCGCGGCGCTCAAAGATACTTGAGTCCCGAACCTGTGTTGATCGCCAGGACGCGCTCGCCGCTACCGATCCACCCGCTTTTGCGAAGCGCTCGCGCGGCAGCCAATGTCGCCGCTCCCTCCGGTCCAACGGGAATGCCTTCTTCGCGACCCACGTGCTCGCGCGTCGTTGCGATATCCGAATCGTCAATGGCGATCGCCGTTCCGCTGGTCTTGCGCAGTATATCGAGCACGAGAAAATCTCCCAGTGTTTTAGGCACGTTGATGCCGTAGGCGATCGTTGTCGGGTTGACCCACGGCGCCGCGACGTCCGCGCGATCGTTCCACGCGCGAACAAGCGGCGCGCAGCCCGACGACTGCACCGCCACAAAGCGCGGAAGCCGAGTGCCCACTAGTCCGAGTGCCTGCAGTTCCTCAAACGCTTTATGGATGCCGATAAAACCGAGACCGCCTCCGGTCGGGTAAACGATCACGTCAGGAAGCCGCCAATCGAAGGCTCGTGCGATCTCGAACCCCATTGTTTTCTTGCCCTCGACCCGATAGGGCTCTCGCTGCCCCGATGCATCGTACCAGCCCTGCGATTGCACGAACTCGGCGCTCAGCCGGCCGGCATCGGCGATCGAACCGTGGACGAGGTGCACGTCCGCCCCGGCCATCGTGCACTCACGCCGATGGATCGGCGGCGCGTCGTGCGACATAACGATATGCGCTTTGATTCCGGCACGCGCAGCATAAGCTGACCAGGCGGCACCGGCATTGCCATTGGTGGGCAGTGTCAACGTTTGGATCCCGAGCTCGCGCGCCCTTGAGACGCCGATCGCAGCGCCGCGAGCTTTGAACGATCCGGTCGGCAGCTGCGATTCGTCCTTGACGATGAGATGCTCGATATCGAATGCCGCGCCGGTCCGGTCAAGTCGCACAAGCGGCGTCTCGCGCTCTCCAAGCGTGACCGCGCCGGCAGGATCGCGCAGAGGTAGGAGCTCGACCCAGCGCAGCAGATCGGCAGGCCGCTCTTCGATCGTTTGTTTCGTTAGCGTGCGCGCGGCTTTTTCGAGATCGTAGCGCGCGCGCAGCGGGCCGCCACACGAGCAGGAGTGCTGCTCAACGTCGGCATCGAGTCTCGCGCCACAGCGCGTGCATTCCAGGTGCGAGAGTGTTGACTGCGGCATACGATGTGGCGTTCTCGCACTCGTACCAGTGCGCCTAGTCACGCGCGGTGCTTGAGAAGCAGCATAGTGGTCCAGCCACCCCGCGAATCCTGTCGGCAATGACCCGTTCAGCGTCGTCGTGCTTCCCAGCGACGGCGCGGTCTACGTTGGCAACTACCTGGATCTTACCGTGTCGGTGATCAACCCGGCGACCAACACGGTCACCAAAACGTTTGGTTTAGGCAGCGGCAACAGCGCATTCAGTTTAGCAGCAAGTGTGGACAGCAGCATGGTGTTCGCGGTGACCGCAGGTCTCACGATCATCAACACGGCCACCAACACGGTGACCACCACCGTGACGATACCCGGAGACCCGGAAGGCGTCTTCGTGCTCCCGTAAGACGGCTAGATCACCGTCGCAGAGGCCCTGTGCAAATGTGCAGGGCCTTCTTACATCGACGGCTCAACCGACGCTTTTGAGCGGTTAGGCCCAAGAAGATTAGGCCGCCCTTCCGCTCTGAATCGCGGTCGCCGTGGCGTAATCGTTGGCGTCGCACAAGAGGAGCGTTTCATGAGTCAAGGGATTTCTGTGATCGTTTACCCTGTCAAGGATATTGCAGCCGCAAAGGCGCTGTACGGCACATTTCTCGGCGTCGAGCCCTACGCGGATGCGCCGTACTATGTGGGCTACCGCATCGGAGATCAAGAGATAGGGCTAGCCCCAAGCTACCACGGTCAAGGCGTGACGGGACCGATCTGCTTTCGTGAGACCGACGATATCAAGCGCAGCCTCAATGCGCTTTTGGAAGCGGGCGCGACAACGCATGAGGCGATCAAGGACGTCGGTGGGGGCATGCTTGTCGCCTCGGTGAAAGACGTCGACGGCAACGTGATCGGCCTCCGCCAAAGCCCTGGCTAAGCCACCAATCTAAACGTCGGCGCCGGCATCGCGCCGAGCGCTTTAGTCCGCGCCAGACTTCACCCAATCGGTCGCTTGAGCGAGCTCGGCCTTCTCAAACGCCCTAACGTGGGGATGCAAGAACGTGCTGAGGACAGCGACCAATGCACGCTGCCATTCATGTCCGATGATGACGGCAAGGCGTTCGACGTTTTGTCGCGGACGAACCTGATCCTTGACGAAGGTTGCATGTGCTCGAAATGCAGCGGTGTCCTCCCATCCGTCGAACGCGGACGCGTCGATGAGCAGGTTGATCTTGCCGCGCCCGATCATCGACTCCACTTGCGGCGCGACGTTTTCAAAGTCTCCGCTTTGGATCTTCTCCGGCAGCACGATCTTGAGCGCATTCGGTGCGAGCGTCTCGGTTTGAATCACGGTCACCCTCTTTCGTCAGTGGCGCTGGAAACAGGCGCGCGCGTTTCTCCCGCAACGTCGGAGTACCATCTTAGGTAAGCGCTCGATGTCCGCCTTAATGTATGTGTCGCACGGGCTTATGGAGCGCCGCCAGCAACGCGACCAGCAACATAATGGCGGCCGCGCCGGCAAATGTGCCACGAAGGCTCCAGCCGATCGCGATTCCGGCGAGCGCGAGCGAAAGCGGCTGCAAGCCGACGGCCGCGAACATGACGACGCTCATAGTGCGGCCCAACATCTCGCGATCGACCCGTTGCTGGAGCCACGCGACGATGTGCACGTTGAGGAAGCCGGCGGCGCCGGCGATGACGAACAGCACCGCGGACAACAGCCAAAGCTGATTCACCACGCCAAGGGTCGAGATCAGGATCGCGATGATGATGCTTGTCGCGATCATGAGCAGTCCGCGCCGCTGAGGCTTGAACAATCCTGAAAGCAACGCGCCCGATAGACCTCCCGCAGCGACCGCTATGACTAGCACGCTGAACGCGAGCGGCGAGCCGAAGTCGTGCTTGGCGATCCATGCTAACCCAATCGAAACCGGGCCGGCGATGCAGAAGTTTAGCGCCGCCGCTACCAGCAGCAGAGACCGCATGGCCGCATCAGACCAGACATACCGCAGCCCCTGCGCGATTGCGTGCAGCATGCCGCTGCGCTTTGTTGCTGCACCCGTCGGCGGCGGATCGGGAAGCCGCCAGAGTGCGGCAATGACGAAGAAGAAACTAAACGCGTCGATGAAAAAGGCCCATGCGGTGCCCAACATCTTTACGATCAATCCAGCCGGTGCTGGACCGACGATTGAGGCGAGCTGCTGCGTGCTCTGCGTGACGGAGTTGGCCGCAGGCAGCTGCGCTGCTTCGACAACGGACGGCAGAAGCGTCTGCCCCGCGGGTGCGGCAAACGCGTCTGCGATGCCGAACGCAAGCGCGAGGACATAGACGTGCCACAGCGCGACTGCGTGGAGGGCGATCAGCGTTCCGATGGCAGCCACGAAGAGCGCCCGCGCCGAGGTCGTCGTCAACAAGATGCGCCGAGATGAGAAGCGGTCGCTGAATACGCCTCCGACGAGCATGAGCACCGCTGTCGGAATGGCACTCATCATGAGGATCGTGCCGAGCGCGACGCTTGAGTTCGTCAGTGACAGCACGAGCCAGGGCAGCGCCACGAAATAGCATTGATCGCCAAGGGCGGATACCGCTCGGCCAGCCCATAGCATCCGGAAATTGAGGTTGCTTAATGGATGGCTCGCACGGCTTGGGGCGGAAAGGGCGGTCGAGGCCATAGCGCTCCTCCTCCTCAAAGGGGCAGGTCGAGGATTGCCAATCTCTTAATGTAAATGTAAACCCACATTTACATTTTGTCAAGACCCACGATTTCAGACTGACCATATGGAAGCGCCGGCTTGCCGGAAAGGAACATGTCCAAGCCAAGCTTTGCGCCCAAGCAGGCGCGCAGCCGGAAAACACACGACCAGCTGATCGCTGCCGCTCGCGACATCCTCAACGAAAGGGGTCTCGACGCTGCGACCGTTCCGCGCGTCGCGGACCGAGCCGGTCTTTCGCCCGCCTCGGTCTACCGCCGCTTTCCAAGCAAGGACGCGCTCATGCGCGCTGTGCTTCTCGGCACGCTCGAGTCGCTCGACGCCAACGCGGCAGCGAAACTAACGCCCGAACTCGCGCAACGCTACTCCCTGCGTCAATTCGCCGAGATGGCAGTGAGGAATAGCTTGGCGCACCAGCGCAAGAACGCGAAAATGCTGCGCGCGCTATTGCAGTTCGTTCTGAATCATCCGAGCGCAGCGTTCAGAAAGCGCGTCGCTGAACTCAACATCCGTTCGGTGCAGCGAGTCGCTGACTTTTTGCTGCTCAAGCGATCAGAGATCAAGCACCCACAGCCCGAGCAGGCGGTGTCCTTCGCGCTGATGCTCGTGGGATTCGCGCTGCAAGAAATCGTTGTGCTGGACACGCTACCGAACGTCGCTGATCCGCGTCTTCCCAAGACGGATGACGACCTCGTCCAAGAGCTCACCCGCGCCTTTCTCGGCTACTTGGGCGCCGCCTAAACCACCGGGTCTCGTGTAGCGCCGTTAAGGCGCGTACGTGGTGAACACGAAGTCGCGATCTTTGTTCGGGGAGTGACAAACGAAGCAATCCTGCGCCACCACATTGTCAGGTTTGCCGTTTGTGAATTGAGCAAAACCCCAACCGCCAGTCGAGGCGTATTTTGTCGAGTCCTTGATCATGAACTGGACGTTCGTCGGCGGCCCCGCCACAAACGTCTCGCTGAGAAGCTTTTGAATCGCATCGGCGCTCAAGCCTTTCGCTTTCGCTTCTTGCGCGATCGCGCTGTTGGTGTTCTCGGACGTAACCCGTTTCCAGGCAAGCCGCGCAATGATCGCTCCATCCGGGAACCTTATCTTTGCCGCTTGAAATGCGGCGATCGCGATTTCGTTGCCCAGTTTGGCGCGGATGTCGTTGACCGGGCTCCCCACCGTTGCCACGGAGATCAACGCCCAGTTGCGGTAGCCCGCCGGGAGAGAGGCCAAAATTGGTGCGGACGATCCGGCTTGTTCGGCTGTCGTCGCCGCAATGACGGGCAGGCGCATGCCGCTTGTGGACAATGCAAGCGCCAGGCCCATAATGGCAACCACGGCGATCCAGATTCGGAATCGAGCTGACTTGCTCGCCGAGTTGAGGGACGTCATCGTGACCTCCTCATGCCGCGCGACCACGCACGCGTCAATCGAGGCGCTTCGACTACAGCTGTGCGACACCTCGGCACGACCTGAACTGGTTTTCGTACGGTGGATGGGTGCCCGCTCTACAGTAGGGCCCGGTCAACGCCGCGCTAAATATCATCGAGACACCGCCTCGTTTAGAATAGGCGCCATAACTGCGTAGGCGCGGAGGTCGCACCATGTCCACGAACAGCCCGTCGAGCCGGGCAACTCTCCGAGGGTTTGTCGTCGTCGCGTTGTCGCTGCTGGTTTTCTCGGCGGGCGCGCTCGATATGCGGCGGATCTGGACACCCATCGGCGTGTTCGGCTACTCTCTGGACGGCAACGGCTCCGTGACTTACGTTAAGAATGGTTCACCCGCTGCAAAAGCCGGGATCCTCGTGGGCGATTCGGTCGACCTGCGAGCAACAGCGCCGCAGGACCGGTACTACGTCGCCGACGCCGGCACGCTTGAAGCCGGCGACAGTATTACGTTCGCGCTCGTCCACAACGGCGCTCTGCGAATGGTCACGCTTGTCTCGATGCCGCAAGTCACTGAAAGCTATTACACTGCGTACCGCATCGCGTGGATCACCGTGGCTGCACTGTACATCATCCTCGGCGCTGCGTTGGTGCTGCTGCGCCCAAGTCCGATCACGTGGGGCTTCTTCTTCTACTGCCTCGCGAACACGCCGTTCACGTTCTATGCCATCACGGATTACTTTCCGTTCCCATGGCCGTACGTGGAGTTCACGCTCCAGTTGCTCTTAATAACATCCGGAATCGTCGGGCTTATCGTCTTTGCGCTGTGTTTCCTCAACGAACCGCTGAAGGGCTGGAGACGCTCGGCATTAGCAGCGACGCCGTGGCTCTTCCTTGCGCTCATCGCCTTTGATCTCTATTATTTGTATATCTGGGGATGGGTCGGCGGTCCGCCAGGTGAGCTCGTGCAGCGAACTTACCTTGGCATCAACGCGGTGTGGACGCTGGTCGTCATGTACCTGTTCGTCGACACGTATGTCCACGCGCGCGGTGAAGATAAACAGCGCATACGGTGGGTGGTTGTCGGCTTCGGACTCAATCTGATCCTGCAGTTCGTGAGCCTCTTCCTCAACTTGTACGTTCCGACCGAGCCGATCTGGCTGGCGCACGTCTTCCAGCTGTCGACGGTCATCGTGCCTCTTACAGTCGCGTACGCAGTGATCAAGCACCGTGTCATCGACGTGAGTTTCGTAGTGAGCCGGACACTGGTGTACGGCGTGCTAACCACGCTGCTCGTCGCTGTGTTCTCTCTCATCGACTGGTTCTTCAGTGATTATCTGCGGCTCGCGAGGTTGGGAACCGTCGCGGAAGTCGGAGCGGTTGTCGGCTTTGGGCTTTGGTTCAATGGTCTGCACAAACGGATCGATTCGCTGGTCGATGCTACGTTTTTCCGCCAACGCCACCGAGCGGAGATACAGCTCGCCAGAAATGCCGCGGCACTGCCATTTGCAACCACGCAGCAGCATGTCGCCAAGGCACTGGTCAGAGAGCCGGTTCGCGCGCTCGAGCTTGCGTCCGGCGCACTCTTCGTGCGCGGGAAAGACGGCGTATACGCGCGAGAAGAGTCTGAGGGATGGAGCGCGGCTTGTATCTCGCGTCTTGATGATAGTGACGGCCATTTGCTCATGCTCTTGCAGGCCGAAAACGGACCTGTATCGCTGTACGATCACCCGTGGCGCAAGGACAACGTCCCCGCTGGACCAGCCGGTCCTGTGCTTGCGCTGCCTATCATCGTCCGTCGAGAACTTGCCGCGGTCGTCTTCTACGGCTCTCACATCCACGGCGAGGGCCTTGACCCTGACGAGATACGTGCGATCGCGCGCCTCGCACCTGGAGCGTCGGCCGCCTACGACCACCTTGGCGCCGAGGATATGAAGCGCGAAGTCGAGTCGATGAAGCGCGAGAACGATCAAATGCGCACCCTGCTTGCGGAGGCACAGATCCAGCAGGCTTGATGTTCTCGGAGGTGATTTGCTCCGACCACGAGGCGTCGCGACGAGCGTCGATGCGAGGACAGCGCCCGCTTCCAGCCAAGTCCGGCTCTCATGGTGTTGGAAAAGCGCGCGACCGAACAGCGGTCGATAGACGAAGCGTTATCGCTTCTTGACCGCAAGGTCCACCATGCGCGCGCCGTGATCGACCGGCTGCGGCGGATCGCCACCATTCCCTCCGGCGCGCGAGTCCTCGACGTCGGTTCCGCGCAAGGGTATTTCCTCATCGCGTGCGATCGCATGGGATTCGACGCCGTCGGCGTCGAGCCGTATGAGCCCGCGATTGAGGTCTCGCGGCGACTGGCGACGGAAGTGGGCGCACGCATCGATGTGACGCATGGAAATGCTGAGGCCTTGCCCTTCGACCCCAATACCTTTGACATCGTTCACGCGAACAG
This sequence comes from Binatus sp. (SeqCode), assembly GCA_035654355.1. Taxonomy (GTDB): domain Bacteria; phylum Vulcanimicrobiota; class Vulcanimicrobiia; order Eremiobacterales; family Eremiobacteraceae; genus JAFAHD01. Next base: position 20,190 of record DASRXC010000138.1, read on the forward strand.
CGTCATAGAGCACGTTGACGACGCTGGCGCCGCGTTTTCGGAAGCGTATCGAGTTCTGAAGCCCGGCGGAGTCTTCTGGTTTCTCACCGCGAGCAGCCTCAGCCCGATGCAATCGGAGATCCGAGGATTCCCTGGGTTTGGCTGGTATCCAGACGCGCTCAAACGCAAGATCATGTATTGGGCCAAAGAGCACAAGCCAGAGTTGATCGGTCACACCGGCGCGCCGGCGATTCACTGGTTCACTCCGGCCAAGGCCCGTGCGATGCTCGCCACTGCAGGCTTTAAGTCCGTTTACGACCGTTGGGATCTACGCGGCACCGATGAAGGAGGTCGCACGTATCGTGTGCTCCTTTCGGTGATTCGCTCGTCGACCATCACGAAGTTCATCGCGGACGTCGCGTTGCCGGCCTGCTCGTACGCGGCCGTCAAGTAATGTGGCGCTAGTTCAAGTCGGCCGTCGAAAGCGCGGCCTCAACGAGGGCGTCGCCACCTTGCACGTATCGGCGTCCGACTGACGACTCCCAGGGAGCCGCAGCGTATAACGCCGACACCACGGCGCGTGTCGCCGGCGATTTATTCAACGTGTAGAAATGAATCGCGTTGACACCCCGGGCGATGAGGTCGACACATTGCAGTGTCGCGTATGCGACCCCAAACTGTATGATCGCTTCAGGCTCGTCGCGAAACTCGCTCAACCGATGAAGAAGCCGCTCGGGAATCGTCGCGCCGCACATCGACGTAAATCGTTGGATTTGCTCGAAGTTCGTGATCGGCATGATGCCGGGGATTATCGGCACGTCAATGCCGGCACGTCGGGCCCGGCCAACAAACGACAAGAAAATATCATTGTCAAAAAACAATTGCGAAATCAGGAACTGTGCACCGGCGTCCACCTTGTCGGACAAATGCCGGATATCTGTAACCGCGTCGGGGGCTTCCAAGTGCTTTTCTGGGTGGCAAGCGGCTCCGACGCAAAAATCGAAATCTTTACGCGCAAACCGGATCAGATCTGCGGCGTGCTCGAATCCGTCCCCGTTGTTGCTTGCAACTTCACCGGGTCTCGGGTCACCACGGAGTGCTAAGATATTCTCGACGCCCGCTGCTTCAACGTCAGTAAGCAGCGAGCGGACCTGTTCGACTGTGGCGCCGATGCTTGTGATGTGCGCCACGCCTTCGATCCCTAAGTCGGTCTTGAGCGTCTTAACGATCTCTAACGTACGGGCTCGCGTACCCCCACCAGCGCCGTACGTCACCGAAACAAAGCTGGGCGACAAGGCCCGGAGAGTGGCTGCAGTGTCTAAGAGAGCCGTCACGCCCTCGTCGCTCTTCGGTGGAAAGAACTCGAATGAAAAGCAGGGCCGCTTGACTCGCAGGATCTCGTCGATTCTCATAACTTTTCTCCGGGTAAGAGACCGTTGAGCAAGCGCTTCGTCGACCCTTCGGACTGAGGTACCCATCCGCTAGGGCCTCTGAGACTACAAAGAAACCCGAACCGCCGGGCACCCCGACGTGTGAAGAACTCGTAATGCCAGACGCGATGCGGGTTCAATGTGGCGACGCTTGATGGGCTCTAGTGGCGGGGGCGGATGGCCGGCTGCGCCAACGGGTTGATCTTTTTCGCAGCGGGGACGCCGCCTGGCGAGAAAGCGTACACAATCCCGTTGAACGCGCCAACGTAGAGATACTTGTCGATAACCGGCTGGGCATAGACGGCGCTGCCGATCGAGGTGCCACTGGTCCAAAGCCGTGCGCCGCTAACCTCATTGAAGGCGTACACCGTGTTGCCCGGCCCATCGGTCTCGTACACAACGCCGTTGCCGACGCTCGGCGGCGAATGCGGTACATCGTTGGTTGTCGTCGCCGAGTTGATGCCGAAGACCTGATTCCACACGAGCGCTAGCGTGCAGCCTCCCTGCGCCGAGAACGCCGCAAGGCCATGCTGATACGTGCCGCTTGGCGAATCACCCGGGACCGGAACGAACAAGAGGTTGCTGGCCGGCGAGTACGCCGGTAGGCCGATAAAATCGCCGCTATCGGTCGGCGGGGACATCTGAATCGTTTGCGTCGGTCCAGCAGCGATCGAGTTGCGGTTATAGACTACTAACACTCCCGCTTTGTTCATGGCTGCCGTGCAGCTACCGGGGTAGAGGATAGGCGTCGCCCCGAAATCCGCGTCCGGAGACACTGGCAGATTCGGATAGTTCGCCGCGACCAAGCCGAGCGATGGTGTCAGCTCGACGACGTCCTCCGAATATCCGTAGTTCTGCGCGATCGGAAAATTGATGTTGTCCGCATTGCCGGTGGCGATGTACACGTTATTTGTGGCGGTGTCAATCGACGCACCGCCATAACCCCAGATGCCTCCTCCGCTTTGGCCTTGTGACGGGAAGAACGAGCCGATCCGCGCGCCGCTATGCGCATCGAATGCGTCGATCTGCCCGTACCATGGCGAGATGTCGCATGTCGATGACGTCTCGGCGTATATGAACTCGTTGCTCGAGTTGAGCGTTAATCCCGCATAGATGGAGTTATGCGTGATGTCGATCGGCGATAGCGGAACCGTGACAGGCCAGCCGGCTGCCTCGGCTCCGGTACTCATATCGAGCGCATGCAGTTGCAGGTTGCCGTCGCCCACGAAGACGCGATTCTGCGTGCGGTCGAATGTCGCAGTATGGCCAACACCGAACGGCAGGCTCGTCTTGCAGAAATACGTCGCCACCGCCAACGCTTTTTGCCACAGAATCGTGCCCGTGTCGGCGTCAAGCGCTGCGAACTTGCCGGAGAGGGTGCCGACATACAGCACGTTGTGCAGCGCACCGCCGACGTTGACATTTGTAGCGAGAACGGGCTGGCCGACGATGCCGGTGGAACTGAGGTTGGTCGACCAGAGCACCTGCAAGTTGCCGGCGTTGCCAGTTCCTATCGTCGTCTCGTTCTGATTATAGCCTGTCCGCGCGAGGTCATGTCCGAACGTCGACCAATCGACATAGCCATTCGGCGTCGGCGCGGGCGTCGGCGTGGGGGGCGTTCCCGACTGCGCTGCGGCGTAGTGCGAGCTGACGTCTGCGGCGGATAGCGCTCTGTTGTAGATTGCGACCTCGTCGATCGTTCCTTGGAATCCTGGATCCTCGGCGCTCGTGTCATCGCCGATGCCCAAACCAAACGTGTTATCGTAACCGCTGAGAACGCCCGCCTTCGCGATCGACGCCACAAGTGAACCGTTGACGTACAGGCTCGCCGTCGTTCCGTCGTAGGTCGACACGATGTAATACGTCGTGTTTGGCTGCAACGCGGTGGGATCGGCGACCGCAACGACGCCGGCCGATGTGAAGAATTGGGCGTTGAGCTGACCGTTGAATCCGAAATACAGATCGTAGGGAGCATAGCCTCGATCGCTTCCATACGCCACGGGCGCTGTGTACGCCGCGGGTGTCGACGTGAACCTGATAAAGGCTTCGATGCTCGCGTGCGAGCCCTGGAAGAGGACATTTGGTGGGACGGTCACGATGTTCGCAGCCGTCTTCGCGCCCGGAAAGGTCATTGCGGTGTCCGAGCTCGAGACGACAAGCCCCGGCGCGCTTTTCAGCACGTTCGCGCCAATCGCGCCGTTAAGGTGATTCATCGTGCTGTCCAGTGCCATTGAACTTGTGTCGTCAAGACGATAGTACGCGATCGGGTTGCTGTTGAGCACTGCCGTGACGTACGCGCCTGTCGCTGGAGGCGTTTGTGTGGGCGTTGCCGTTGGTGTCGGCGTCGGCGTGGGCGTTGGTGTTGGCGTCGCAGTTGGCGTCGGCGTCGGCCCAGAGCCGGTCTGCGCTGCCGTATAATGCGCCGTGATGTCGCTGGCAGACAGCGCTTTGGTATAGATGGCAACCTCATCGATGACGCCCGCGAAACCCGGGTCTTCAGAGCTGGTGTCGTCACCAATTCCAAGACCGAAGGTGTTGTCATAGCCGGTGAGCGTTCCGGTCTTGGCGACCGATGCCGCCAAGGAGCCGTTCACGTACAACTTTGCGGTCGTGCCGTCGAAGGTCGCCACGATGTAGTATCGGGTGTTCGTCTGCAGCGGCGTTGGATCGCTGACGACAAGCACTCCCGACGTGAGGAAGAACTGCGCGTTGAGCGTGCCTTTGCCCGTGAAATATAGATCGTAGGGTGCATACCCTCGATCGCTGCCGTAGCACACCGGAATCGTGTACACCGCAGGCGCTGCGCTGAATTTCAGCCAGGCTTCGATCGTCACTGCTGACGTCGCTTTCAGCAGCGCGTTCGGCGGCACAGTTACGATGTTCGTCGCGCCTTTGAGGCCATTGAACGACATCGCGGTGTCCGCGTTCGTTGGAATCAAGCCGGAAGCGCTTTCCACGACTGCCGTGCCAACGGTTCCATTCAATTGGTTCGGGCCGGAGTCGGCCGCGACCGTCGTGGTATCGTCGAGTCGGTAATAGACGGTAGGGCCGCTCGCGAGCACGGCATCATGGTACGCCGTCGTGACATCAAGCTTATGGACGACAGGCGGTGTGGCGCGACCCGTAGGCAGAGATGGTAGCAGCGAGCTGTGACCGCAATTTGTAACGAGCACCACTGAAAATGCGGTGGCGACAAACGCGGCCAAACGAAAATAACGCTTCAAAGACACACCCTTAGCGGCGCCCACATCTAAGTGTAAAGGAAGGGGGTGCTGCCCGGGTGGTGCTTAGGGCTGGTTCAACCCCTAAGCCGCACCGCACGCCGCGGTATGGCCACTAAGACCCATACCGAGGGGTACCGCCCTTACGCTACGGGAGCGGCTGGGACGTTCCGGTCGGTCGTGCGCCCGCCAGGTGTTCCGACATCCACGTGCTCAAGAGAAGTGGAAATGAAAATCCCGCGGAGCTCAAATGCTACGCGGGTCTCAAGTGGCGACGCTGAATGGCGCTCGAACCTCTAGTCAGCCCTTTTCGTTCGAGCCAAGCACTTGACCAAACAGTTGGTCATAACTTTGCGGATCGCCCCCGCGTGCGGTTGCCCATTCTCGCGCTCCATTGGCGAGATGCTCGTAGCTCATCCAGGCCCATGGAGCCAGTTGACGGTGAATTGCGACCACTTCTTTCAGAGCAATCCACGTGCTCATGATTCTCCCGACGGCGCCGAGGTAAACTACCTCGGCATCGATCAGGCCTTCATCGATGTATGCTCCAACTCGTTCGTATGCCCGCAGCACGATGAGCTCCTTATGAACGTTTTCATCCACAAGGGCTATTAGTCGAAGTTCATCGCGAAATTTCGGATCTCGCATGCGTTCACGGAGCTCGTGCAAGACAAACTGGCGGCCTTCTTCAACCTTCGGTGCGTCGATGTCAGCGAAGACAGCCACCGCGCCCTCGAGCTGGGATGCCTTTCGTAGCTGCTCAAGTTGTTGTCGGGTTAGTTGAAGTTGATGTCGCGCAAAAATCACCGTGAAAAAGATCACAAGTCCTGTGAAGGCGGTGCTAACGGCAGTGACGGCTTCCCAGTTCATCGTGAAATGAGTACGTTATCGATGCCCCCAGTAGCGCCTCTTTTTTCTCAACGTCGGCCCGATTTACGAAAAACCCGCACCGGCCTAGGCGATGCGGGTTCAAAGAGCGCGAAGCGTTTGGGTGTGCCGTCGGCTATGCCCGACAGCAACTCATTGATGATACGCGCGCCTTCCGTTTGTGCAAGTTCGCCGAGCCGATGTCGAGGGGTCCCGCTCTGAGGGCTGATGGCTTAAACTCTTGTGAAGGGAGCACGACTCTCGAATAGGCGACAAGGACCAGGGCAGGACTTCCCGCTTGTCCATGCGATAGCTCAGCAACTCGCCGACTCTAAACAGCCGCGCAACTGCGAACGATTGCATAGCTGCCTCCAATGAAAGAGTTACGTGAAATGAAAGATCAACCACAACACGGTCTCGACCGTCGCGATTTCGTAATTGGGATGGTCGCTTCGGGTGCTGTCGGGGTCGCTGCTACCACGGGCGTGGCAAACGCCGAACAGATAACAGCATCGGCGACAGGGTCACGGGGGACCGTTTACACCGGCGATATTGTCCAGGGCAAGAAGGTTATCAGTGCACTGAACGTCGCTGATCTCGAACCCGGAAAAACGCATCACTTGTATTTTCAAGGAGTGCAGACAGCATCGGGACACTATTGGTATGTGTCGGTGACAGTCGCCAAGGGTGCGAAGCCAGGCAAGCGCATCGCGTTGGTAAGTGGTGTTCACGGCGATGAGATTAGCTCCGTGCGCACGATACAGACGGTCATGCAGCAGCTCGACCCGGCAACAATGTCTGGCACGGTGCTCGCGGTTTTCGATGTGTCGCGGCCAGCGCTTGAGGGTATGGCACGTCGATGGCCCAACCTGGGGCGCGGCATTGACCTCGTCGATATGAATCGCGAGTGGCCTGGCAATGAGAACGGCCCGACAGCTTCCTCCCGGCATGCTGGTCTGCTGTTCAACAAGGTTCTCCGGCCAAATGCCGACTATGGGCTCGACTTTCATACCTCGACAACAGGAATTGACATGACCGCTTTCCACCTCGCGCGCATGGACCTACCCGATGTTCGTGCGATGGCTGAGCTGTTTCCCATCGAACAGATCTTTGACAATCCAGCCTATCCCGGACTCTTGGCAAACGCGCTCATCGATGTGGGCATTCCCGCATTCACTCCAGAGGTTGGCGCACCACGAATCCTAGACCTCAGCATGATTCCTCTGTTTGTCGAAGGCACGATGAACGTGCTCAAGCATCATGGGATCGTTGCGGGGCCGCTAGGCCGGACCGGCAAAGACTCGGGTGTCTTCATTGGCGATAGCGCTGATGCAATCGTCGTCACACATGGTGGGTTCATCGAACTGCTGGTCAAGTTGAATGATAAGGTGACACCCGGGCAAAAGGTTGCGATTCAGCGAAATGCATTCGGCGAGGTGATCGCAGAGTACACTTCTCGCGTCGCTGGGAAGGTATCGGCCCTTCGGACTGACGCTATATCTGAGCCAGGCAATATGCTGGTCACTATCCTCTATAACCGCAGGCCGGCCGATCCCAATGACCCGTATATCGAATAACCGCGCCCAAAACGAGCGCGTGAACAGGTGAGCGCAAAAAAGAACAGAGCCTTGATCTACAAGGCTCCGAATTGGCGACGCTGATGGGGCTCGAACCCACGACCTCCTGCGTGACAGGCAGGCGCTCTAACCAACTGAGCTACAGCGCCACACGTGTGGCCGAGTTTTGCTTGGACGGTCTCGAGGTTTGCGCCTGCCGCTTATAGCGGCTTTAGCGCAACCTCAAGTTTGAAGCGCACCAGCGACTCGCCGCTGCGCACGCCGCGAATCTGGATCTCCGCAAGGCCATTCTTGACGGGCACCGTCACCTGCGAGCCGCCATCGAGCAGCGTCGCGGCCCCACCAACGTCGAATGTCATTGTCGCAGAATCAGATAAGGGCAAACCGATCACGTGCACGCGCACCGTGTTGACTGAGCCCACGTGCTGTGGTGGAAGAGGATCGGGGGTGATCTCTAAGACATCTGCCTCGAACGCGTTGCTCCGTTTGCCATCCGATTGTATCGCAAAGGTGTGGCGTCCGAGTGCAAGGTCGTCCTCGAGGCGAGCACTGATGCTACGGTTTGAAGCGCCGACGACATCGGCTCCTGTCGCTCGTCCGTCGATGACGACGCTCGTGTTCAATGGATCGTTGCCGCGCGTTTCAAGATTGAACAGTCCGCGTTCTGCACCACCACGCTGGAAGCTCGAGCTGCCGCCCAACACCGCAGGTGTTTGGCCCGTCGGCACACCTGGAATCTGGTCGACATCCGGGACTGGGCTGGTGCCGACCGTGCACTCCGCGCCTTTATCGGGCACGCCGGCTTTGTCGAAGAATCGGAATAGAGTTACCGCGCTGATGGCAATGGCCGGTAATCTGAAGTTGAAATGGCCATTTGCGTCGGTGACGCCGTGCCAAAAAGTCTTTTTACCGTTTGGTTGGACGACGCCGACGATGTAATCAGTCGGGCCGGCCGCGCCGGTGTTCTGATCCTCAACCGTACCGAGCATCACCGATTGCGGCCCCGCTGCCGGAGCGAGATACACGCCACCATCCACACCGGTGCCAATGCCCGGCGAAGGCGAAACCGGCGTATGAACGTTGTCCCTGTTCAGTGGAGAAACGACCGGCATTGGGTATGGAGGCGGTGTTACGTGGTTCGCCCATCGATCGTACGGACGCCACTCCACGCCCTTCTTCTCAGCCGTTGGCGTTTTGGCCGGCTTAGGCGTTGGCGTCTTTTCGTTTGGCGCCGGAGTCTTCGTACCAGGCTTTGGAGTTTCGGCAGGTGTTGGCGTGGGCGTCGTCGTGGTGCGAGGCTCGTTCGGGTTGATAAGCAGCTGCCTGTGCTGGCCGAGCTTGCAGCAAACGATCAGATCAACGCCGGCCTCATTCTTGAGCGGTGTTGTGACTTGTTTTTGCCAAGCCGCATTGAGATTTGCGCTGTAATCCCGCTTCTCTTTTCCATCACTCGTCTGCGTCTTGGTGTCTTCGTAATAACCGTCCCACCAAACGGTGAACTCATCGAAATATGTGTCGTCTTCGTTCTTACCTTCCCTTTGACCACAAAGACTATCGCCGTGAACTATCGTCAGCGAGTGCCAGAGCGTGGAGGTCCCATCGGTCACTTTGCGCGACGCCACCTTGTTCTCGATGATGTCGACGTAGATCCACTCGTCCTTACCCTCGAGCGGCACGTCGAAGGAGACTGTCTCGAGGCCATTCTGATTCTTGAAGGTGTCGAGATGCTTGCTCGCATCCCCATTTGCCGGGAGAGAAGGGAGGTCGTCGTTGAAGTGCTGCCAGGTTACCTGGTATTCGGTGTACTTGTCCAACGGATCGAATCGGTCCAGTCCGCTGTCAACCGCTTCGCGCGCATCTCTCCAGCATGACGCCGTATTATTGATGACGACCGCATCCCAGATCGCTTTCGAGCCATGCCACGTGGGGTCGTCCGGTTCATCTTTTTGACCCAGCGCCGCAGGTGCGACCAGGAACAATGCAATGATCGCGGCGGCCATGAACAAGGCCGGCCGCTGATACGGTCTCATCGACCAAAGTGTGATTCGGTGAGCGGCTTATATCCTGCGGCGGGTGGACTGCCCGATGCTTGCCCTCCTTGCCTGCTGCGAACCGAATTGCTCAGGCGCTATGCTCAATGGCGGTCGGCGGGAAAACGCCTACTCGACAGCTAGGCCTCCAGCGCCCCCATCTTGAACGGGCGGCCACCAGGTACCACTGTCAGGGAGGATTCCATGATCAGAGGAATTGCCGCAGTCGCTTCGCTCGCGGTGCTCGCGCTGGTGGGTTCGATGTCCAGCGGACCGGCGCTCGCCGCGAAGAATCCGATCACGATCAAACAATGTTTTGTGCAAGTGCCGAAACCGCTCAGCCACAACGCCAGTGGGACGACGATTGTCTACGTGAATAACGGTCCGAAGACGGCGACGCATGTCACTTTCCAAGTCGTCTATCGGAACGCAGAGAACAAGTTCATCCGCAGAGTCACGGACAACGGCGAGTTCGAGCCCGGCGTGGTCGTCGATCACTCGTTCAAACTATTCAACGACGTCACGTATGCGGGGAAGCAAACTCAAGCGTGTGCCGCGGTGGCGGTCACCTGGAGTGACGGCACGAAGTGGTCGGACTGAAGCGCACAAGCGACTTCAGGATCTCAGCTCCTTCGCCGCCCAGCTAGCGTCGGACACGCCGTTGAGCGCGCGCACGAGGTCGACTAGCCGGGCGACAACCGTGTGATCGCGCCATCGCCCGACGAGTTCAACGACGATCCGCGCAGTGCCAGGCTCGGAGCCAGCCTCGGCGTCCCTCGATGAAAGCGTCAGGTGGCTGGCTTTGACCGCATCGAGGACCGCTTTGTCCACGGTGGCTTCTGATTGCTCGGTGCAGATCGTGGTGACCTCGTAGCGCATCTCGCGGTGCGTGTCGTTGCGGCGGTTGAGATAATCGACGAGCGGCGAGAGAAACCAATTCAAGCCGGCGATCGCCGCGGCGCCCGCCACCGCCTCGACATATAATCCTAAGCCTGCCAAACAACCGACAGCCGCGGTCGCCCAGATCGTCGCGGCCGTATTGAGCCCGCGCACGTTCATGCCTTCGCGCAGGATCACGCCTCCCGCGAGAAAGCCAATGCCGGTCACGACCTGCCCGGCGATGCGTGCCGGATCTCCACCATTGCCACCGATGAGCGGCGTGATGATCGTGTATAGCGTCGCGCCGGCCGCGACGAGCGCGCACGTCTGCAATCCGCCTGACAACGACTGGCGCCACTGCCGTTCCAGGCCGATTCCCACCCCAAGCGCCGCGCCGAAGAGCAGCCGACCGAGCGCATGCAATTCGGGCATGGTAAAAAACTGTTCCATCAGCCCATTCTTTCGCGGACCGCTTCTGCGAGGAGGCGCGCAGCCGCAGATTCAAGCCCCTTAGCTAGCGGCTCTACGCGCTTATGTGAAAGGGGCTAACGTCATGCAGCGCTCATCGTTTGGACGAGCGGCGACCATAATCTTCGCGTTTTCATTCGTTTCGCTCGCGTTCACGGGATCCGTCGGCTTGGGGCAGGCCGCGAGCCAGGAAGGCTGCATGAACCAGTGGCTGTTCAACGGCATCTGGCGCGTTCAGGTCACCAAAGTCGATCCTTTGATGGACGGTGCGCAACAAGTCGGCTGGCAAGTCACCGAGGTCTGGCGCAACGGCGCGAGCCAAGTTCTTTCTCCGGCGGACTCCGTGTTGCAGGATCAGCAGCTTGAGCTCGGCACTGGAAGCATCCTCGCGTCCGCGTCGACAACAGGCACCCTCTCGATGCAGGCTGTCTCCGCCCACGATTTTCCGGTCGCGGGTGAGCTTACGTACGTCCAGCAGTTCCGCGCCCCCAACATCGACCCGGCGAACAAGCCGAAGGCGCTTAACATTTTGTTCAACGGCGCCAAGCTCGCCACGTTCACGAACAAACCGCACTTCACGACCGCGAAATACAATTTCCGTTTCAAGCTCGATTGTCAAGCGACTGGAACGGCGGCGCAGTCGCAGGGCGGTTCAACGCAGATCGCCGCGAAAGAGGGCTGCTTGAACCAATGGATGTCGAACGGAATCTGGCGCATGCGCGCGACGGCGATCGCTCCCGACTTGGGCAACGACAACAGCGGCCCGCAGGGAGGCTGGATGATCAGCCAGGAGTGGACGAACCTCACCGGCAAACCGCTGGCGCCTAGCGACACGCTGAGCTCCGATCAACAGCTTGTGTTCGCAAGCGGCAGCTCGGTGGCGTCGTCCAATACTGCTGTGACCTCGATGAACATGCAGCAGTTGGCGTTCCGCACGTTCCCGCCAAATGGTTCGTTCTCGTACCAGCAGCGTTTCCGACCCTCCACGTTTGACGCGTCAGATAAGCCGGTCAAGCTGCTGGTCGTGTTCGACGCCGCCACTCAAAACAAACGCGAGAACAAGCCGCACTACTCGCTGCCGGCGAACTTCAGGATCTCGTTCGACTGCAACAAGTGAGCCGATGTCTCGCAGCTAACGCGCTTCTGAACCGAGACGATTGTCGTGGATCAGGAGCGACCAGGCATCAGAGCTGACGTGGATGGCGCCCCAGAACGGGCGGTCCATTTCGAAGACGATGCCGATCTGCAAACCGATCATTGCAGTGACGAGTGCGGTCATGACCAGCTGCAGGCGCCAGTTCTGAACACCGAAGAGGAAGACAAAAGCGATTACGATCAGTCCGCCCGCCGCGATCGCGAAATACATCGTCGGCTGAACGTGGGCTTCTGAATCGAGGATCCTTTGCCGGCGCTGCGTCGCAAGATCGCGGTAGGCCGCAAGCGCGGCGCTGCGTAACGTCGACAGGCGCATCATCTCGGCTTGATCACGAGTGTCGAAACGGGCGTTTGCCATTTCGTGGAGCGCGGCGACCATCATGCCACGCGCCCTCGGGTCCTCTTGCACGTCCGCTAACATGGGCCACTCAACCCGGAGTACTTCGAACACGTAGTTTCCGAGCAGGACGCGCTGGCGCTTGCGCACATCCTCGGGCATTCCGCTCGAGATGAACAGGATGTTCGCGATCGAGGTGGTCTCTGCGTCGGCATTGCGCTGAGCGAGGTCGAAGCCGCTCCACACGCTGATCACGAGGAAGCCGAGCACAACGGCGTACAGCACACCGACGATTGCCACCAAGAACCCCGCAACCTCCTGATGCGGCAGCAAGGCTTCGGGCGGGACGAAACGGCGAAAAACCGCGTGCAACGAGACTGCGATGAGCGCCGGCACGACCATGAAGATCACAAGAACCAGCCAGCCCGAGGTATGTGCAAACAGGGCGTACATGACCGCCCGCTTTGGCGTGCGGAACCGAAATCCTAGCGCGCGATCTGGGCGAGACCGGTGCGAAGTTCTTGTGCGGGAATCGGACCGCCGGGCACGTACTGGTCGACGATTCCGTTGGGTCCGATGAAGACGTGCAGTGGCAGTTGCTGCACTCGATACGCCGCGCCGGTATTGCCCGACGCATCGAGCGCGATCGGATACGTCAGGTGATGATCGCGCACGAATGAAAGCGCGGCGGCCCGACTGTCGAGCACGACGATCCCGAGGACGCGAACGCCGCGTTGTTCGAATGTTGGTGCAGCTGCTTGGATCGTCTGCACTTCCTGGCCGCACGGCTTGCACCATGACGCGAAGAAGTTGATGTAGACGCCGTGTCCGCGCTGTTGTGCGAGCGAGAACGAGCCTTGGCCGTTGGCGATCAATTGAAGCGTGAACCCGGGCGCTGGCTGCTCGACAAGTGGCGGCTTCTGCGCTGCTGACGCAGCCTCTAATCCTAGGGAACAGCACATCAGCGTCGCGATGAGCAGCGACCCAAGGCGCGGGGTCACTGCGGGTGCGCGGTCAACCAATCGAATGTCTTGTTGACGTTGCCCAGCGGGCTCCAGTCGAACACGGTGTGCAGCACCATGCCGTCGCGGATGATGAACGTCGCACGCTTCGCGTACTGCTCGCCTTGTGAGCTTGCGGCCACGCCGAACGCATCTGCTGCCGCGCCTTTCGGATCGGACACGAAACGCTGCGGAGCCTCTTCTTCTGCCTGGAACTTCTTGAGCACGTCGGTGGGATCGTACGAGATGCCGACGACGGTGGCTCCGAGCTTTTTGAAGTCCGCCAACCTGGCGGCGTAGGCTTTCGCCTCGATCGTTCAGTCCGACGTGAACGCTTTCGGAAAGAAGTAGAGCACGAGCGTCCTGCCGCTCGACGCCTGTTTGAGATCAAATGGCGCCTCGCTCCCGCCGATCACCGACTGCAATGTTGGAACCGATGGCACGGTCGCGCCATCCTGCAGCATGGCCTCGTCAGCGCGAATGGCCTGCGCTGAGACCACTAACAGCAAAACCGCAAGCGATCCGGCGAGCGTACACGTTCTTAACATGACCGCGAGCTTCGTAGCAGACGCGCGCGACTCCGGCCTATGAGGCGCTGGTTTTCAGGATGTCGGCGTAAAGATCTCGGTATGCCTGTGCCGATCTACCCCAGCTGAAATCGCGCTTCATGCCGTTGCGCTGGAGCGCTTGCCACAAGGAACCGAGCGGATGGACGGCCATTGCCTTGCCGATCGCGACTGCAAGCGACGCCGGCCCGAAGTGGCGCATCTGAAACCCTGTCGTCTTGCCCGGCACGATGCCGCGCTGACCGGCGTCTTCGATCGTATCCGCCAAGCCGCCGACGCGTGAAACGACCGGCACGGTGCCGTAGCGCAAGCTATGAAGTTGAGCGATCCCGCACGGCTCGAAGCGCGACGGCATCAAGAAAATGTCGGCGCCAGCGGTGATCCGGTGCGCAAGCAGCTCGTCGAAACCGATGCGCACCGCGACCCGGCCGGGGTAGCGCGCAGCGAGCTCGCGGAAATCGGCTTCGAGTCGCGGCTCACCCTGTCCGAGCACGGCGAGACGCGCGCCCGCGGTCACGAGCACGTCCGCGATCCGCGCCGCCAGATCGAGTCCTTTTTGCCACGCCAGCCTGCTCACCACGCCGACGATCGGCGCGAAGGACGCGCGCTCAAGGCCGAGCTCCGACTCGAGCGCAGCCTTGCATACGGCTTTACCGGTCAGATCCGTCGCGTCGTAGGGTTGGGCGATCCCGCTGTCTATGGAAGGGTCCCAACGCGCATAGTCGGCGCCGTTCAGGATGCCGGCCAGCGTTTTCCCACGCGCCGCGAAAAGCCGTTCAAGCCCGCACCCGAAACGCTTCGTTTGAATCTCCATCGCATATCGCGGACTGACGGTGCTGACCCGATCGGCGCATTTGGTTCCTAGCTCCAAGAATGAATGTCCAGCGCGCGGTGCCGTCGTCAACTGACCGCTCGCAACTCCGAAACGGCGGAGATCTTCCGCCGATGCATTGCCTTGATAAAACGCGTTATGTACCGTCATCAGCGAGGGCAGCGCTGGGCGATTCCCTGCTTTGAGGAGCGCTGGCACCAATGCCGCGTGCCAGTCATTTGCGTGGACGATCGTCGGGCGCCAGTCGTCTGCTTCCTTCGCGAAACGAGCCGCAGCATGACAAAACGCCGCGAACCGCTCAATCTGATCCGGCCACGGCACGCCGCTTTTATCCGTGTACGGTCCGCCCGCACGGTCGAAATAACGTGATGATTTGACCAAGTACACTGGGGTTGCAGCGGGTGGGGCGAACCCGGCGACGATTTCAAGCGGGCCGGGCCACGCCGAGCCCTCAAAACGGCGAGCGACGCTTGCCCCCTCGATGTCTCGAAGCGCGCTTGGATACGCAGGCAACATCACGCGGGCGTCGATGCCAAGCTGCCGTAACGCCGCCGGCAGTGCGCCGCCAACATCGCCGAGCCCGCCGGCCTTCGCCAACGGACTCGCTTCGGCGATGACGAACAAAACGCGGGGCGTAGCCGCGTCCATCAGATGCCGTTCATGGACGCATTTGAGCGATCAGGTGGCAGAACGTACAGCCCCGATGCGCATGTGCCGCCGATTCGCAGTTAGGTAGGTGAATCCCGCGACCTCGGCGGAAAATAAGGCATGAAGCTGTGGCCTCTGCTTGCCCCGCTGCTGCTCACACTGTCAGTCGCTCGCGCGGACGTGCCGGATACTCGCATCGAACAAGCGAGGTCGCTGCTGGAGAACGCGCAGCGCGAATTGACCACGAACGCAGCTGCGATCGATCAACGTTCCGGGATGACCCAAGAACTGACCGCGCGGGTTGCGGCCGACACGGCGCAGCTTTCACGGTCATCCGATCCGGAAGCGACGTTGGTTCTGGCGCAGCTCGACGCCGGTCTTGTCGATCAGCTCGCGACGCAGACGTATGTCACGCTCAGCGCCGTACGCGGACCCTCAGCGGCCCTGTTGCCCGCGATCGGCGCCAAAAAGCGCCCATATGTCCTCGCGATGTACGTCCCCGAGACGGTCGTGCCGCGACCGACGACGCCGATCATCATCTACCTGCACGGAAAAGGTCAGAACGAAGCTGACGCCATCGCGTCGACGCTAGTGCGCTCGTGGGCGAACGATGGCGGCGCGGTGGTGATCGCACCCTACATGCGAGACGACGACATGCTGAGCGACGCGACCGTCACGACGCTCTTTCAAGCATTGGGCGCGATTGAAGATGCGATGCAGGCTGACCGGCACCACACGTATCTGGCTGGGAATTCGCTTGGCGGCTTTGCAGCGTTTCGGGCGTTGGCTGCCAATCCGGACCGCTGGCGTGCCGGTTTGGTCATCGAAGGCGCGGTGGCCCAGACGGACAGCGACTTTGTCGCCGCACATGTGCGCGGCAAGCCGCTGTACATCGTCGCGGGGAGCAACGACGCAAGTATCAACTCGGCGTATATGCGTCAACTCGCCTCCTGGCTGCGATCAAACGGAGCAGTGGTGACATACTACGAGCAACCTGACGGCACGCATTCATTGTCTTCGGTCGCCCCGATGGCAAGCAGGGCATGGCATGACATGCTCGCTGGGATCATGCCGACGGGAGGCGGGAACGAGGTCATGCCGCAAGGACCCACGCCGCCGCCGAAGCGACCGTAAGCGGCGCGCAGAGAGGCGCCGCTCCCCAGCGGCGCTAATTCTCTTCGTCTTATGAGTAACGCAGGGTACTATCGCCAGCCTACAATTGCGGGCGACGTCGTCGTATTCGTGTGCGAGGACGATCTTTGGTCGGTGCCGGTGACCGGTGGGATCGCGCGACGACTCACTGCAGGTCTGGGTGAATGTTCGACTCCGCGCTTCTCGCCCGATGGCGCGTTCATCGCATTCATCGGCCGCGAAGAAGGCGTCCCCGAGGTCTGCATCATCCCGGCGCAGGGTGGCGATGCCGTGCGGCTTACCCATCTGGGAGCGGAGACGTGCGTGGTGACCGGTTGGTCAGCGGATGGCAGCGAGGTGCTGTTCGCGACTGACGCACGGTCGCCGTTCCTGCGTCACACCGAAGGATTTGCGATCGACCGTCGCGGTGGAAGCCCGCGATCGCTTGGTCTCGGACACATGCTCGCGATGGACGTCGCGAAAGATGGCGCGACGGTCATCGGCCGCAACAATAATGATCCGGCCCGTTGGAAGCGCTATCACGGAGGCACGGCTGGCGAGATCTGGATCGATGCCGATGGCTCCGGCGCATTCAAGAAGCTTCCGCCGCTCGGCGGCAATGCAGTAAGCCCGATGTGGGTAGGCGAGCGCGTCTATTTCCTTTCCGATCACGAAGGCATCGGCAACCTCTACTCGTGTGAGCCCGATGGCTCCGATCTGCGCCGTCACACGGATCTCAATGAGTACTACGTGCGGTTCCCATCGACCGATGGCCGACGGGTCGTCTACTCGGCCGGCGGCGATCTCTTCGCGTACGATGCCAAGTCCGGTACCACGACTCATGTCGACGTGATCGCGCCCTCCGGCACGACCCAGACCTCGCGCCGCTTCGTCGACGCAGCGCCGACGCTCGAACATTTCGCGCCTCACCCCGACGGCAGATCGCTGGCTCTCGTCGCTCGCGGACAACCGTTCACGATGCCACTGTGGGAAGAGGCCGTCATCCATCACGGCGCGGGCAGCCGCGTGCGCTATCGGCATGCGGCATGGTTGCGCGACGGTCTGCGCTTTGTCGCCGTCACCGACGAGGGCGGCAGCGAGCGCTTGCAGATCTTCTGGGCAGACGACAGCCAGCCACCGGCGAGCGCGAGTGAGTCGGATCTTGGGCGGATCGTCGGTCTCGCGGTCTCACCGACGGCTGACGTTGTGGCGCTTGCCAATCACCGCCATGAGCTTGCGATCGTCGATATCGCCTCAAAGCAAGCGCGCGTCGTCGATCGCAGTCCCGGCGCGCGAGTGAGCGACCTCGCCTGGTCGCCTGACGGCCGCTGGGTCGCATACACGTATGCGCCGCATGGCGATCAATCGATCATCCGCGTCGTTGAGGCTGCATCCGGCGTCGTCCGCGACGTGACCGCGCCCTTGCGCTTCGACCGCGCGCCGGCGTGGGATCCGGACGGCAAATATCTCTACTTCCTCTCGACGCGCGACTTCAACCCCGTCTACGACGCGCTGCAGTTCGATCTGAGCTTCCCGTTCGCGATGCGGCCGTTCTTGGTCACACTTCGAAACGATACGCCGTCGCCATTCGTACCGAAGGCGCGTGCATTCGACGCGATGCCGAAGGCGCCGGCACCGCACGATTACGACGAGCACTCGCACGACGACGTGGCTTCGCGCAGCGCCGTACCCGGCTCAACGACCGACGTGTTGCCGCGTTCGGCCACACCGACGAAGACCGAAGCCAAGACTGCGGACCCCATCCCCGTCCAAGCCGAGGCGCCGAAACCATCGCCGAACATCGACATCGACTTCGACGGCATCAGCGGGCGGGTTATCGGTTTCCCAGTCGATGAGGGGCGCTACGAACAGATCGCCGGCGCGCCTGGCCGAGCCCTGTTCACGCAATTCCCGGTCCGCGGCAGCTTAGGGCACTCCTTTATAAAGGAAGACAGCCACGAAGACGGCACGCTGCTGGCGTACGATTTCAACGAGCAGCGCTGCGGAAGTCTCGCCAATCAGCTCGGCGAGATACGCCTGGCGGCCGACGGCCACACGCTGGTCTACCGTTCGGGGTGCCGCCTGCGCGCGATCAATGCGCTCGAGCCTTTGAGTGACGGCGAGCCGCGCCCGCCTGTGCCCGACGAAACGAGCCGCCGCTCCGGCTGGATCGATCTGAGCCGCATTTCCGTGCTCGTCGAACCACGCGACGAGTGGGCGCAGATGTATTATGAGGCGTGGCGGCTGCAACGCGAGCAGTTCTGGGATGAGGCCATGTCGCAGGTCGACTGGGACGTCGTGCGCGACCGCTATGCGAAGCTGTTACCTCGCGTACGCACCCGTGGAGAGCTTTCGGATCTATTCTGGGAGATGCAAGGCGAACTCGGCACGTCGCACGCGTACGAATATTTCGGCGACTACCGGCGGCCGCCATCATACCGCGTCGGTCTGCTCGGCGCAGACCTCGCTTTCGATGCGAAGACCGGCGGTTACAAGATCGTGCACATCCTGCGCGGCGATTCGTGGAATCGAGACACCGACTCTCCGCTTGCCGAGCCGGGCCTGCGCGTACGCGAAGGCGAGGTCATCGTCAGCGTCGGTGGACACCCGGTCAGCCGGGAGATGCCGGTCGAGGCGCTCCTGGTCAATTTCGCCGGCCGGGAAGTCGCGTTGACGCTGCTCGATCTCGAAGGCGTGCGCCGGCGCGTCATCGTCAAGACACTGCGCGACGAGCGCGCGCTGCGCTATCGCGAATGGGTTGAAACCAACCGCCGGCTTGTTCATGAGCGATCCAACGGCCGAGTCGGGTACGTGCATATCCCGGACATGGGCCCGGCAGGCTTTGCCGAGTTCCATCGCGGCTTCTTGGCGGAGTTCAACCGCGGTGCGCTGGTCGTTGACGCGCGCTACAACCGCGGCGGGCACGTGTCCGCGCTGCTGCTCGAAAAGCTGTCTCGCCGTCGCGTGGGATATGACATCCCGCGCCATGGCGTGCCACGCCCGTATCCCGACGAATCGGTCGCCGGCCCGATGGTCGGGCTGACCAATCAGTTCGCCGGATCAGACGGCGACATTTTCAGCCACTGCTTCAAGCTCTACAAACTCGGCCCGCTCGTCGGCAAACGTACGTGGGGCGGCGTCATCGGCATCTGGCCGCAGCACCCGCTCGTCGACGGCACCGTCACGACCCAGCCGGAATTTTCGTTCTGGTTCGTCGACGTCGGTTGGAAGGTCGAGAATTACGGAACCGATCCCGACTATGACGTCGACATCGCACCGCAGGATTACCGCGCGGGGAAGGATCCCCAGATGGATCGAGCGCTCGCGCTGATCCTCGACGCGCTGCAGAAAAATCCGGTGAAGATGCCGTCGTTCGACGGCCGGCCGAACCTCGCGCCGCCGAAGCTGCCGCCGCGTAAGTAACGGGCCGGTCTTAGCCGATGTCACTCGAGCTCGTCACCGCGATCTCGTCAGTCGTCACTGCTCTGGTCATCGGAGCGACCGCAATCGCTGCGATGATCCAGCTGCGCCACATGCGCATGAGCAATCAAATCACCGCGCTGCTCGCGATTCAGGACGAGTTTGACGCTCAGGACTATCGCGCAGCGGACGGTTTGATCCGTCAGGAATTCCCGGCGATCTTTGAGGAAGAGGGCTTTTGCGAATACCTCATCGCGGTGCTTAACGATCGCGAGACGGTCGAAAATCCGCGCTATACGCAGGCGCGCGTGGCGGCCAGGCTCGTGGGTAACACCTATGAGAATCTCGGCGCGCTCGTGAAACGCGACATCATCGACCGCGGAGTGTTCTTGGATGTCTATTGCTGGATCATCGCAAACGCATGGGACAATTTGGAGGGCTGGGTCGCGCTCACGCGCTGGGCGGTCAGCGAGCCAAGCATCTATGAGAACTTCGAGTACATCGCCGTGATATCGAAGGATCATTTGGCTAAGCATCCGGAGACCTATCCGGCCGGAATGCGACGGCTCAACCCTCGTCTGCCGGCGGCGGCTACCCCCTTGGTCGGAGCGCGAATGGCTGTGCCGGCCAAGAGCGCGCAGTAGCGGCGGTCTTAGTCTACCGGATAGACCTAGTGGATGATCGAGCCCGTTTGCACCACTTCGAACGCGCTCGCCGGCACCGTCTTCAATTGATCTAAGTCCGTATCGTCCCAGCGCGTGTCGGTCGAGCCGCTGATGAACCAATCCGAGCCGTTGTCCGCGACCATCATCCCATATTTCTTCAGCGCCGTGAGAATGACGAGCGACGCGCCGTGGAACGAGCTGATATCATAGCTCGCTTTGAGCCGTACGCGCAAACCCATCGGCGGGCAATTCGGGTTCGCGCACGTCGCGGCGTAGTGCGTCGCGGGCAGGATAAAACCGGCTTGCGTGTTCGCGACCGTGAAGCGTAGCGCGTGATAGAT
Source organism: Binatus sp. (SeqCode) (assembly GCA_035654355.1). GTDB lineage: Bacteria > Vulcanimicrobiota > Vulcanimicrobiia > Eremiobacterales > Eremiobacteraceae > JAFAHD01. Next base: position 40,737 of record DASRXC010000138.1, read on the forward strand.
CGCCCCGGTCTGTACAGTTTCGTCGTAACGCGCTAAGCCTGCTACGATCGGCAAACCGGCCGCGTCGGCAGACGTCCAATAGTACGTGCGCAGTTTGTCCGAGTTTAAGTGCCACACCGCTCCGGAGCCGGCGTTCCAGCCGGGCCCGACATAGAACGCCCGATACATCTCGTAGTCGACGCAATTGTCGATGTCGACGACCAACACGTGACGATCGCCTGTCGAGCCAGAGCCGCCCTCAACGGGAGCGTTCGGTGGGACCGGATAGGGCCCGGGATCGCTCTCGGACCCGTACAATGTGAAATTGATCGGCACAAATGGCTGCGTGTCGCCGTGCACGGTGACGTAGGGAATGCCATATGTTGGATTCGAGCCGAAGTCCGGGTGGAGAAATTTGGTGCTCGCGTTCATCTGCGCCAGATAATTGGCTGAGTTGGGATCGACCGGCAGCGACGATACATCCTCATTCCAGGAGTTGTCAGACGGAAAAACTTGGCAGCCGCCGATCGAGGCGACACCCACGATCGGTGTCGGAGTCGGGCCGCTCGGTGTTGGGCTCGAGTTGCTGCCTGGCGGGCTAGTGGGGCCGGTAGCCGCTGAACCAGCGCACGCGGTGAGCAGCAAACACATGAGAACACAGCGCAAAAAGCTCACACATTGGTTTTCGGCACGCTCCGTGAGCGGACCGGCCCGTGCGAGCGCGGGTTCACGTCACACTTGGAGTGCCCGGCCTTAAGAGACCGGCGCTACACGGCGCAGTTTACGATCCGGGGACCACGTGCAAAGGACTGCCGACTGCTTCGTCCTCATCCGGCGCGAGCAGGGTCATCCGCGCGAGCTTGCGCTGCTGGTAGCGCTCGACTGCGCCGACGATCACGACGTACATCACCGGAACTAAGAATAGCGTGAGCAGCAGCGAGCTCGTCAGTCCGCCGATGATCACCGTACCCATCGACTTACGGAACTCCGCGCCTTCGGTGAAGCCCAACGCGAGCGGCAGCATGCCGACGATCATCGCGGCGGTGGTCATCATGATCGGCCGGAATCGGATCGCAGCCGACTCCCGCATCGCATCGACTAACGCCAACCCGCGCCCATGCAGCGTGTTGGCGTAATCGACGAGCAAGATGCCGTTCTTCGCGACCAATCCCATGAGCATAACGATTCCCAACATGGAGAATATGTTGAGCGTCTGCCCTGCGAACCAGCGCAGGTCGGGCAATACCATGTGCACGAGGTTGGAGAGGATGAGGATGCCCAACGCGCCGACCGCCGCGACTGGAATGCTCAGCATGATGATCAGCGGCGTCAAATAGCTGCGGTACAGAATCACGAGCAGCATGTAGATGAGCACGAACGACGTCAAGAGCGCGATGCCGATCTTGTTCATCGTATCGCCAAGGAACTGCGTATCGCCCTCGGCCTGCACCCGCACGCCAGGCGGCAAGAAGCCCGGTGAGCGCAAGATCGCTTGCACCTTGTTGTCGATCGGTCCGATGGGCGCACCGCCGACCGTGTCGGCGAAGACGCGGACGATGCGCTGGCGGTCCTGACGCCGCAGCGTCGGCGGCTCAGTGACCCAATGGAAATCGGCGACGTCGACGAGCGGCACCAGCGTGACGCCGTCGTTGGCTCGGACCGGCACGTAGGTCAAGTTGCGGAAATCGTTGCGTGTCGACGGCGGCAGCTGCACGATGGCATTGACCAAGCCTTCCGGTTGACGCAGCTTGGTCGCGATGACGCCGCCGACTGCGGCGCGCGCGGTCTCAGCCGCGGCTTGCGGTGATACGCCGAGCGTGGCGGCTTTTGGCCGGTTGATGTCGATCTCCAAGCGCGGACCGACGATCTCACTGGTGGCCACGACGTCGATCGTGTTCGGAATTTTTTTGATGTATGCGACGAGCTTGTCCGCGACCGGGTAGAGCTTGTCCGGATCTCCGAGCAGCGTATAGATCATCTCTGCGCCGCCCTCGCCGCCCGCGTTGATGTAGGCTCCGGGCACCAAGTAGCCCATGTGTCGCATGAGATCGACGACGATATGCTGGTCGTGGCGGCGCTCCGGCTTGAGATTGACCTGCAGGTTGGCGACGTAGCCGCCGGTCACGTCGTTGGTATCCGCGCCCACGTTGACGACGACTTCGCGCACGTCATCGCGCTTGCGCAACTCCGCTGCCATTCGCTCCGCGCCCGCCGTGGTCACCGCGATCGGTGTACCGACCGGATATGTGATGCTCGCCGACGCTGAGCCGTACTCGGTGTCCGGCTGGAACTCTGTGGGCACGATCGCGACCGCCACGATCAGAGTGATGATGACGAGCGCCAGAGAGCCGAACCCGACGACATATGGATGGCGCAGCGCGCTCGGCAATAGCTTATCGTGGTAGAACTTGCGAACGCTCTCAAACCACCCGTTGAAATGGTTGTACAAGAGCACGAGGACTGCGACGCCGAACGTCAGCATGAGCAGTGCGACCATCAGCGGATCCTTGATGAATCCCGCGACGCGTGCCGCTACCGCGAGGAGCGAGACCACACCGGCCACGACCAAGGAGATCGCGATCGCCCGTTGCGACAGCGTCGTCTGTTTGGGCTTGCGCACGAGCGCCCAATGCGCGGACAGCAGTGGTGTCAGCGTGAAGGAGACGAGCAGCGAGAACAGCGTCGCGGTCACGATCACAAGCCCGTATTCGCGCAAGAACTGGCCGACGATGCCGCCCATGAACGCGATGGGCGTGAACACGACGACGTCCACCAGCGTGATCGCGATGGCTGCGTTGCCGATCTCCGTACGCCCGACGATCGCCGCCTCTTCCGGAGGCTTGCCCATCTCCCGGTGCCTGGTAATGTTCTCGATGACGACGATCGAGTCGTCGACGAGGATGCCGATGGTCAGGGATAACCCCATGAGCGAAAGCAGATCGATCGAGAACCCAAGGATCCACATGACGAGGAACGTCGCGAGGATCGAGGTCGGGATCGCGATCATGACGACCGCGGCACTTCGAAAGACGTGCAGGAACAGCAACAGCACGAGCGCGGTGAGCAGCACACCCTCGAACAGGTTGGACATGACGCCGTTAATGGCTTCGTGCAAGAAGTCTTCGTCGGCTGAAAGCTCAGAAAAGCGGGCTTGGGGATACTTCGCGGCAAGTTGCGCGAAGGCCGCGCGGACCGCCTTCGTCGTGCGCTGCGTGTCGGCGTCCGAATCGTGCGCCACGTTGAGCACGACGGCGGGCTGGCCATTGACCTCTGAAGCCAGGCGATGGTCCTGATACGTATCTGAGACCGTTGCGACGTCCCCGACCTTGATCTGATTCTTCGACGCGTTCGGTACGGCCAGCGGCAGCTGTGCGATTTGCGCGGGGTCGGTGATGTCCGCGCGCACGCCCACCGTCGCCTCACGGAACGCCTCATCGAGCCGTCCGCCCGGCATGCTGACGTTGCCCTGGCTGATCGAATTCACGACGTCGAGCGGCGTCGCGCCAAGCATCTGCAACCGCGCCGCGTTGGGCTCGACATTGACCTGACGGATGAACTGGCCGCTCACATTGACATAGCCGACACCCGGCACGCTCTTGAGCGCCGGCACGACCTCGTTCTCGACGAGATTCGAAAGCTGAACGGGCGAAAGCGTTGTTGAGGTCAGATACTCAGTGAGGATCGGTTGAGCATTCGGATCTTCTTTCGCGACGATCGGCGGATCGAGGTCAGCCGGCAGATTGACGCGCGCCGCGTCGACGGCTTGCTGCACATCCGTCGCGGCGAAATCGACATTGGCGCCCAGCTTGAGCTGGACGAAGATCGCGCCGCCGCCCTCCTGGGAGCGCGCGAAGATCTTCTCGACATGTCGGATGTTCTGCAGTTGGTCTTCGATGGGTCGGATGACCAGCCGCTCGACTTCAGCCGGACTGGCTCCGGGGTAACTCGCATAGACGGTCACCGCTGGGAACGTCACCGGTGGGTTGACGTTCACCCCCATCGAGAAAAACCCGATGATGCCGAATAGCGCCACCGCGACGAAGAACAACGTCACAATGGTGGGCTGCCGAATCGCGAAACGCGTGAGCCACATACCAGACCTACCCGCCGTGGGCCGTGTTAGTTTCTGAAATTTTCAGGTGACCCGGCCGCCGTAGCGGGTCAGCGTGCGCCTAGCGCTTCCTCGGTTCCGGTAGGAACCTCTGGTTCCTTCGCCACTGTGAGCTGACGCGCGAGCTTGCGCTGGGCCAGGCGGTCGAAGAAGCCGACGACGGCCACGTAGACCACCGGCACGAGGAACAATGTTAAGAAAAGCGAGCTGGTGAGGCCGCCGATGATGACTGTCCCAATCGACTTGCGGAATTCCGCGCCTTCGGTCAGCCCGAGCGCAAGCGGGGTCATGCCCGCGATCATCGCGGCCGTGGTCATGACGATGGGCCGGAAGCGGATCGCGGCAGATTCGCGCATCGCGTCCGCCAAGGCCAAACCGCGAGCTCGCATCGTGTTCGCGTAGTCGACCAGCAAGATGCCATTCTTGGCGACCAGACCCGTCAGCATGACGATGCCGAGCATCGAGAACAGGTTGAGAGTCTGTCCTGCAAATGGCCGCAAGTAGAATCGCCCGAGCTGAATATGAAAATCGGGGAAGGCGATGTTGAGCAGATTCAGGACGATCAGAAAGGCGATGACGCCCACGATCGCTGCCGGCAGGCTCATCATGATGACAAACGGCGTCAGATAGCTGCGATACAGCACGACGAGCAGCATGTAGATGAGGACAAATGAAGTTCCTAGCGCAAGCCCGATCTTCGCGATTGCATCGCCGAATAGTTGCGTGTCGCCTTGCGTCGTGACATGTACGCCGGCAGGTAAAAAGCCGGGCGTGTTGAGCGCGGAATTGACTTTGTCGACGATGGGACCGATCGGCGCCCCGTTCGCGGTGTTCGCCGTGATGCTCACGATGCGTTCGCGATCCTGGCGCTCGATGTACGGCGGCTCGGTTGTCTTTGTGAACGTCGCGACGTCGCCAAGCGGGACCAGTTGCCCAGTGGTCGCCGAGCGAACGTCGACG
>DASRXC010000139.1:0-7945 GCA_035654355.1 Binatus sp. (SeqCode)
GGGCGCGCATATCTCGGCGTCGGCCTTCAGGCGGTGAGGCTTTCCGATGCGCTACGGCGCAACGCGGGAGTGCAAGCTGAATCTGGAGCGATCGTGGTCGCGGTCGAACCAGATGGACCGGCCGAAAAGGGCGGAATTTTCGTCGGAGACATCATCGTCGCTCTCGATGGCGTTCGGATCGCGGACACGGATGATATTCTCGCCCAGCTGGGCACCGACCGCATCGGCTCGAGCGTCACGCTGCAACTGGTGCGCGGCGGCAAGGTTGTCGACCAACAGGTCGAGATCGGCGAGCGCCGTCTCGAAGATGAAGAAGAAGAGGGCTGATCGTATGAACGCGGTCAACCTCGCAGCGCAAAGCGCACCGGACGCGCTTTCGGAGCTTGCACAACGGCTGCGCCGCAGCACAGTGCAAGTGCGCGCCGGCCGCTCGGGCGCGGGCTCGGGAATCGTATGGCGCAAGGACGGACTGATCGTGACCAACGCTCACGTTGTGCACGGACGCCGTCTCACGGTCGATCTCCCAAATGGCGACTCACGCGATGCGGAGCTCGTCGCCGCCGACCCGAGACGCGATCTCGCGGCGCTTCGAGTGCAAGCACAGGGCCTCGAGGCGGCGCAGGTCGGCGATTCGGATCGCGTGCGACCGGGCGAGTTAGCATTCGCCGTCGGCAACCCGCTCGGACTTGTCGGGGCAGTCACGGCAGGCATCGTCGTGGCGGCTGGTTCAAGTTCGTCTTCGCGCTCGCGCTGGATCCAGGCGGATGTGCGTATCGCGCCGGGCAATTCGGGTGGACCGCTTGCGGATGCACGCGGACGAGTCATCGGCGTCAACAGCATGATCTATGGTGGACTTGCGATCGCCGTGCCGAGCAACGCGGTAGAGCGATTCCTGCGCAGCGGTCGCTCGCGCCCTCGGCTCGGCGTTACTGTCGAACCGGTCCAGGTGCGCGTCGCGGGCAACGCGATCGCCCCGGCGCTTCTGATCTTCGAAATCGCGGACGGTGGCGCGGCGGAGCGCGCCGGTCTGCTGGCTGGGGATGCGATCATCGCGATCGCCGGCCGGCCGTTGCGCGATGAGACAGATCTTTCGGATGCGCTTGTCGACTGCGCCGAGAACGGCGAGCTGCGCATAACGGTGCAGCGCGCCGGCGCGGTGCGTGATTTCGACGTCCACTTCGCGCAAGGAGTAGGCACCGCGGCATGACGCGCGTGCTGGTGGCGGGCACGACGAGCCGAGGTCGTGAGCCACTTGAAGATCTCCGCGAAAATGGCTCACCGATAATCGTCGACGAGTTGCAGCCCGGCGAGGATCTGGTCGCGCGCCTTGACCACAGTGCGCCGGATGCTCTTGTGCTCGAAGCTGAGGGCGACGAGTCGGTGACCGATGTGCTAAATGGTGTCGACCCGCGTACGCTTCCAGTGGTGGTTCTAGCGCGCCACGCAGATCCGCTGTGGTCGAATGCGCTGGTGCGCGCTGGAGTGCGCGCCGTGTTGCCAAGCGGCGCACGCGACCTGTCCGCGGCGATCGCGGCGGTTGCGGCCGGCTACATCGTGCTGCACCCAGAGGTGGCCGACGCGCTCGTGCCCGCTGGTGGGCTCGCGCTGCGCGAACGCAACGGCCAATCGTTGACGACGCGCGAACTGGAGGTGCTGCGCATGATGGCTGAGGGCCTCGCGAATAAGGCGATCGCGACGAGACTCAACATTTCGGAGCACACGGTGAAGTTCCACGTTGGGTCGATCTTCGCGAAACTGCACGCCGGAAGCCGCACCGAAGCGGTCGCGCTCGGGGCGCGCCAAGGGCTTGTGATGCTCTAAGCGCAATCCGTGTTGCGCGATGCCAGAACCGCCCGATAAGCAAAAAGACGTCATCAAGCAATTCCGCAAGTACGGGTTCGCGGTGGGTGCCAAGACGCGGACCGGTGCGATTCTGCTTGAACTGGCGGGCGTCGAGCCCGTCCGAGTGCTCGTCCAACCCGACGGGTCGGTCGTGCACGTCTCAGGCGACGTCACTCGCTTCGACTGGGGCAAATTCGATCGCCGATGATCAAGCGATTTAGCGCACGGCTGAGAAAATCACCGCGTAAGGGCAGCTGGACCTTTGTCATCATGCCCGGGTCGGTTCGTTTTTTCGGCACGCGTGGGCTCGTGAAGGTTGCGGGTACGATCGACGGGCACCAATTCCGCGGATCGTTCATGGCGCGCGGCGACGGCACGCATATGCTCCCGGTGAGTGCGGCGTTACGCAAAAGCATCGGCAAGGAAGCCCCAGACCGCGTCAGCATTACGTTAGAAAAACGGCTCTAAAGACAAATCCCCTTTGGTCCGCTGCTTGTGCCGGACGAGATTAGCAGAAGAAGAGGGAGCTGTTTGCCGCGAGTCACGGGTGCCGCGGCACAAGCGCGACCACGCTGGTCATCTCTACCGCCTCGTCGATCAAGTGGCGTTGCGGCGAGAGACTGCAGACCGGATCGGTTGCGCCGGCATCCCCTGTCACCAAGAACGCCTGACAGCGGCAGCCGCCGAAGTCGATCGTCTTGCGCTCGCACGAGCGGCACGGCTCGGGCATCCAGTCGGTCCCTCTATATGCGTTGAACGCGCGCGAATGATGCCAGATGTCATCGAGCGACCGGTCGCGCACGCTGTCGAAGGTCAACGAAGCGATTGCGGCGGCCGCTGGGCACGGCAGCACCCGGCCATCCGGTACGACCGTCATGAAGCGCTGCCCCCAGCCATGCATACACGGTTTGGGATATGTCTCATAGTAGTCTGCAAGGACATGGGTGATTTGCATGACACCTTGCAGGCGCTGCTGCGCGGACTTGACAGTTTCGGCGGCTGCTCTCACCTGTTCTCGCGTGGGCATCAGCGCTTGGCGGTTGCGGAATGCCCATCCGTAGATCTGCGCGTTGGCGAGCTCAACGCGTCGCACGCCGAGATCTTCGGCTACCGCGATGACGTCCGCGACGGCATCGATATTCATACGATGTAGCACGCAGTTCAAAGTGACGGCGAGCCGAGTTTCAAGCACGCGCCGGAACGCGTCGAGCTTGCGGGCATGCACGGCGGTGCCCGCGATGGTATCAGCGAGCTCGGCGTCTGCGGCTTGGACGCTGATCTGTACGTGGTCAAGGCCGGCCTGTACTAAGGCCTCGACAAGCGCAGCATCTAGGAATGTGCCCTGCGTGATGAGATTGGTATACAGTTGTCGATCGCGCGCGCGGCGCACGAGTGCCACCAGCAAGTCGGGGCGCAGTGTCGGTTCGCCGCCAGAAAGATGCAGCTGCAAGACGCCGAGGTCGGCTGCCTGGTCGACGACGCGCAGCCAATCTGCTTCCTCGAGTTCGTCTCGGTAGGCGCGCAGGTCGAGAGGGTTATAGCAATACGGACACTGCAGATTGCATCGATACGTCAGCTCCGCGAGCAGCGAGAGCGGTTGATATGACGTCATGGCACTCAACTCTCCGCTCGCATCCAACCGCGCGCGCACAGCCGGGCGAAGAGCTCTTCGACGTCCGCCCGCACTTGGGCAGCAGGGACATCGTAGCGGCTGCAAAGTTCGGCTGCGATCTCGTCACGCGAGCGCGTGCCGTCGACGAGCTCGAGCGTGGCCGCTGCAGAGGCGTTGAGATTCACCACGCCCTCAGGCACAAGAAGCACGCTGCGATCGGGCAAACGCCGTAGCCGCACACCGTCGGCCAGCGCAGGAATTACCGCGCGCTCCTTGCTCATGCCCGACCGCGTCCGTACGCCTGCTCCGTCGCGTCAAGGATCGCCCACAGCACATCGCACTTGAAGCGAAGCGCGTGCACGCAGACTTCTTGCGCAGCCTCATCCTTTGCCGCTTCCAACACCCACGGCAGTGCGTGCGATGCATCTTGGGCCGCGAGCGTCACGCGGCGACGGAAATACTCCAGTCCAGCCGGGTCGATCCAGGGATACGAAACGATAAGCGCCTCAATGCGTTTGGACATGAGCTCGGGGGCGAACAGCTCAGTGAGCGAGGAAGCCACCGCCGGCAGCCAGGGCTGCGTGCGCGCGAACGTCACGTAGGCGTCAACCGCGAAGCGCGTGCCGGGTTGCACTTGCGTCTCGTCGCGAAGCGTCTCTTCGGAGATCCCGACGGCGTTGCCCAGCGCGAACCATTGGTCCAGTCCACCTCCGCCCGCTTCGAGCGTGCCGTCGTGGTTGAGGATGCGCTTTATCCAGACGCGCCGCTTTTCACGGTCAGGGAGGTTCGACAGAATCGCCGCATCTTTTACCGGGATCATCTTCTGATAGTAGTAGCGGTTGGCGACCCAGCCGCGCAGTTGGTCTGGGCTCAGCCGGCCATCGTGCATCGCGAGATGGAACGGATGCTTGTCGTGATAACGCTCGGCGCCGACAGCGCGCAAGCGCTCGAGGAAACTACCGTCTGGCGCCGGAGGCACTCCCGGCCTCCTTCGAGAGCGAAAACGCGAGCCCGTCTTCGGCGATCATCCAACCCGCATCGCGCAATGCGTGCAAAGCGTCGGACGCAGGGTCCAAAACGGGGTTGGAGTTGTTGATGTGGGTGTAGTATCGATGTTTGCCGCCCAAGCCGACGACGACCGGAAGCGTACCGCCGTCACCGGAGATCGGAAGGTGGCCCATCTGGCGTGAGGTCCGCGTTCCAAGCGCCTGCGCCTGGAGCTCGTGCTCGGTATAGAATGTGCCGTCGAGAAATGCCGCATCCGCAAGCGCGAGCTCGCGGCGCAACGGATCCGTCATCGCGCCCACGCATGGCGCATAAAGCAAACGGTGAGCCCCATCGTTAACCAGGATACCCACGGCTGCGCCGGTCACATCCCGACCACCATCGAATTGAGGTGTGATTCCGCCGACGTCGATGCCGCGAACCCGCAGGCCGACAGGCAGCCCGCTGGCGTCGTTAACGTGAACCGGCGAATCGCCGATGATATGCCACGCGTTTGGCGGTTTGGCGAAAGGACGCAGAGCGCTGCACCCGGCGAGGAGCACATCGCGTACGGTCTCTGTCGAATATATCGAGAGACGCTCGGCTTGGCGCAATTCGAGCAGGCCAAAGGCATGATCGATGTTCGCATCTGACAGTACCACCGCCGCGATAGGGGAGCGGCGCGGTGGCGCAGGGACGAGTTTGTCAAACGCGGTGATCTGATGCCGGATATCCGGCGTGACGTTCGCGATAAGCCAGCGTTCGCCGTCGGCGGAAACCGCGATCGACGCTTGCAGGCGCCGCAATTGCGGTTTCGATCGCGCCGCAGTGCAATGCGCACATCCGCAATTCCATTGCGGCAAACCGCCACCAGCAGCCGAACCGAGCACTTTAACGTGCATGGTCAATCATCGACGCGCGCCACCGCTGCGTCGCCCTCAAGCCTTTCGCCCAGAGGAATGCTTGTTAGACGGTTGTCGGCTCGTCGGCGGGTGAGGTGCCGAGGTACGCGGTCACTTCGGCGCCGAGCGCGACGTGCTCGAAATCGGGTCTCTCCCAGGCTCCCATAGCGCAGAAGTTCGAGCAGGCAACTTCGGAATCTTGCGCGACACGGCTCCGCCTTGGCTTGGCAGTTTCTTCCAAGCCGCTTGTGGACCGGGCGGCAGCGCATCCATATGTTTAAGGAACATGGCGAGCTGCCAGATCTGCGTCTCATCAAGCGCCTTCGCAAACGAAGGCATCCCGGTGAGACGAATCCCATGGTCGATCTTCCAATACGACTCGCCCTCCGGGTCATCTTCGACGCCGTGCTTGCCGAACTGCGGCGCGTGCTGGTATAAGCCGAGTGCGATATTCGAGGCCTGGCCATCGGACGCGCCATGGCACACCATACAGTTATCGGCGTATAGCTTGACGCCGGCCTCAAGATTGGTGTCGCTCACAGAAAGCGGATCCGGTTCTTTGGGCGCCTCGCGGGCGACGGTCGCTCTTAATGAAGTGCTGGCGGCCCAACGCTCGAGCCTACTTGGCTTGGCGTCCGCGTTGGCTGGAACCAGCCCAAAGCGGACTGCGATGAGGGCGGCCGTCGCACAGAGCATCAGTGCGGCCAAGCCCCCGGCTACCATAATTCGGATCAATTCAAACCCTCCGAGCACGAAACGTCGATGCCGGCACGATAGTAGCTGCCAGCGCTCAGAAGGCGCCGAGCCGTTGATGAGAAGTCTCTGAGGACTATCGTGCTGCAGAAGAAGGGGAGCCTCAAAATTGACCGACCCCAGCTCACACGCTAGGGCGCTGTTATCTGATGGTGCCTCCGGGTGTCCGGCTAGGCCACAGGCTTGAGACGGCGGCCGCGATCAAAAGGATGACTGCGAGATAATATCCGTACGCCGGCCGGATGACTAAGAGCAGATGCTGGGTGAGCGCGTCGCGTACCGAAACGAGCACCGCCAAGAGCGACAACGCGCCGGCGGTTGTGAGGCCAGTCGCCCAAAAGCTGGAGGTGGGATTGTTGCGCCAGACCACGATGACGAGCGCCGCGACCACTGCGAAAATCAAACCCGCGACGGCCCACATGTTCGGCCCTAGATGCTGCGGCACACCGCCTTGCAGCGACGACGGAACGTCGCGCCCGATGACCAGATCGATGCCGCTAACCGTGTTCACCGGATAGCCCTGGCACGACACCACGAAGAATGGCAGTGCGAAGCAGAAGATCGCGAGTACCGTGAAGATCAGGGTTCTTGCCATCGCTTGTCTTCGTATTCCCCAGAAGCGCTGGTGTGGCCAGGAAAGCTTTGTGGATTGCGGCTCCTTCCGCACATAGCCCAAACAGGCATTTGGTCCACTACTCCGAGCTATTAGCGTTCCTTTTGGCGATCGCGCGGGTGGGCCTCGTCGTAGGCGCGACGCTTGTGATCCATTGATACGTTCGTATAGATTTGCGTCGTCGCGACGCTGGCATGCCCGAGAAGCTCCTGGATAGTGACCAAGTCGACGCCGTGCTCGAGGAGATGAGTGGCGAACGAATGGCGCAACGTGTGCGGACTTGCCGGCGCCTTGACACCGCTCATCGCGTGGATACGGCGAAAGATCTCCCACACGTGGCGGGAGCTCAGCCCTTGACCCGAGTGGCCGACGAAAAGGGATTCGTCGCTGGCACGGGGCCGGACGCCTAGATACGTTTGGATCGCAGAGGCAGTCGTGCGGTTGATAAGTACAAGCCGCTGCTTTCGACCTTTTCCCATCACGCGTATCGTACGGGTCTGAAGATCGACATCTGAGAGCTTGATCGAGGCTATCTCAGCGCGACGCATGCCGCTGGCATAAAGGAGCTCCATGATCGCGCGGTCTCGCACCCGAAGCCAGTCCGTTTTCCAACCTGACGCGGTGCGAAGCAACCGGGTGACATCGGGCTCTTTGAGGACCTTGGGCAGAAGTTTGTCGCGTTTCGGAGGCTCGAGGTCTGTGGTAGGATCGTCGGTCCGTTTCCCCTCGCGCCGCAGAAACCGGTAGAAGGAGCGAAGCGCCGCGATCTTCCGCCGCACCGCCGACCCCGAGTAGCCTCGATTTGCCATCAGCTCCTGGATGAACCGTATCAGGTCGGATCGCGCCGCCTTGACCAAAAGCGGCCACGGTTTGCCATGTGCGGACTCCTTGCGCGGTGCCTTTGCAAGAAACGCTCCGAACAGTTCAACGTCCCCCGCGTATGCGGCCACCGACAGCGGGCTTCGGCCGCGCCCGTGCAGCGAACCAGCCCACTCCACGATGAGCGGGTCTGATGGAAATACCGATCTAGTCCGAGGCATCTAATCCCCTCGTTTTTCGCGGGTTTGCGCCGCTGGGAGCCCTTCCGCCGCGCCGTTCCCGATATCCCAGAATCCTAGTTTCATGATACAGGAGAAGCACGCAATATGCAAGACCGGTCTCTGAGGCGGCATGAATAGGCGTGGAAAACCTCGCCGGGGTTGTGCTAGTTAATGCTCTTCTGCCGTTGTTAGCCGGTCT
>DASRXC010000140.1:0-8741 GCA_035654355.1 Binatus sp. (SeqCode)
TGATACCCGACACGTACGCGGTCACGGCTTCCAAGGAAGGGTACGAAACCGTCACGCTGACCGGCGTTGAAGTGGTCGCCGACAATACCCGCACAGTGTTCGTGCAGCTCAAACCGGTGAAGACGCTCGGTGCGGTCGTCGTGTCGCGCAGCGGCTTGGTGAGCGCAGGCACGACAGTCGATGTGTATTCGATGAATCGGCCGGTTCAACGCACGCTCGTCGGCATCAACGGCGGTTACGATATCAACAATAGTTATTCGGCGATCGCCGCCGTGCCCGGCGCATTCGTGCCGCCGATCGCAAGCGGGTGGAACCAGCCGGTGTTCATCCGCGGCGGCGCATTCGATCAAGTCGGCTACGAGTACGACGGGATCCCCGTCAATCGCGCGTATGACAATGCGCCCTTGACAACGCTGTCGAACGTCGGCCAACAGCTGGTTCAAGTCTATACCGGCGGTGCGCCGGCCGATGCCGAGTCACGCGGTCTTGCCGGCTACATCAATCAAGTCGTGCGTACGGGGTCCTATCCCGGCTTCACCGACGTCACGCTCGGGATCGGGTCGCCCGCCCTCTACAACAAGTTCGACTTCGAAACCGGAGGCGCGGCGCCCAATCACCGCTTCTCCTACTTCGTCGCGATCGGAGGCTACGACCAAGCCTTCCGCTATATCGATCAATCGAATGGCGCGGCGTTTTCCGTCGATTTCGGCCAGCCGTTCGATCTCAAAAACGTCGTCCTGGGTCCGATCGCGGGCGGCACGCCCGGTTGCGGCTTGCCGAATGGCTCGAACTTCACCGGATGCTACGCGAACACGGGCTTCTTCGAATCGCTGCCGGCGGGACCCGGCGGATATGTGATCGGCCCTTATCCCATGGGTCGCAATTCAGGCATCACCGACCGCGACAACATTGCAAACTTCCACTTCGCTATCCCGCGGTCTGGCAATAACACGCCTGACGACGTCCAGCTCCTCTACGACCTCTCGCAGATGTACACGTACTCGTACTCATCGTACAACAATTGGGGTGGCTCTGCGTTCTGGAACGGCTACAACACGACGCCTGGATTCCACTCCGGGCAAGTTCCGGTGTTTGTGCCGGGCTTTCAATATACTGGCGCGCTGCTGCAGCCGATCAGCGGCACGCTGGGCGGTCCGATTACGGGCGTGATCCCGTACTTCTTCCCGAGCGCCGGCCGATACGGCGGCGGCGCGCAAATCCCGGTCAACCAGCAGGACGCGCAGTCAAACGGTCTTGCGATCACCAAGTTGCAATACACTCACTTCTTCAGCCCCGAAGCGTACCTGCGCGTCTATGGATTCACCACCTATTCGAATTGGTTCACGTACAGTCCCAACGGTCAATCGCAATTCTACATCTCGATGCCGGCGGACCGCGAGTTCAGCGAGCACCAGCGCGGCGTCTCGGCAGAGTATTACGGCCAGCTTGGCGTGCACAATCTTTTCGAGGTCCAAGGATCGTACACGTACAGCAATGACTACGCCGTGGAAAACGACCAGCCGTCGACCTCGGTCCAAGGGCCGCCGTGGTTTCCCGCGCCGCAAACCGCGTTTGCTGCGCTGGTCAGCGCGGCGAACCCGACCAACGGCACATGTTACTTCCTGAGCTTCCCGCTGCCGCCGCCTAGTATTCCGGGACCGCCGACCGCAACTTCGTGCGAACCGATCACGCCCTTGCCCGGACCGACGTCGGGATTCTTGAACCAGAAGTTCCTCACGTTTGCAGGACCATTTTTTCCCGCGCCGCCCGGCGGCTGCGGCGGCGTGTCGGCGTGCGAATGGCTCGCGCTCGAAAACGGCCAGACCGGACCGATTAATGGAGTGACGCCGAAGTTCAGCGCGCTGTCGCTGCAAGACCAATGGACGCCGTCGGCGCGGCTTCACATGAGCATCGGCGTACGCTGGGACCGGTACGTCTTCGACATCCCTCCGACCGCGGGCGGGCCCGCACGCGCGTTCTGGTTCAACGCGTGGAACAACGTGATGTGCTTCTTTCCCGGATTTAACGGCGGCAATCCGATCGACGAGACGCTGCTCGGCGCGCCGCCCGGCACGCCGTGCAACACCATTCCGGTTCCGCCCGGCGGCGGCCCGAACTTCGCGCAAGCGACGCTCACGAACTCGACGGCGAACGGCGCGACAACGTCGTTCGACGAGGTGCAGCCGCGCATCGGCGGCACGTACACGTTCAATCCGTTTGACGTCGTGCGGTTCTCGTATGGTATCTACGCACAGCCGCCGCCGACGCAGTTCCAATACACCGACACGCTTCAGCAGAATTTGCCCGCGTTCATCGGCCCGCTCTACTTCGCGCTCGGCGACTCGACACCATTACACCCCGTACGTCCGCAGGTCTCGTATGACGTCGACCTTTCGTACGAGCACCGCTTCAACGACGCCGACACGAGTCTCAAGCTCACGCCCTTCAGCCGCGTCACGCGCGATCAGATCCAACGCTTTTTCATCAATCCGGTCACCGGCACGCTCGGCGGCGTCAATGCCGGCAAGCAGAACAGCTCGGGCTTCGAGTTCCAACTGCAAAAAGGCGACTTCACGCACAACGGTCTGTCGGTCTTGCTATCGTACACGTATACCTACAGCTACATCACGTACAGCCCGTTGCCCAACGGGGCGAACTTGTTGTCGGGCGTGAACGCGTCGATCCAGCAATACAACTCGTTCACCTCTGCCTGTGCAGCCGCGCTGCCGTCGGCGAGTCCGAGCGCGCCGTGCGGCGTTTTCGGGGGAGCGAACGCAATCGCGACCGAGCTGAGCGGCGTGGCGAATCCGTATTTCAACGCGCCGTTGCGCCCACTGTTCAACCCGAGCGCGCCGTACCCGACGTATTATGTCGTGCCGACTGGCACGCAGCTATCGACCGCGAGCATCGGTGTTCCCTCGTTCTTGGCCATGACGCTCAGCTATAAGCACGACCGCTTCACGATCGCGCCTCTCTTCCAGTACGTCGAAGGCAGCAAGTATGGCGCGCCGCAGCAGCAGATCGGCGTCGATCCAACCACGTGCGCACCACTTGCCGCTGCGCCGCCGGTCGCGAGCGACCCGCGCTATCCGTTTGGTGGCTCCGGCACCGGGTATGACGCGACGACCTGCACCGGAACGCTCGTGATCCCCGACCAGTTCACCGGCAATTTCGATGCGCCGGGCGCCTTCCGCGAGCCGAACTTGTTCGCGCTGCACGCGCAAATAGGATACGAGATGTCGTCAGCGGCGAACTTGCGCTTGACGCTTACCAATCTCTATACGCGATGCTCGGGCGGTACCGCGCTGCCATGGAACACGAACTCCGGATCGACGTGCGGGTACGATTTCTTGCAAGGGCACATCCCGCCGGCCGGAAATATTTTTAACCCGGGCGATCCGATCCAGCCGATCGTGCGCTTCCCGTACGGCGCAGCCCTTTCGGCGCAGCCGTTCAACGCCTACCTCGACGTCGAATTCAAGCTCTAAGGATTGCCGGCGAGCGCCGATTCGAGGTAATTGCGGATCTGCTCGAGCAACCGGCGCGCTGTTGCGATGGCGATGCGCCGTCCGATGACTGCATCGAAGCCTTTGCCGACGACGCCGAGCGGCGGCTCGTACGCTCCACTCAACGTGAGGATGCAGTTGCCGTAATCTTCGTCCTCGCTGATCGTGAGCGAGCCGGAAAAAGTCGGATATGGCCCGCCTTTGGTCGGCGACCATGTGACGTGGAGCGGCTTGGTCAGATGGCGCGGGTCTTCTACCGTTTCGAACTTGGCGGTGACGTCGCGCTCCAGCGTGATGTCGCTCGGCACGCCGAGGTCTTGCGCCGTAAGCCGCAGCGCAAGCGTAGCGGGGTGTCCAGCGTGCCAACCGAGGCTTTCCAAGTACGACTTGAGGAGCCGCGGCGCTTGTCCGTACGGCGCCTGGACGAAGGCGCGTTCGTTCAACTGCGTCATGCGGCGGTGGTGCGCCTAGCTACCTTCCACTTCCTTTGACTAGTGAAAGAGGACGTCGGAGAACAGCGGCGATGAGATGAGCAGATCGGGCGAACGCCCGCAAGCGACACGCGGCCCTGCGGCAAGAAGTCCGGCGGAATATCGAAGAGGGCTGCGTCAGATCCGGTCAGCTTGACCACGTTGCCGCGTTCGAGGACTGAGATGATCGGTCGCACTTGGATCGGACCGGCAGTCACGCTCAAGCTTACGCTGAGGTACAACACGAGATTCGTCGACGCGGGCTTCACGAACGCGTGCGCCGTGTCGAACGTGCAATGGAAGATAGCAAGCGGCTCGCTGAAGTTCATCGGTTCGTGCGCGATCGCCGCCACGTCCTGCGCTTGATACAGCAACCAGTGCATGCTGCCTTGCATGTCGATGCAGCCGGATGTCGCGTGCACGGTCGTGAGCTTGCCGTCAAGCGACATGCCGGTCGCGGGCAATCCGTCGAGCGCCATCGCCGGCGCTCTTCCCGACGTAACCTCGATGCGGTAGTTGTCGGGAGCTGCGGGCCCGGCGCTTGGCGATGGGGAGGTCTCCGGAATCGGGCCGGGTTTCGCGGGCGCGGCGACCGTGTGGTACGTCTTCGAATGGAGATTCAAGAAGATCGTTTCGCCTTTATCGGGGCGCGCGATCGCCGCGGTTTGAGCGAGCAGATCGTCGACCCGCACCCAGTCGCCGAGGTACGAGTAGCGGTAGATGGCGACGAACTGCGGCTGCATCGTCATCAGGTCCGCTCCGAGGTTGCCGAGCACATTGCCGTCGACGTCGGGGTAGCGTTCGGTGGGCACGACTCGCTGCATGAGCTGCGCGCGATCGGCTTCAAACGACCCTGGCGGCAGCGGCTTGGCGTCGACCGCGCGCCAGCGGATCTCATCGTACGCCACTCCGGCCTGTTCGGGCGTCTGTGCAGGCGTCGGCACCGCATCGGCTCGTGCGACCTGCGCGCACGACATAGCGAGCGATACTATCAAGATAGGCAATAGCGCGCACCGCATGGCCATCACTGATGCTTACTCGGGCTTTTTATCGTTTCCCGTGGGGAACCAGACTTTCGGCGGGGACGCGAGGGCAACAGTGACGGCAGTCGAAGCGGGCGCCTCGCTACGGGAGGTCACAATCTTGGTCATCGGCATCATCGGTTCAGGTAAAATCGGATCAACTGTCGCCCGGCTCGCAGTTGGCGCCGGGCACGACGTCGTCATCAGCAACTCGCGTGGCCCCGACTCGCTGAGCGATCTCGTCGCGTCGCTTGGGCCGCACGCGCGGGCTGCGACCGTGGCGCAAGCGGTGCGAGACGGCGACATCGTCGTCATCGCGATACCGTTTCGCTCCCGCGCGACGCTTTTCGGCAGCGGCGTGGATTTTCGCGGGAAGATCGTCGTCGACGCGATGAACGCGTACACAGAAAACTTTGAGCCCATGGACCTCGGCGGCAAGGGGTCGTCAGAGCTGGTCGCACAAGAGCTCCCGGGCGCTCGGGTCGTCAAAGCATTCAACACCCTTTACTCCAAGACACTTGCGAGCGCGGCGCAGCCAAAGGGGTCACCCGAGCGGATCGTGTTGCCCCTCGCGTCAGACGATGCTGACGCGAAACGAGTCGTCGCAAGCTTTATCGATTCGATCGGCTACCAGCCTTTCGATAACGGTTCGCTCGTCGGCGGCCGCCGCCAGCAGCCGGAGACGGCGCTCTACAATAAATCATTGAGCGCCTCGCAAGCAGCAACGCTCGTGGCGAACGGATGACCGTGATGGGTGGATGGTGGGCGAAGCAGGTTTCGAACCTGCGACCCCTCGCGTGTGAAGCGAGTGCTCTACCGCTGAGCTATTCGCCCGGATTCGCAGCGTACGGCGTTTCGCGCTTTTAGTACTGGCCTACCTCTCGAGTGAGCACCAGTTCGTAGCTCAGCGGCGGCGTATTGAACTGGCTCGAGCCGCTCTCGATCATCGTGCTCGCAACAGAGTCGGCGCCGGCGTAGCCCTCAAGATTCATCCCGTAGTAAGTTGCGCCGAGCGGCACTGTTTGTGGAATGGTGACTGAGAGATGGCGGCCATGGAGCGTGCCCACGATCGGTCCTGAGATTCCATCCACCTTCAAAGTGCCGCTGATGTTGCCGGCTGCATCCTCGGACGCGATCTCGAGATGCGCGAACTTGCCCGCGGTTTGAGAGATGCCCTCAGGCATGAGCGCGGGCGTTCCGGACCAGCCCCCAACGATGTCCGGACTCGGTTGTAGATACGGTATCGCTGACGCGCAGAACGTAAGAAGCAGCACGATAAGGGACGTGCCTTCGAGCCAGCCGATGCGGCCGTAGCGCGACTGAGCGTCGCCGGCCGGTGCGTATGCTTGCCTCGCGTAGATGTACGCGAGCAGCGCAAAAGCGATCACGACGAGGTAAAAGCCAAGAGCGAACGTGCGGCCGAACATCGAGCGCCGCAGAAAGTCGCCGAGGATCATGCCAACGACGATCGATGCCAAACCAAAACCCGTCATGGCGCGGGCGCGATCGAGAGGTATGATGAGCGGGGCCGATCCGAGCGCGATCGCGAGGAGTATGACGAGCCCGCCGAACACACCAGAGTGTGCGAGCGACGTGTTCGGGGGCACGAGTTGGCTCTGCGGAACGGCGCCGATAAAGATCAGCGGCGCCACCCGGTAAAAGGGCAACAAGGCGCCGACCAGGCCTAATAGGCCGGCCGCGAGAGCGATCAACTTCGGAGGACTAAGCCTCACCAATTCGATCCGGCTCTGATTTCAAGCGCTTGTCGTACCTACCGGATGCGGTTTTTGGCGATCGTGGGAATACCCTTTCATGGAGGAGCGCTCATGGATGTTCATGTCTACGGTATCAATCACGTCGCTATCGAAGTCGACGACATCGAAAAGGCCGTCGCGTTCTATGAAGACGTGTTCGGTCTGAAGAAGCTCGACGAAGGCGAAGGCGACGCGTTTTTCCAGCTCGGCGAGCATCAGTTCTTGGCGATGTTCGAAGTCGATACGGTCACGCGCGATCGCGCGCGCCATTTCGGCCTTATCGTGCGCGACGAGGAGCAGATCGCTCAAGTCCGCGACAAGATCGTGAACAAGTACAAGCTCAAGCTCAATCCGCGTTTTCGCTGCGACTTCTACGACCCGTTCGGCAACCACGTACAGGTGGTCGATCTGCACGACGAATCGTTGGTGTGGCTGTTGCCGTACCAGGAAGTGCAAAAGGCCGGAATCACGTTTTCGAACGGTCGTTGACCCGGCGTTCGCGCCGTGCTACACTCGGCGCAGATGATCGATGAGAGCAAACTGCAAGCGTTTGTCGCTCGTCGTCGCGACGCGCAAAACTTAGGGCTTGGACTCTTGGGCGGCGTTATAGGCGCCGCTCTTGGTGCGCTCGCGTGGGCGGCCGTGACGGCGCTGACGCAATTCCAAATCGGCTGGATGTCGATCGGAGTCGGCTTTCTTACCGGCGTCGGCGTGCGCATTCTCGGGAAGGGCGTGGACAAGGTCTTCGGCTACGTCGGCGCTGTGCTCTCGCTCGTTGGTTGCGCTGCCGGCAACGTGCTCGCCGCATTGATGTACATCTCGGCGCATGACCATATCCCGTTCGCAACGCTCCTGGAGCGCACGACGCCGACGGTCGCGTGGGGAATACTCACGGACACCTTCGGCGTTATGGATATCGTGTTCTATGGAATCGCGCTCTACTTCGGCTACCGTTACTCGTTCCACCGGATCACGCCGCAAGAGCTCGCGGCGCTGCAGCCCGATCCCGAAGCTTCCGCGCCCGCTCAATCCTAGCTGATAGAGCTTCAACAGCGCGGTGGCGCGCGCTGGTATGTCGTCGCCGTTCAGGCGCTGCAGGTCGGCGACCAGCTCCGCGACAGCCTCGATCTCTGGCGCGAGCCGGATGACGCCGAGCGACGCCATCGAGCGCCACACGCGCTCGAGCTCTTTGAGGTCGCCCTGCGCTATGAGGGCGCCGTTGATCGCCCCGATCGACGCTCCGCACACAAGCTCGAAGTCCTCGTGCTAGAAAGGCGAAACTGCGACGCCCGCCTCGTAGGCGCCGCGGGCTCCTCCGCCGCTTAGGATCAGGGCCCTCATCGTGTGTTGAATCTCGCTGGCTGGTTCCGGATTAGGTGCCGATGTTAAATGTATGCCCTGTTCCTGTGGAAGGTTTCACATCAAGGTGCCGCGGCGCACGTTCTTGCACGGGATTGGCGCCGCTATGGTATCACTGGCGACAGTGCCGGTCGCCCTCTTGCCCACTTCTGCTCGGCGAGCCGACGCGGCTCAGGTTTCCCAGTATGTCTTATGGCTCGAGCGCATGGACACGGGCGAGCAGATCTCCGACGCCTTCTCTCTCGATGGCCATTCGGTGTACAACCCAGGCTACTACCGGCTATGCGAAGCGCTGCGCGACGCCCACGTCTCACCGGCCGAAGGCGACGTCTATATCTCGATCACGCTTATCGAAATTCTGTGGGGCGTGCAACAAGCGTTGTTCGCGCAAGGAGTTCGCCAGCCCATCATCGTCCACAGCGGATATCGAACGCCCGAAACCAATGCGCGCACCGAGGGTGCGGCGACGAACTCGCTGCACATGTACGGCCGTGCGGTCGACTTCGACGTTCCCGGCGTCGACATCGGCGATCTCGCCGATCTTTGCTGGTCGTGCCCGCGAACGGGTGGCGTGGGATCCTATGTGGGCGGGTGGGTGCATCTCGACACTGGAGAGCGCCGATACTGGAC
>DASRXC010000141.1:0-2340 GCA_035654355.1 Binatus sp. (SeqCode)
CGCGCGACTAGCTCGGCGGCCGCATCGTTCACTAGACCCGCGCCCGCGGCGATCGTATCGGCGGCGTGCGCCGCAGGAGAGTCGTCCTCGAGGTTGAGCGCCGCGGCGACGCCGCCTTGGGCCCATGCGGTATTTGACTCTTGCAGCGTGCCTTTGGTGGCCAAGACGACGTCAAGCCCGCGCGCCGCAGCGTGAAGCGCGAGCAGCAGCCCGGCCGCTCCTGCTCCGACGACGAGGACGTCCGACTTGATCAAACCGCCATCATGCGCTCGATGGAGCGCCGTGCGCGGATCATGATATCCGTTGGAATCTCGATTGGATTGCGGTCGTTCTCAAGACAGTCCAACACGCGGTCGAGTTCGATGAACTTCATATACGGACAGTGCGGACATGGGGCGATCGAGTAGAAGTGCTTGTCCGGATGGAGCCGCTTGAGCCGCAGCAAGAGGCCCGCTTCGGTGAGGATGATGAAACGCTGCGCCGCACTGCCCCCGGCGTAGTCCATGATGCCCTGCGTACTGCCGATATAGTCGGCGAGCTCGAGCACTTCGGGCGAGCACTCGGGATGGGCCAGCACCAGCGCATCGGGGTGCTGTTTCTTGCTCGCCAGCACCATCGCCGGCTGGATGACAAAGTGCGTCGGGCAGTATCCTTGCCACGCGATGATCTTTTTGTTCGGGACCTTCTTTTGCACGTAGCCGCCCAAATAGCGGTCGGGGCAGAACAGGACCTCGTGATCGGGGAGGGACTCGACCACCTTGGCCGCGTTGGTCGACGTGCAGCAGATGTCCGACTCCGCCTTCACCTCTGCGTACGTGTTCACGTATGAGACCAGTGGGAGACCGGGGTACTTCGCGCGGAAGGCGCGTGCTTGATCCGCCGTGATCATATCCGCCAGACCGCACCCCGCCTTCATGTCCGGCAACAGAACGAGCTTGTTCGGGCTGAGCAGCTTTGCCGTTTCAGCCATGAAATGCACGCCGCAGAAGACGATGATGTCCGCCTGAGTTCGAGCGGCCTCGCGGCTCAAGTTGAGGCTATCGCCGATGAAATCGGCCACCTCCTGGACTTCCCCGCGCTGGTAGATGTGCGCCAGGATGACCGCGTTCTTTGCGCGCGCAAGCTCACGAATGCGCTGCTGCATAGCGCGCAGCTCGGGCGTCTGCTTTGCTTCGACTGTGCCGTCATCGGCGGGTAGGGCGATTGCAGTCATGCTCTAGTTTTTCTTCGCCGCCCGTGGCCGCAACACCCATCAGGTTAGCGTACATCCGACATGCATCAATCACAAAAGCGAGCGCAGACTATCTCGCTATCCCAAAGCGCACTTCGAGCATAGCGCCGAACGACGTATTGCGATCCGCCAGGGCGTACGGCGATACGAAGTGCGCGACGTAGTTGATATTGCGCACCCCGGCACCCAGCGCGACTCCGTGCAGATGCAGCACGTACTCAGCGGTCCAGTCGGTCGCTTCGGCCACTTCGCTGTCGTAGCCGGGAGGCACGGGAATGCGGCCGAGCTGGTAGTTGAGCGACCCGTGCATCGCGGGCATGTACGCCGCGCGCAATTCGACCGTGCCCATCGGTCCCGATGGCAGATAGGCAAGCGCCTCGTAACGGCTGCCGGTCACGCGGGATGCTGCAGCCAGCGGCGGCGATAGCAGGGACGTCTGCTGATTGATGACGACGATGCCGCCGCCCAGCCAGAAGCGCCGGCTCGGTCCGATCGCGACATGTGCGAGCGCGTTGAAGATGCTGACATCGGTCAGCGGCTGAGGCGCGTCGCTCGACGTCATGAGGTAGCTGCGCCCACTGATAGGCGGGATACCTTCGAGCGTGAGGTCGAGCGCCTTCCAACGCTGACGAAGCTTGAGCATCGGCGCGACGCCGCTGACCGGCGTGCTGCCGGCTTGAGCGGTGTGCGACCCATTGATGACAAGCCCCTCGATGCCGACCGTCGTCTCGGCGCGCGCGCATTGAACGCACAGCGCGACGAGCGCGATCGCGAGAAAAATGACGCGCACGCGATCAGCGATCCTTCGTGACGTGGTTTAGCGGCCGCGCGCCGCGGTCACCGCGGCGTGCTCGCCACCGGACACGATCGCGCCCGGCTCGATCACGACGCCGTTGCCGAGCACGGCGTCGCTGACGCGCGCGCCGGCGCCGATCCGTGCGCCACTCCAGACGATCGCACGTTCGACAACCGCACCGCTCTCGACGACCGCGTTATGACCGATGCACGAAGGCGCGAGGATGGTCGCGTCGGCGGCGACATGCGCGCCGGCGCCGATCAAGATCCCGTCCTGCACCGTGGCGCCAGCACTCGGAGTGAGCGTCAGTCGT
>DASRXC010000142.1:0-3045 GCA_035654355.1 Binatus sp. (SeqCode)
CGGCGACCACGAACGGCTACATGTCGCTGCTCCAGTGGCTCATGCGCCGCGTCGTGTTGGTGCTCGGACTGCTCGCGGCGTTCTACGTCGCTGACGGCATCCTCGGCAAGACGCTGCCAGGCGGTTTCGTCCCCAACGAAGACCAGGGCGTCGTTTACGGTCAAGTTCAGCTGCCGTTTGCCTCGTCGCTCGATCGGAATGAGGCGCTCATCTATAAGATGGAGCAGGATATCGCGTCGGTGCGCGGTGTCGAAAACGTCATCTCGCTCGCGGGCTATAGCTTACTGACCAACATCCAGACGCCGGACTCGTCGAGCTTCATCATCACGCTCAAACCATGGGGCGAGCGCACGGCGGAAGGCTTGACGTTGCGCGGCATCGTCAGTGACATCGACCAGAAGATGAACGCGTACCCTGAGGCGGCCTCGTACCCATTCATCCCGCCGACGATTCCGGGTCTGGGCAACGCGTCCGGCTTTGCGTTCGAGCTGCAAGATAAGTCCGGCCACACCGTTCAAGAGCTCGCCGACGTCGCCGATAAGCTTGTGGCCGAAGCGCGCAAGCGGCCTGAGGTCACGTCGCTCAACAACACGGCGCGCAATTCGATTCCGCAGATACAGTTGGATGTCGATCGCGAGAAGAGTTCGCTCTACGGCGTCAACTACGACGACGTATATAAACAGCTACAGGCAATGCTTGGCGGGCTGGTGGTTAGCGACTTCACGTTGTTCAACCGCACCTGGGACGTCATGGTGCAAGCGGAGCCGGAGTTCCGCGCGACTGCGAGTTCCATCGGTTCGATCTACGTGCGCAACAACACCGGGCAGATGGTGCCACTGCGCTCGGTCACCAAGAGCACGACCAGCCTCGGCACGGACTTCATCCAGCGCTTCAACACGAATCGCGAGATCGAGATCTTCGGGCAAAATGCGCCGGGCTTCAGCACCGGCCAGGCGATCGCCGCGATGTCGGACGTCGCGAACAAGGTTTTGCCGCCCGGATTCGGCTACGGCTGGTCGGGCACCGCATACCAGGAAGTCGCGGTCGGCAACACGCAAACGATCATCTTCGTGCTGTCGGTGGTGCTCGTCTTTCTCGCACTCGCCGCGCAGTACGAGAGCTGGCTCATGCCACTTGCCGTCCTCTTAGCGGTGCCCGTCGGCATCTTTGGCTCGTTCTTGTCCGTGCTGCTGTGGCGCATCGATAACAACGTGTACGTGCAGATCGGCATCATCATGCTGATCGGGTTGGCGGCGAAGAACGCGGTGCTCATCGTCGAATTCGCGCGCGAACGGCGCGCACACGGGGCTTCTATCTGGGACGCCGCGGTCGAAGCGGCGCGGTTGCGGTTCCGGCCCATCTTGATGACGTCGTTCGCGTTCATCATCGGCGTCGTGCCGCTCATGCTAGCTCACGGCGCCGGCGCCGCATCGCGCCATTCGCTCGGCTCGACAGTGTTCGCGGGCATGCTCGCGGCGACGTGTCTAGGCATCTTCTTCACGCCGTCACTGTACGAGCTCGCCCAACGTATCATCGAGCGCTTTCAGAAGAAAGCGCCCACCGCAGAGCCTGCTCCGGCTGGCGCACCGGCGCGGGAAGCGAGCGCCGGTCAGTGAAGCGGCCGTTCGCGCTGGTCGCGCTAATCGCGCTGGTGCCGGTGCTCGCCGCGTGCGTGCCGGAGTCGTCGAAAACTCCGCCAAACGCGCAGCTGCCGACGACGTATCGCGGCGAGGCGTCGACGCAATCGTCGATGGGAGCCATCCCGTGGCAGCAGCTGTATGACGATCCGGTGCTGCAAAAACTGATCCAGCAGGCGCTGGTCAAGAACTATACGGTCGAGCTCGCTTACACCAACATACTTGAAGCCGAAGCCAACCTCGGAATCACCGCGGCGAACCAATCGGTGTTCGTCAACGGCGTGTTGCAAGCGCCCTATCAGATCACGTCGGGAAACAAGCCGCCAAACGTTCCCGAATCCGTGTTCACACCGTCGATCGGCATCGCCGCGACCTACCAGATCGACCTGTTCGGCAAACTCGCGTCGGCGACCGGCTCAGCGAGAAATCAGCTGCTCTCCACAGAGGCCGGCAAAAATACGGTACTTGCGACGGTGGTCGCGGAAGTCGCCACCGCCTACTTCCAGCTGCGCGAGCTCGATGATGAACTTACGTTCACAGTGCGCGCGGTGGCGGACCGGCAGGTTGCCGTCCGTTTGATGAAGCGCCGTGTCGAAGGGGGCGAGTCCTCGCTGCAAGACCAACGGCAGGCCGAACAAGCGCTCTACGAAGTCACGCAGAACGTGCCCGCGATCCAACAGAGCATCGCGCAGACCGAAAATGCGCTTGCGGTACTGACGGGCGATTACCCGCACGCGATCGATCGCGGCCTGCCTCTCGTCCAGCAAGTCAAGATGCCGGCGGTGCCGCAGACCGGCGTCGCCAGCGACCTACTCCAACGCCGCCCCGACATCCAACAAGGCGAGTTCGAGATCGCGGCAGCCGGCGGCAACGTCGACGTGGCTCGCAAACTGCTGTATCCAACGTTGACCTTGGGCGCGTCGGCCGCGGTGGGTTACCAGTCGCAAAACGGGGTCTACTCGAACCTACCGCCGGCGCTCGCGCCGGTCTCGAACGTGAACAACGTGTTCTATGGCCCGCTCGGCCTGTTCACGATACTCCCACAGCTGCTGCAGCCGATCTTCAACGGCGGCCAGATCCGTTCGCAGATCCATTTGGCGGAGGTGCAACAGCAAGGAACCGCGATCTCGTACTTACAGACCGTGCACCGCGCATTTGCGGAAGTTTCTGACGACGTGACGGCTTACAACCAATCGCGCTTGCGCACGGACCAGCTCAAGCTCTACGAAGACGCTTCACTCGATTCCGTGCGCTTGGCGAACGAGCGCTACAGCGAGGGCTATACGTCATATCTCGAAGTTCTGGATGCACAAACACGCTCGTATCAAGCTCAGGTCGACTACTCGAAAGGGCTGCTGAACGAACGCCTAGCGCTGGTGCAATTGTATCTCGCGCTCGGCGGCGGTTG
>DASRXC010000143.1:0-37341 GCA_035654355.1 Binatus sp. (SeqCode)
GGCTGACCGTTGACGCTGATGCTCACGACGTCGGAGCGCACCGTCGCCGGGACGACCAGCAGCAGCAATGTGGCGCTTGCGGCCGCGGCCAGCGCCCAGAAACGAAAGTTATTTGGAAACATGTTCTGAGTTGTATCCCCCTTTCGACGAAAGGTAGAGCATATATCAGTGTACCCGTTTCAGGGCGCGCTTTCGCGCTGGGTGTTTGACTCAAAAACAAAGCGGCCGAGCTTGCTCGACCGCTTGTCAGAGGCGATCTATCGTTCTGCCGCTGCTACCTGACAGATTTCATTGTACGAAACGACGCGCCCCGATGTAGCGAGCCGCGTAATAATCCATGCTCAACGCGTCGATCGTCACGCCGCGGCCCACCGAAGCGTGGATGAATTTCCCGCCGCCAAGATAGATGCCGACGTGGGAAGCGCCGCTCGTGTACGTCTCAAAAAACACCAGGTCGCCCGGCATGAGCCAGTGCGTGCCGATGCGGTGGCCTGCCGCATACTGCTCGTCCGCCATGCGCGGCAGGTCGATCCCGTTCTTGGCAAACACCGTCTGCACGAAGCCCGAACAATCGACGCCCGCAAAGCTCGTGCCGCCCCACATATAGGGGACCCCGAGGTAGCGTAGTGCGGTCGCAGTGATACGGCTATCGAGCGCAAGCATTCGTTCTGCGAAATCGAACGGCTCGCCGCCCGGCAGCGCCGGCGGAACGCTGCCAACGTGCGTCGCTGCCCATACAGCGCGTTCCGCAACGGCGCGTGCGGGAGTGAAGGCAACGTGGTCACCAGTGTTCGCCGCGTGGAACGACGCAGCCACTTGTGCCGGCACCCGATGCTTAGCATGCTGAGCGACTGAATCACGATGCGAAGCTGAATGCACCGGAGCCGCCGTGTGATGGACGGTAACGGGGACGACGACTTGCTGGCCGATCTGCAAAGTGCTCGAGTCGGTCAAATGGTTGCGGGCTTCGATGCTGTGCACGGAAACGCCGAACCGGCCGGCGATGCCTGACAACGTGTCGCCTGGCACGACCGTGTGAGTGATCGAGTCTGCGGCGGCTGGCGCTATCGAAAGCGCGCAAAACAACAAAAATGGGATAGCGGAGCGCTGGCGCAAGGCTTCCTCTTTGGATTTTTTCGGTTGAGTGAGCCGCTGCGGTGAGCGGCAGATGCGTACCCTTCCTGGGTACTTCACCGAGTGAATGAATGCATGACGCCGCGTCATATCGCGTCGCGTCTGCCCTACCCCGCCCCTTCGCCTCGCCCCCCGACTGCCCTTCCTCCGAGAAAGTGACCTACGTCTCACTACGGGACGTAGCCGCCTCGACTACGTCCGCAACTGATCGCGCTAAAACTCGGATCTGCGTTTCATCAGGGCCCTCAACCATGATCCGGATCAGCGGCTCGGTTCCGGATGGCCGGACGAACACTCGCCCGCGACCGTCAAGCGCCGCCGAAGCATCCTCGATCGCGCGCCGCACTTTTTCATCGTCGTGCACGCGTTGCTTGTCCGTGACTCGCACGTTGAGGAGCACTTGCGGATACACGCGCATCGCTTGCGCGAGCGCGTGCAGCGAGCCGCCCTTGGCGCACATGCTCAGCAGCTTGACAGCGGTCGCAATGCCATCGCCCGTCGTGTTCGCCTCAAGGTCGATGATATGCCCGGATTGCTCGCCGCCGATCCGGAAACCCCCGCGCACCATCGCTTCGAGCACGTATCGATCGCCGACCGAGGTCCTTTGAAGCGCGATCCCGTCTTTTGCAAGGGCACGTTCGAGTCCGATGTTGCTCATCACGGTCGCGACGATCGTCTTTTTCGGCAGCAGCCCCTGAGCGTAAAGATCGCGCGCCCAGATCGCGAGCACGTGATCGCCGGTGACGATTTCGCCTTTCTCGTCGATGAATAGCGCCCGATCGGCATCGCCGTCGAATGCGACGCCGATGCTGCCCGGCGTTCGAGAGACAGCCGTCCGTAAGGGCTCTAGTTGCGTCGCCCCGCAGTCGACGTTGATGCGCCGACCGTCTGGTTTGCAATGCAGTGGGATGACCGTCGCGCCGAGCGCACCGAAGACACGCGGCGCGATCGCGTAGGCCGCTCCGAACGCCGCGTCAACGATCAGCGTCATGTTCCGCAGCGATGTCCCAAGACCGATGCAATGGCGTTCGTATACGCGAACGACACGGCGTCGATCCAAAATCTCTCCGACGTCGGCGCCAACCGGCCTCGGCAGATCCTCGTGCGCCGCAACCGCGGCTTCGATTTCATCCTCGATGGCGTCGGGCAGCTTCGAGCCGTCAGCTGCGAAGAATTTAAAGCCGTTATCCTCTATCGGGTTGTGCGACGCTGAGATGACCACGCCCGCCGCGCCGCGTAATTGACGCGTCAAGTAGGCGACGCCCGGCGTCGGGATGATCCCAACCTTCCAGACGTCGAGCCCGACCGAGGCGAGTCCGGCGCACAGCGCGGCTTCGAGCATCGGCCCTGACATGCGGGTGTCGCGGCCAACCAGCACCGGCCGGCGCGCACCATGCGCAGCCAACACGTGACCGCCGGCGCGGCCGAGCGCGAATGCGAGCTCAGGAGTGAGAAACTCGTTGGCGACCCCACGAACGCCGTCGGTGCCGAATAACTTGTTCATGCGCGCGCCTGACCTAGATGCGTTTCGATCACTTGATTGGGTGATGCATCCAGCGGCATGCGCGCCGCGAGTGTCCGGAGCAGCCCTGCCAACGGGAGAAACGAGAGCGCGACGGTTCGGCCTACCGCGCCGCCGTACCGGGTCGTCTCGATATCAAGGATCGACAGCGCGCGATGCAGCGGCGATTTTGCACTGTCGCTGCACTCGAGCACGATCAGCGGCTGCCCGGAGCGCTGCGAGATGCCAGGATACGCCCCGATATGCAGCAGGCCCCCACGTTCGTCACCCACAGCGTGACACAGGCGCGAGAGCGCATCTACCGGGACTCCATTCAGCTCGACTTTGAGAAGTTGCGTGGGCGTGCCGAATTCGACGAGCGCCCACCGATCGGTCGTGGCGCTTTGTGCGCCAAACGCTTGAGGCTGGCGCACGGAGAAACCATCGGGACCCAGCGTGAGCGCGCGTCGCGAAACCCATTGCGACGCCGGTTGATCGCGAAGAACGACGCCTACTACCGCGCCGAGCACTCCTTCGATTTCGCGGGCAAATGAGTCGTCGGGCAGAACCGGCGTTGCGCTTTGCGCATCGAACACGACCGAGCACGGTTGGCGCGCCGACCCCAGCGCGCGCGCGACCGCGACGACCGCTGCCTTCAGATCGCCCGAAAGCTCGATGTTCCAAACCGCGCAGTCAAGATCCTGATCGACCCGCGCCGGCAACAGCCGTCTCTGTCCGCTCAATGCTGCGTTTACGCCGTCGCAGATCGCGACCGGTGGAGCAGGCGAAACCAGTGCTCGCAAGAAGGCGGGATCAGCCACGCGACGATATTCCTCGCGCGCGCGCGCCGGTCCCGCGACCGTTAATGGCCGCGCGAACCGTACAACTGCAACAATACGTCATCGGCGGCCGCGGCATGCGGTTGCGTCAACGAATACAGTAACGGCCGCGTAGCGCGCAGATGCGCGGCAACGATGCGTTGCGGGTCCCACGCTCCGACGAGGTTCTCGACATACCAAACGCGAGCAGCTGGATGCTCGTCGATCCACTCGATAGCGTTCTGCGGCGGTGAAGAGCTGCTGATGCGATAGACGTCATGCCCACGCACGTCGGGCGAGCCTTGGAGCACGAGCGTGGGACCCCATTGATCGAAGACCAGCGCGTCGGACGGCGCAGCGTGCTGGTGTAACGCGATCTCGATCGCATACCAATCCGTCGTTTGATAATACGGATCCGCCATCACGTCAGCCAGTGCGACCGCGCTGCTCCCCAACACGACGACAAGTATAGCTACTGCGACAAGCCGTGCGCGTGTGACGGCGAGCGACGCGATGCATGCCGTTAGCGCAAGGGCAAACGCGGGGACCGACAGCGTCAGATAGCGATGCACGACCAGATCTTTATGGAGCACGACCGACAGCACGACCTGTAACGCGAGCGGGATGAACATGAACGGGAGCGCGGTGCTCCGCGCCAGCCAACTGCCGGCGACGATGATCGCGATTGCGAGGAGCGTCACCGACGCGTACACGGCCGGCGTGCGCCACGCGTCGGGAGGGGTGGAAAGCAAAACGTCAGTGGCCACACGCCATCCTTCAATCGTCGCATTCGGAAATGCGCCCCCGGGCATCTGGATGCGAACGGCCCACCACCACGGTATTGTGGCAGCACACGCCCCAAGCGCCCAAAAAAATGCGGGCCGCGCAGATCGCCAGTTCACGATTCCGTAGAGCGCTTGCGCAGCGACGACGAACGCCGCGAGGTAAAGCAGGTATGGCATCACGAGCACGAGAGCTCCGTAGGCCAGCCAAATCCAGCGCCGCGCCGCACCTTGCTTCTCTTGCGCGATCGCGAGCAGCCACCATGACGCGGTCGCGAGGGCCGTCACTACTGCATACATCCGGAAAAGGCGCGCCTCGGCGACCAATAACGGCGCGGAAGCGACCACGATAGCGGCGATCACCGCGGGCGCAGCGCCGAACCAACGCCGCGCAAGGCCCCACGTCGCCAATATCGTCAGCAGGTGGAACGCCGCCGTGAAATACCGGAACCCTGGTTCGGGCGGATGTAGCGCAGCGTTGACACCGTGGAAGATCAGATAGAACAATGGCGGGTGGAAGTTGTCGTAGATGGTGATGTGCAGCAGCTGCGGAATCGGCGCGATCGATTCGAAATAGTAGAACGCTTCATCCGGTGTGGGACTCTTGTCCGCGAGACCCCAGAACACAAGCAGTGCACCGACAAGGAGCGCCGCCGCCAACCACAACCACTCCGCCGGTTTGATCGACGCGCTCAAGCGCGCCGCGGATACGTCGCTCAATGCGCCGGTCTCATCGGGCCATACAGCTGCACGAGCGCCCAATCCGATAACGAAGCGTGCTTTTGCAGCAGCGTGTAGAGCAACGGACGCGTCCCATTCAAATGTTGTTGGATCAGCCGGTTCGGATCGGAGAAATCTGCTTGGTTCTCGATGTACCAGATCCTGACGTTCGGACGCTCGTCCAGCCATGGGATCGCCGCTTGCGCGGGCACCGGGTAGCTCGCCAGATATACCTCATGCCCGCGGACATCCGGCGAGCGGTCAACGATCAGATACGGCTCCATCTGGTTGAAGACCAATGCGTCGTCAGGCTTGGCCTTGCCGTGGATAGCGATCTCCACCGCATACCAGTCCGTCCGCTGGTAGTACGGGTCGAGCAAGAAGTTCGCGACTGAGATCACGTTGGCTCCAAGCACGATCAAGAACATCGCCACACCGGCGACTCGTGCGCGCGAGTGCCACAGCGTGACAACGACGACCACCACAGCGATCGCGAAGGCCGGCAAAGAAAGCGTGAGGTAGCGGTAGATCAACAGATCCCGATGCGAGAACGCAGTGATGGCGAGCTGCGCCAGCAACGGAAGGAACAGGTACGGAAGCGGCGTGCGCCGGCCCAGCCAACACGCGGCGATCACCACCCCGAGACCGAACACGGTGACGCACACGTTGAAGGCGGGCGACACCCACGTCGCGGGCGGCGTCATGAGGAGCACCGCAGTTGCGATCGGCCACGGATCGACAGCCGCTCCAGGAAACGCGCCGTGTGGAAGCTGGATCTTCAGCGCCCACCACCACGGGATCAACACCGCTGCCGCCGCTGCACCCCACCCGAGTGCGGGAAGTGCGGGCCCGCGTCTCACAAGCGCATACAATGCTTGCGCAGCGACAAAGAACGCTCCCAAATATAGTGTGTATGGTATCGCGATGACGATCGCGCCGTACCCCACCCACAGCCAGCGCCGTCGTGCGCCGAGCGCATCTTGCGCTTCCATTAGCAGCCACCACGACGCCATGCATAACGCCGTCACGATGACATACATGCGGAACAGGCGATCCTCGCTGATCAGCATCGGTTCCGTCGCGGCGACGAAAGCGGCGAGCGTCGCAGCGACCGGACCAAACCAGCGTCGGGCAAGCGCCCAGGTCGCAACAATGGTGAGCAAGCCGAACGGCGCCGTGAAGTAGCGATATGCTTGGGGCGGGAGATGCAGCCACGTGTCTATATAATGGAAGATAAGATAGAACAACGGCGGGTGAAAGTTGCCGTATACGGTGATGTGGATGAGGGCGGGGAGCGGCGCGATCGATTCGCGATAGTAGAACGCTTCGTCTGGAATAAGGCTCGTATCCGCGAGCCGCCAGAAGATCAACACCGCGCCAAGGGCGAGAGCGCTTGACAGCCAAAGCAGTTCTGCGCGGGTAGTCGCAGAGCTCGGGCTTGTGGCCGCCGCGCCG
Source organism: Binatus sp. (SeqCode) (assembly GCA_035654355.1). Classification (GTDB taxonomy): domain Bacteria; phylum Vulcanimicrobiota; class Vulcanimicrobiia; order Eremiobacterales; family Eremiobacteraceae; genus JAFAHD01. Next base: position 6,411 of record DASRXC010000143.1, read on the forward strand.
TTCATGCTATCATTTATCGGCTCTTGCAACATTTCACAGGAGAGAACGATTCGTGCCCAACATCAAATCCGCCAAGAAGTGGGCGCGCGCGTCGGAGAAGCGGCGCGAGCGCAACCTCGCCGTGAAAAGCGGCTTGAAGACGGCCTTTAAGAAAGCCGCTGATTCGCCGACCGCGGCTCACGTGAGCGCCGCAGCATCTTCGTACGACAAAGCCGCCGCGCGCGGCATCATCCATAAGAATAAAGCCAACCGCAAGAAGTCGCGGCTGGCGAAACGCGCAGCGGCGGCAAAACGCTGACCCTGCGCACCGCCGGCTGGGCCTGTGCGCTGTTCGCGGCGCTGGTACCGGCGCTGGCGACTGCCGCTCCGCCCGGCTCGCAAAATTCCGCTGGCGGCAATCCTACCCCCGCGCCCAATGGCTCAGCGACGCCGCAGGTGAACACGCCGTTCGCGACGCCGGAGCCGACTGGAACCCCTGGACCGATCGGGAACGGATTCGTCGTCTTGGGTTATGACGGTGCCTCCGCAGCCGGCGGCATCATACCCTTCCCGATCTCCACAGCATCGCCGCCCGCGCCGTTTCCGGCGTCGAACGCAGGCGGTTTCTACGGTGAACTGACCGGACGCCTATCAGCGATCTACGCGGCATCGTTGCGCTTCCACGACTACGTCGTCCATGGCGCCGATATGCCTGTCGTCAATCTCAGCGAAGGCGACGTCGTCTACATGCCGCGTGGCGGACTGTTCGCATTCGGTCTTGGCTATGCATCGTGGCAGCGTTCGAGCAGCAACGCATCGGCGAACTCGATTGGCGCCGGCGTGGCGCTCATGCCGGATCTGCGCAACCGTATCGCGCCATACGCGAACTTCTTCTATTATCCGTCCGCGCGTACGAGCGGTGTGACCGCGGCGATCTCAGCCGCGCAAGCCGGCATCGCCGTGCGGCCCACGAAAGCCGGCCTGCTCCTGCAGATCGGCTACGACTACATCGGCTATCCCAACCAAAGCATGTCGCCGACATCGCTGAGCGGACTGCAAGCGGGGCTGGGCGTTACCTTCTAATTACCGCGGATCGACCACGACGGTCACGCGCGCTTCACGCGTGCGTGCCATCGCTTGCACGCGAGCGCACGCGTCGAGCAACGCATCTAATTCAGTTGCTTTAAGCGCGATGCGCACCCGATGTTCGCCCCGCGCTTTCGGAAGAGGATCGGGCGCTGGTCCGAGCACCTCGATGCCGGATTTCTCGTTCCGCAGCTGTGCCGCGACCTTCGCTGCATGCGCATCGACCGCGCGCAGATCGACGCCGGAAACGCCGACGTAGGCGAGTCGGCCGAAGGGCGGATAGCGTAGTTCACGGCGCAATGCAAGCTCCTTGCGCGCAAACGATTCGTAGTCGTGCGACGCCGCCAGCCGTACGGCGTAGTGCGCCGGAGAATACGTCTGGACGATCACGCGGCTGCCCGGCGCAGCTCTGCCCGCGCGACCCGCGACCTGGGTGAGCAATTGGAAGGTCCGCTCGGCTGCGCGAAAATCCGGCCGGTTCAAATCAAGATCCGCGGACACGACGCCGACTAGCGTCACGGTCGGGAAATCGAGGCCCTTTGCGATCATCTGCGTGCCGACTAGAATGTTCGCGGCCGTTCCGAACTCGCCAAGCAGCCGCGCGTGCGCGCCCCTGGTCCCAGTCGTATCCGAGTCCATGCGCACGACGCGCGCATCGGGCAGGCTGCGAGCGATCTCTTCTTCGATGCGCTGCGTGCCGAAGCCGTATGGCCGCAGATCTGCGACGCCGCACTTCGGGCACGCAGCCGGCACTCGAAACGCGTCGCCGCAGATATGACAGCGCAAGGCCTGGTCGGATGTGTGCAACACGAGCGAAACCGCGCAGCGCTTGCACCGCGGTGCAAAACCGCACGCGCGGCAAAGCAGCACGCCGGCATAGCCCCGGCGATTGACGAACAAAAGAACCTTCTCGCTGCGACGTATGGTCTGCTCGATCGCCGAGAGCAAAGCCGGGCCGATGGCGTGGCCTGTCGTGCGCGAGCTTTGCCCCGTCATATCGTCGATTTCGACCGGCGGTAGCGGCGCCGCCGTCGCGCGCTCGCGCATTGGCACATATGCAATCGAGCCGGACTCGGCTTCCCAAAACGTCTCGAGGCTCGGAGTCGCGCTACCCAGCACGACGAGACCGCCCGCGGCTCGCATGCGCTCGCGAGCGACAGCCGCGGCGTCGTAGCGCGGTGCGACATCCTGTTTGTACGACGGCTCATGCTCTTCGTCGACGACGATCAACGAGAGCGCCGGCAACGGCGCGAATACCGCCGAGCGGGCGCCCACCACCACGTCGATCGCTCCGGCGCCGGCATCTTCCCAAACGCGCGCACGCTCGCCGGCCGAAAGCCCGCTGTGGAGCACACCCACGCGCGAGCCGAACAGCGCCTGGAATCGCCCAGCGGTTTGTGGCGTTAGCGCGATCTCAGGCACGAGCACGATCGCCTTGCCGCCGCGGCTTTTCGCGCGGTCTACGAGTCGCGCGTAGACGAACGTCTTGCCCGACCCGGTGACGCCGTGGAGCAAGGCCACTCCTCCGCCGCTTCTAGCCATTGAGTCGAGCCGCTCGATCGCATCGCGTTGCTCGTGCGTCGCGACCAGCGCCGGTCCGCGAATGTCCAACACGTGCGCATCTCGCGCGTCAGGTGATTGGGAGTCCACCTCAAGGCGGATCACGCCTGCACGCTGCGCGCGTCTGATCGCATCGGCTGACGCCGCCGCTCGCCGCCGGGCATCTTGCAGCACGAGGCTTCCTTCATTTTCCGAGAGCACCGCGACCAAACGCTGCTGCACTTTGCCTTTCGCCGCAGCCGCATCGACGAGTACGACTCGTTGGGGCTTGGATCGGGCTGCGACCTTCGCGGTGGTGTGCGAGCCTCGCAGCAAGACGCCGCGCCGTACGAGGCCCGCGAGCTGCGCGCTCAGCTGCGGCGCAGGTGTCCGCATGCGCGCGCGAGCAGCGGCGCGAGCGGCCGCCAACACGCTGAACGGACGCTCGCCGAACGACCGATGCAGCATCGCGGCTAACCGGTCGCTTGCGGGCGGCGGCTGCGCGAAGGTAAACGTCGAACGATCGCCACCGCCGAGAATGCGCGGCGCCACCGCTGCAAGCGCTTCGCGAAAGGTGCATGCATATCGGCGGCGCAGCCACGCTGCCAGCCGAACCGCCTCCGCACCGAAAATCTCACTTGAGTCATCCACGGAGACGATCGGTTTGAGTTTGCCGTCGAGGCCCGGTACCTCGACGGGCGCGCTTATAACCCATCCCGCCACCGTGCGGCCGCCGAACGGCACGCGCACGCGCGCGCCGAGCGGTGGAATGTCCGTGCTCGTGCGGTACGTGTACGCTCGGTCGACCTGGCTTGAAGGCACGTCGACGACGACGTCGACGCAGATGGTATCGCTCACTCCATGAGTTCTTCGGCTTGCGGGGGCACGGCGCATTGTCGAATGGTTGACCGCAGCGTCGAGCGTTCGACGGTTACGCCCACCTTCACGGCGCCAATCCGCTCCGGAATGATGAATCCAATCTTTGCTCCTGCGCGCTTCTTGTCGAGGTCGAGCGCTTTGCGCACAGCGGCTTCTCGGCGGGCGCCGCTCCACGAGAGAGGCAGACCCTGGCGCGCGAGGGCGCGCAGGACGCGCGCGTGGTCGCCGGGCGAGAACATGCCCGCTTTGAGCGCGAGCAGTCCCGCCGCGCGCAATCCTATCGACACCGCGGCGCCATGCGACAGCTGTCCGCCGGCGGCATGCTCGAGCGCGTGGCCGATCGTGTGCCCGAGATTCAGCGCGGCACGTGAACCCCGGTCGAACGGATCACCGGCGACGATCCTAACCTTGACCCGGGCGGCACGCACGATGAGTTCGACCCAAGCCTCGCTCGAGGCATGGCTTGCATCGAATGCTTCGACCGCGTCCAGCAGGCCCGCATCCCCAACGACCGCAGCTTTGATAACCTCAGCTAGCCCAGTCGCGCGCTCGCGAGCTGGTAGCGTCTCCAGCGCGGCGACGTCGGCTACGACCGCGCGCGGCGGCCAGAACGCCCCCGCGAGGTTCTTGCCCGCGGGCAAGTCGATTGCAGTCTTGCCGCCGATCGCCGCATCCGCCATCGCGAGCACGGTGGTTGGAATCGCGGCCCACGGAACACCGCGCGCGAAGGTGGCGGAGGCGAAGCCCGCGAGGTCGGTGATCGTGCCTCCGCCGAGCGCGACGATCAGCGTACCGCGATCGACGCGCATTTCCGCGAACGCGCGCCACAAGGTTGCCAGCGATGCCGGCGACTTCGCGCGTTCGCCGCCGGCGATCAACCGCGACCCGAGCACACGCGCTCCCAAACGCGGAAATGCTCGCGCGAAGGCATTCGCCCTGCTCGCAAGACGGCGGTCGGCGACGATCGCTACCCGCTCCACCTTCGGGTCTTGGCGCGCGATGACGTCAAGCAGCGAAGATGGCGCCTTGTCGCTGAAGATCACCGGGTATTCGAGGCCGTCGAGTATGATGTCGCTCATGCGCCTCGCATGCGATCCCGGTACCAGCGTGCGATCGTTCCCGCAACCCTGCCGGCTGTCGAGTCCTCGACGGTGATGCTGAAATCGTTGTCAGCATACGCGGCCGCTCGCACTTCAAGCAGCTCCCGGATGCGGTCGATCGTCGGTGTCTCACCGAGCACCGGCCGATGAGTTCGATGAGCCACGCGCCGATACGCAGCCTCCGGCGATATCGACAAGTGTACGATGTAGCCGCGGTCGCGCAACAGCCTACGGTTTTTTGGATCGAGCACGGCGCCACCGCCCACCGCGATCACTTGACTGGAATCGGCAGCGAGGCGCGCAATCACCTCATGCTCCCAGCGGCGGAATTGCGCCTCGCCGTCGTGCGCAAAAATCTCGGATATCGGGCCGTGGTCTCGTACGATCTGCGCGTCACTGTCGACGAAATGCATGCCCAGCATGCGCGCGAGGCGCCTGCCGACCGTGCTCTTCCCCGCGCCCATGAAGCCGGTGAGCGCGACGTTCATGGACGCTACTGCGGTTTTTGGATCCGGATCGGAAACGTGGCGCCGTAGAATTTCGCGAGGATGCGATACTCGCCGGCCGGTGCCTCGAGACTGCCGGTCGGATGGAAATCCCACGTTGACGTGAACACTTTGGTTTCGCCCGGCGCGAACATCAACGTCGACGGGTTGTGCGAAATGTTGTGGAAGTACGACGAGCGCCACACCTCGAGCGGAAAGACGAACAAGCCTCCGAGGAACGAGCCGACGCGGCGTACGATGAATTCGTATTGCATCGACGTCGGAAATTCCAGCGTGTCCGGCAGTGGAGACGCGTTCGTGATCGCGAGCCGGAGCTCGACGGGCCCGTCAGGCGGCAGCGTCGCGACCGGATGTTGGGTCGCCGGGTCGAGCACCTCGAAATCGTAATTGAAGCCCTGAGGCAGCGCCGGCGGCGTCTTCCGGAAGAGTGAGATCACTTCTGGCGGCACGACGGGCTCGCCCACCGCCTCGCGTGTGATCGCCGCCAACGCAAGCACAAAAAGCATCGCGACCAAGATAACGGTCAGCGTGAACTGTAGCGTAGAGAACGGCTTCTTGCGCTTCACGTGCACCTAGGAAACGGGGTTCTGCCGTCCCTCCGTATAGTCCCGCAATGAGAGCACGGCTTTAGCCGGCTTTTGAATGAGGCCGGGCTTGATGGAGGTCGTCCATCAAGAGCACCGCGACTTGGTCGGCAAGGTCGTGGTCCAGCACACGCAATCCCTGCCACGCGTCGTCGTCGTGCGGGTCCATCTCCAAAATGCGCGTGTACAAGCTTGCGAGGCGCTTTTTGATGTCGTCGCGGCCGGGTGCCAGGGTCAAGATCTCTCGACACACCGCCACTTCTGCCGAGAGCTTTTCAGCCGCTCGATGCATGACAGCCAGCCGCTCGAGCACGGCCACAAGACCCTCGTCGCTAATATTCCGCAGCAGTGAGGCATGCTGGGTTGCGGCTTCGATCGAGTCGGGCATCAGCTCGGCGATACGGCCGGCAGCGCGCGCTGCATCGGCGATCTCTCCCTCCGCGATGCTTCGATCCACGGCGCGGCGGAGCCGGTCGATCGCGAGGTTGGTCTTGCCGACGCCGACGTAAAGCTGTGCGAGCGCTAAGAGCGACTGCGCATCAGGCGTGCCATTCTTGAGCAGCTCCTCGTATTCGCCGATCGCGTCGCCGATGCGCCGCTCTCGAGCAAGCAGGCCGGCGAGCAACCGCCGAAGCTCGCGCTGCTGATGCGCGGTGGAGTCGCTGTGGCCACCGTTCGCAAGCGCCTCGTTGAGCATCGCGATCGCGTCGTCTGCCTTGTCCTCGGCTTCCAAAGCGCGCACCGCGTCCGCGTACAGCGAGACAGCGTCAGCGAGCCCCTTACGGCGGTGCCGATCGTGCGCTTTCTTGCGTAGGTCAGCGGCGGCGCTGCGTCGTTTCATTGGTTACCCTGGCTGTCGGCGACGCGCGTCGGCAAGCGCTTCACCTTCTGCCGCTCCGCGGAGCTCAGGTTCGTCTTGACGACGCGCACGCGCTCGCCGATGTCGCGGTACGTCAAGTCACGCGCGTACAGCTCTTCAAAGGAAGAAAGCGCGAGCGCTAGCGACTCTTGGGTCCCCTTGGCTTCGTAGAGATCGCCGAGATTGTAGAGCGCCTCGAGGTACAGCGGCTCGTCGTACCCGGGCGTTTCGATGGCCTTCGCGAAGCGTTTCGCAGCCGCGCCATCGAGCCCCTGACGGCGCAGGCATGACCCGATTGCGATCAAGCAGGGTACGACCATCTCGGGCTCGTGTTGGATCGCTTGAAGCGAGACCAGCGCCTCTTCGATGCGACCGAGCTCTCGATACGCCAATCCAAGCCGGTATTTCGCAGCGACGGAACCGGCGGCATCCTTCTCCAAGCGCTCGATGAACTGGTCGACGAAGTCGGCGTTGTTCGCGTCCTGGCGCACCAACGTGGTGAGCATTTCCGCGCCCTCAACGACGTGACCGCGCCGCGCCTTGACCAGCGCGAGCTCGTAGCGCGTCGCCGCATGCTCGGGGCGCAATTCTGCCGCTTGCACGAGTAAGCGCTCGGCGGACTCGAGATCATCGCCGTGTTCAGCGATCAGCGTGCCGGCCTGATACGCGGCGGCGGCATCCAGGGGGTTGGTTTCCAGCGCTTGCCGATATGACTCAGCGGCTTTTGCGTAGTCGCCAGCGGCGAGCTGCGCAGCCGCGCGCGAGTGCGCGTTTTGCGAACCGCCGTTGCTTTGCCCCGCGGGTGGGGCTGATGCATCTCGGCCGCCGGGCGGCGGCTCGGTCGGCTCGGGTTTAGCCAGGCTTGCCGCGGTCGCCGAAAGCTGTTCGATGCGGCGCGAAAGCTCGTCCGCTTCCGCCCGCGCTTTGTCGCGCGCTTCCGTCGCGGCTACTGCGTCGATCTTGGCCTGATCGATCTGGTCGCGAAGATCACCAAGCGTCTGCTGCGCGCCGGCGATCTCATCCCGCAGCTTCGATCGTCTGTCCTCGAGCGCGACGAGCTCGGCGTTGATCGTCTCTGCCTTCGCCGCCTGCGCCTGCGCGTCACCGGCTGCAGAACGGATCGCCTCGAGCTCGTCAGTGAGCTTCTTCGCATCCTGCATCTTCGCGGTCAAGGCGCCGACCTCTGCAGAAGTCTGGTCGCGCAGCGCCGTCACCTCGCGCAGCGCAGATAATTCAGCCTCCTTGCGCAAAGTCAGCCCATCAGTTTCCGCTTTCAGGGTTTGCAGGGCGCCCTCAAGCGCAACGCGTTCCGCGGCGAGGGTGGCCATCTGCTGCTTGTCATCGCCCGATTGCGCGACGGCTTGCGCACCAGCTGATTTCGCCTGTTCCAATTTCGCTTGCGCAGCGTCGAGCTGGGCGTCGAGATCCGACTTGCGCATCGTGGCTGTTTCGAGGAGCGTGCGCTGCTCCGCGAGCGCCTTCTGCAGTTCGGTGCGAGTCTGCAGCAACAGCTGTAGATCTTGTTGCGCAGCCTGCCGCTGGGCTTCAACGGCTGTGAGCATCTGCCGCGCGCGATCCACGTCACCGGCGTCGGCGGCGACCGGCGCCTGCGCCGCTGGCGCGACGGGGGCGGGCGCTGCCGGCGGCTCAACCTTAGGCGGCTGCGCTTGTTCCTGGCGCGGTGGGCTCATCTTCGCGGCGACTTGAGCGACAAGCGGCTGCGCAGCTGGCTTCGGTGCCGGTTGTTGTGGCGATTGCGCTGGCTGCTTCGCAACCGCGGTCGCTGCGACCACCTTTGTTTCTGCTACCTTCTCGGACACCGCAGCGCGCACTGGTTTTGATGGTGTTGGGGCCGGCGCCGCCTGCGCAGCCTTTTGCGCCTGTGCAGGAGCTTTTGCAGCGTGAGCCTGCTGAATACGAGGAGGACCGATCGGGCCTGCGATCGGCGGCTCGGCCGCTGCTTCATCCGCGGTGTGCCCTTGTTCGTCAAGCTCGTCAAGGAGTATGCGTGCTTTCTGATTTTGCGCATCGATGGCAAGCACCATCGTCGCGATCTGGCGAGCACTGCCCCAATGCTGGCACTCACGCGCGAGCTGAGCGGCTTGGATATAGTAGCTGATCGCGTCGGTCATCTGCTCTTTACTCTGGTAAAGCTGGCCGATGCGGACGGTCGCCTGCACGTGCTCTTTGTCGCGGTCGATCACTTTCTTGAAGGCGAGCATCGCCTGATCGAATTGCCCGTTCTGCTGATAGATGCAGCCCGCGGCGAACAGCGCCTGGACGTGCTTCAGATTTGATTTGCGCAGGACGTCGATGAACTTGGCGAGGCCGTCTTGCAGGCGCCCGTCCTCGACGTCCGCCTGCCCGAGCATGTAGATGACGTCGAGATTGTGCACGTCAAGCGCATGCGCCGCCTGGAACGCCTGGCGCGCCTTTTGATATTCTTTGCGCTGGCTCAAGTACGCATTACCGGCGACGATGTAGGCGTTAATCGCCGTGTCGGAGTCGCCGTGCTGAACGAGCAATTTTGCCGCTTCGATGAGCGACTCAGGCGGGCACCCGGCGAGCCCCGCGACCGTGCGCAAGCTGATCAGCGCGGCCGGAACATCGCCGGCCTTGATCTTCTCCTGGGCCTCGCTCAGAAACGCGGCAGCGCTGGCCGCGGCATTCGCGCCTTGGTCGCTTGCGCTCACATGCTCACCAGGATCTGCCACGATGCACGCCTTCTTTTAATCAGTCAAGCGAGCTCGTCGGCTTCTTCTCACCGAACACGTGCGCCGCTCCCAATTGCGACGCCGAGAAATGCTCCTGTACTTCCGCGACGGAATCGCCTCCATATTTCTCGGAGAACGCCTCCGCCAGTGCGAGGCACACCATCGCCTCGCCAATCACCGATGCAGCTGGCACGGCGCAGACGTCGCTGCGCACGATCGCGGCCGGCGCCGGAGCGCCTGTCGCGAGATCCACCGATGCCAGCGGCCGCATCAACGTGGCGATCGGTTTCACTTTGACGCGGACCACGATGTCCGCGCCGTTGCTCATCCCGCCCTCGATACCGCCGGCTCGATTACTGCCCCGCACCACCTCGTCGCCTTGGCGCTCGAAGGTGTCGTGCGAGCGGCTTCCAGCCAAATCGGGTGCGATGCTGCCGAACTCCACCGCCTTCGCGGTCTGGATGCTCATGAGCGCCGCAGCGATCCGTGCATCCAACCGCTCTGCCGGTTGGCGGTTGCTGCCGATGCCCACAGGCATATGCAGCACGCGGATCTCGAAGACTCCGCCGAGCGTATCGCCCTCGCTCTTCGCGGTGTCGATACGCGCGACCATGCGCGCAGACGCCTCGGCATCCGGACAGCGCACGGGTGACCTCTGTATACTCTCTTTATCGGGCTCCTCCGCTTGCGTGCTCGCGCTCACGTCGCCGATCTGCTGCACGAAACCCAGAACTGTGACGCCGAACACAGCTAGATATTGTCGTGAAAGGGCTCCCAATGCAACGCGCATCGCCGTCTCGCGAGCGCTCGCGCGCTCGAGCACGTTGCGCAGGTCCCGATGACGGTATTTCAATGCGCCGGCGTAATCCGCATGACCCGGCCTGGGCCTGGTGATCGGCGGACCCTCTCCCGTCAACGGGTCCATAAGCGCTCGCACGTTCGCATAATCTTTGTTGCGAATCATCAACGCGATCGGTGAACCAAGCGTCATGCCGCCGCGCAATCCGGTGAGGAACTCGACCTCGTCCGACTCGATCTTCATGCGCGCGCCGCGGCCGTAGCCGAGCTGGCGCGACGCCACTTCTTCCGCCAAACGCGCGACGTCGACGCGCAAGCCGGCAGGCATGCCGTCTATGATGCCCACGAGCGCCGGACCGTGCGATTCTCCCGCCGTTAGGTAGCGAATCATGCTCTTCCAAAAAGGATACGGGGGCGGCCGCAGCCACCCCCGCTTTTCCGCTCTCGCCGAGCAGCCGTATTCAGCGGCCGCTCAGTGCTCCGGCACGATGTGCGGAGTGATCAGGAAGACGATCTCGCTGTGGATCTTCGTCGCATTGACGTTCTTGAACAGCGAGCCGACCACCGGGATGTCGCCCAACAGCGGCACCTTGTTGATCGTCTTGGTCGTGTCGTCTTGCACGAGACCGCCCATGACGATCGTGTCGCCGTCCTTGACCCGCAGGATCGAGTCGATCTTACGGTTGTCGAGCAGCGGATACTGGCCGGCGATGATGCTCTGGATGTTCGAACGCTCCACATGCAGCGTCGTGGTTACGTACCCGTCCGTGTTGACCACCGGCGTCACTTGCAGGATCACGCCGATGTCGATGTAGTTCACCTGGAACTGGCCCGCTTGCGACGAGTAGTACACGATCGGATACGTCTGTCCGACGAGGATCCTCGCCTGCTGATTGTCGAGCGCTTCGACTCGCGGATTCGCGAGCAGCGACGCTTCGTTGTGCGTCAGCAGATAGTTGATCGTCGCCTGGACGAACAACGCGTTGCGCGTGAATGGCTGGAACGGGATCGGGTTGCCGCTCTGCACCGGTGGTACTTGGGTCTGCACGCCCGAGCACGAGATGCAGTTCTCGAACAGACCGAGCGCGGTCGAGCCCGTCCAGTTGACGCCTACGTTCTGGGTATCGTTGTTCTTGGTGACATCGAGGACTTTCACTTCGAACACGACCTGTGGCGCTGGGATGTCTTCGAGCGCCATGAAGTTGCGCGCCGTCTGGATGACGTCCGGCGTTCCGGTGACCAACAAGGTGTCGGTCCGCGGATCGATAGTGAAGTGTCCGGCCGGCAGCACGGTCGCGAGCTGCTTGCTGAGGTCAGCCGGCGTTGCGTATCGGATCGGGAACGCGACGGTCTGCGCAGTCTCGCCCGCCGAGCCGAACTGTTTGGCCAGTTCGTCCGGCGTGCCGACCACATAGATGTTGCCGACCTGACGGTACTCTAGGCCGTTGGTGCGCACGATGAGGTCCAGCGCTTCGCGCAGCGGCACATCGTGCAGGCTGATCGTCGTGGTGCCCTTCACGTTTTGCGTCGCGACGATGTTCTGGCCGCTCTCTTGCGCCAGCAGCTTGATCACGTCAAGCAGATCGCCGTTTTTGACGTCGAGCGTGACCGTGCCCGCTGGATGTGAGGTTACGCCGGGGTTGTACGGCGCCGACGGGTATCGCGGACCTGCCGACGATGGCATTACCGCTGAACTCGACGGGTGCCGTGTGCCCGGAACTTTGCAATAGTACTTCCCGCCCGGCAGCCACGGGTTCGGTGTCGCGCTAGACACGACTGGCGGAGCCGAATGCACGACCGGCTTCGCAGCTGCTACTACGACAGGCGCGGGGGCAGGCGCTGCCGCTTGATGCTGCGTCGTTTGGTGTGTCGTGGAGGTGGACGAACCCATCGCGATCTCTTGGGTCTGGCGCTGGCCCGCTGCGCGCGCAGCAGATGCCGCGGCGTCCGGATCGAGCGCGCGACCTTGCTGCGACGTGTTGAGCGCCAACGTGAGCGACTTGTCGCCGTTGCCGGAGCTCAAGTCGTACTTCGCAGGCCCTGTCGACTCGACGACGACCCGCATGACCGCCGGCGAATCCGACAGCTGTCCGACGCGCACCTGGCGGATCGGACCGTCCGAGAAGGCGATGACTTTCGTCCTGCCGTCATACGACGCGGGCGTGACATCGACCACGAGGTCCTGCACGCCGGTTGCCGAGTCGACCGAATATTTGTGCACTTGGGTCGAGACCGGCCCACTGGCGACCACCGTGAGCTTGAACGCGCCGTCAGCCGAGCCATAGTGGACATCAGTGACCGCATTGGCCGCTGCTGCGATCGGCACGGCGCAGGCCAGCCAGCAAATCGCCAGCAGCCCTCCCGTAATCCTGGTCGCGATCGACCGATAGTGCCCTTGCATGTGTTAACCCCCTAGTGAGAAGTTGCGCACGCCTTCAGCCGATGAAAGCGTGACGAATCCTGGCCCGATGGCCACCACTCGGTACTTTCCAGCGATCGAATCGCCTTGACGGGCGACATATGACTTGCCATCCGCCTCGATGATCGCCGAAAAACCATTTGCTTGCACGATGCCGCTCACGCGGACGCCATCCCAGATCGAGGCTCCCTTGCTGCCGTTGGGCGCTCCCTCGAACCCCGGCAACGTCGGGATGCGCGGGAATCGGTTGGAAGCGACACGCGGCTGACGCGGGCCTGACGAGTTGCCTACGAGCACGACGAACGGATCGGAACGACCCGCATTGGCGTTCGGACGCGCGACGACGATTGGGACCGGCGTCGAAATCGCAGGCGGCGGTCCGATGTTCGTAGGTGCGGTCACCTTCACCGGCCCTTGCGCGGGCGGCGGCGGTGCGCCGCATGACGCCAACGCAGCGGCTGCAAGAGTCGTCGCGATCAAACCGTAGCGCTTCATCGTTTTGCTCCCGGCTTCGGCGTCGGAGTCGGCATGACGAGCGGGCCGTTTGGCTGCGCAGAGCTTAGCTCATAGGCGATGATCGGGAGCGTTATCTTCAGGTGCGGACTTACACCAACGTCGCCGTTACCGCCTGACTGGATCGTCATGTCACCCACGCCGATCAGCTTCTGGAACTTCGCAAGGTCGCGCAAGAATCGCTCAAGGCTCGCATAACGGCCATCGAACTCCATGTTCACCGGCACTTGAGAGAACGACTGATTCAAGTATGCGAGCGCAGCGGCACGTTCGGGGCTGATCTGCACTTGTGGCTGGCCAGGTCCAGGCGACGCGCCTGCCACCGGTGTTGCGCCGGGCCGCGGCGTACCGGTGGTGGCTTGGGCCGTCTGATTCGCGCCGTTTTGCGGTCCAACGCCCTTTGCGATCTGATTGAATGGCTGTCCGATCGGCCCAGGCAAATTCGGCGGGTGAACCGGCCCGGGAGACGGTGCACCGCTCGGTGCCGGCGATGGACTTGGCGTCGCTTGCGGCGTGACGTTCGTGACGATCAATCCGTCGCGGCCGGCAAGATCTTCGACTTGTTTGAGATACGACGGGATGTAGAGACGCGGATCCGCCGTCACCTCAACGCCCTTGAGGCGCTTGCGCACCTGCTCGGTGAAGGCGAGGTAGAGCGGCTTTTGGTCGGCGACTCGCTTGAGGTTGTCGTATTGCGCCTGCAGATCGGCGATCTCGCCGCGCGTGACCGATTCTTGCTGTTTTCTGGGCTGTACGACGAAGAAGAACCCGAGCAGCGCGATGATCAGGAAGAGTCCGCCGACGATCAAGACGCGATTGAGGGTTGAGAGTTGCATGTTCATTGGCCGACCACCGCCGCGCTCAGCTGCCCGTTGACGTTGAAACTGATGCCGCCGGGCTTCGGCTGCCCGCTTTCCACGGTCTGCGTCGCGTTTGTCAGCGATGCGTAGCCGAACAGCTTCGAGGTATCGAGATTGAGCATCAGGTCGGCGACCTCTTTATAGCTCGACGTCTTGCCCTGGATCGCAACGGATCCGCCGGCAGTCGCGTGGTTGATGTTCAGCTGCGTGAACCAGATGCCGTGCGGAGCCTGATAGCGCAGGTCGGTCAGCACCTCAGCGAGCTGCAGCGGGCTCTCCTTGATGCGCTCGAGCAACTCGGCCTTCTGCTGCAATTGCGCCGCCTGATCGCGCAAGTCGTCGACTTCCTTGACCGCTTGCTGTTCGACGGCCACTTTCTGGGCCAATTCTTGGTATTGGTTGTTCAAATCGGCGATGATGCGGTTCTCGTAGATCGAGAACCCGATGATCGCCAGCAGCTCGACCGCGATGAGCGTCAACCCGAGCGCAAGTGTGCGATCGAAGATGACGACTGTAGGCCGCTGTGATGACGGGAGGAGGTTGATGTTCAGCATGAACGCTCACCTTCGATTTCGATGGTCATTAGTGTCATGCGGCCCGCCCTGCTTCCGCGAGGTCTCGCCGCGCCAGCCCCGCCGCGACGATCAGCGCCGGCGCCATGTCGCGCAGATAATCCGCCGGGAAGTCGACCGCGTTGTACGCGACTCGCTCCAGCGGATCTGCGACGACGACCGGCAACCCAAGCTCTTGGCTCAGGAATGAATCGATGTTCGATAACCGCGCTGTGCCGCCCCCGAGGATCACCGATTCGATGACCTCGCCGCGGAAACGAGTGCGGAAGTAGTCCAGAGATTTGTGAATTTCCGAAACGAGCTCCGTCAGCGGCGGTGTGATGATGTTGAACAGCCGCGTAACCGTGGGCGCAACTGGGTCAGTCGAGCCTTGCGTGATGATCGCCGCCTTTTCGCGCTTCATCTTCTCCGCCTCGTCGGGCGAGATGTTCATGCCGCCCGCGATCGCTCGGGTCATCGCATCGCCGCCGATCGGCACGTAACGCGTGAACGGAACGAAACCGCCCTTGGTGACGTTGATGCTCGTCGACGATGCCCCGACGTTGATGATCGCGATGTTCTGCTCGAAGGCTGGATCTTCTGGCGACAACATGCCGCGCACCATCGCGAACGGTTCGATCTCGACGACGCTCGCCTGCAGCCCGGCGGCTTGCAGCGACGACAGTTGCGAAAGCACGAGCTCTTTTTGCGCGGCGACGATGAGGACGTCCATGTTTTGTCCGTCTTCAGAGCGTCCTAAAATTTTTGCATCGATTTGCGCTTCGTCGACTGAATACGGCAAGAATCTTTCCGCTTCGTATTTCGTCGATTCAAGAAGTTCGCGCTCGCTCATCACCGGCATCGTCACTTGTCGCACGACGACCGTTGGTCCAGTCACCGACGTCACGACGCGACGAGCGGTGAAGGCTCCATCGGTGACGAGTTGGCGGAGCGTATCGCCGACCGCTGGCGGATCCACGACGATTCCATCTTTGATCGCGTTGATCGGCGTCGGCATGCGATAAACATGTTCGAGCACTGGACCACGCGCAGATTGGCTGACCTGAACGGCTTTGATTTCGGCGGAACCGAAATCGATGCCGATGTGGTGACTTGCGCCGCGGGAGAACAACTTACCGAGGAACGACATGGCCGTCCAATCCAATCCCACGAGATATCGAAGCGACAACGTGTAAGGCAGTCCGGGAAAAAATGCCTTACGCATTCATCATCGGCGATGCCGGGACGCGGGTTTAGAACATTCATTCGCCCGAGCCTGCCCCGCAATGCAAAACGTCCCCTATTCGGGGACGTTAGCGATTTCGTGGTTTTTCGTGGCTATCGGGAGACGAAAGCCGTCTGGTCTGGGTGGTTAGCTGACGATCGTCTTTAACTTCGCCATGTCGGTGATGACGATATTGGCGGTGCGCATGTCGATGAGCTTCTCATCCCAGAACCGGTTGAGCATGCGATTGACGGTTTCGCGCGTCGTGCCGATCATGTTGGCCATCTCTTGATTGGTCAGGCGCAGCGTGAGCCGCGTGCCGTTCTCGACCGGCTCCCCGAAATTCTTCGACAGATGGATAAGCAGCGAAGCGAGCCGTGTGCGAATGTCCTGATACGCCGCCGCTTGGATGGCCTGATTCGTCTCGCGCAACCGCGATGAGAGCGCGAGCACGAGGCTCAGGCTCATCGCTGGACTCTTGGCCAATAGATCGAGGAAGTCTTTACGGGGTAAGATCGCGACGTCGACGTCGCGCAACGATTTGATAGTGGCGGAGCGTGGCGAGCCGTCAAGGACGCCCATCTCACCGAAGAAATCGCCTTCGCGCAGGATGGTGAGGATCGTCTCTTTGCCGTCGTTGCTCACGCGCGTCACCGCGACGTTGCCGTTGACGACGATGAACAACGCGTCGCCCGGATCGCCTTCGTACACCAGCACAGCGTGTTTGGGATAATGGCGCGAGATCATCAAGCCGGCGACAGCCGATCGATCATCTTCGGAGAATTCGGCGAACAGCGGCACCTTCTGGAGGAGCGCTGCGTCAAGAGGTTTGTCAGTCGTTCGTTGCACGTGTTCCTACCGCCTCACACAGGGATATCGGCAGGAGCGCGGCTGTTCTGAGCTAGCCCGCGAAGAGCGAGCGGTAAGCTTCGTATGGGGCTGAGAGCACCAGGGGTGCAAAGGTCGCGAGGACCGCTGCGATCACGAGGAACGGACCGAACGGGAGAGCGTCCCGTTGACGCCGGCTGCGCGAGAGTAGCACCGGAATCGCCAGCAATGCGCCGATGATGAAAGCCGCTGCGGTGGTCCACAAAGCCGCGGGATAGCCGACGAATAGCCCGATCATCGCCGCGAGTTTCACATCACCCAAGCCCATGCCCGTGCCACGCGTGAGTAGATAGATGGCTCCTAGGATGGCTCCCGCGCATGCCGCGCCTTCGAGCGATGTCACGAGGCGATGCGAAGCGACGGCGATGACGAGTCCGAGAAGCGCTCCTGTGATCGTTGTCACATCCAATACGAGCAGATGATCCAGGTCGATGAACGCGATCGCGAGCAGCACCATTCCGAAGAGGCACGCCGACGCGAATGACAGCGTCCAGCCGAACTCGAGCGCTGCGATCGCGAACATCGCGGCGGTCAGCGCCTCAATCAATGGGTACCTCGCTGAAATGGTGCTGCCGCAATAGCGACACCGCCCGCGCAGCGCGAGCCAGCTCAACAGCGGAATATTATCGAGAGCATTGAGCGGGTGGCCGCACGACGTGCAGCGAGAGCCGGGAAAGGCGAGTGACATCCCTCGCGGCAGCCGGTAGATCACCACGTTGAGAAACGAGCCGAACACCAAACCGAACGCGCCGGCGAGAAGCGGTGCAAGTAGGCTCAGTGCATCTCTCCGTACATCTGAGACACGATCCGCTTAGGGCTGGCTGCTGATGCCGGCGCCCGAGCAGTACACGACGCTGGTGTCGCCGAGGTTGCCGTTCGCGATCTGCACGGTCTTGTCGTGGTTACCGGCGTCAGTGACGTCGTATGAATTCGCCGCGGTCGCGTTGCAGAACGCTGCGGCCGGATTCGTGAATTGATAATTGGCGCCGCTGACCGGATCCGTCGGCGTCGTATTAAGATACGGTGCCGCGCCGAACAGCGCCGGCCTGACCACACCGCTCGCTGGATAGATTCCGCCTGTGTCGACGGCATATTCCTCAAGCGAGGTCGCTATCTGCTTCTCGTTCCCTTCGCATGACGCCGTTTGGCTTTCGGCGCGTGCATGAATGAAATTGGGGATGAGGATCGCCGCTAACGTTGCGATGATCGCGATGACGATCATCAATTCGATCAGCGTGAATCCGCGATCGTTGTTATGGTCGCCCTTCATAACTGTTTTAGTTCCCTGTCCGATGAGCCCCCAGACAGTGAGCAAGGCCGGAGAACCCTCCGGCCTTGCGTTTCGTGTTCTTGTGACGGTCTCCGTTTACGGTTGGCTGCTGATGCCGGCGCCCGAGCAGTAGACGACGCTGGTGTCGCCGAGGTTACCGTTGGCGATTTGCACCGTCTTGTCGTGGTTGCCGTTGTCAGTGATCGTGTACGAGTTCGCCGCGGTCGCGTTGCAGAACGCCGAGGCCGGGTTCACAAACGCGTACTGGAGGGCAGTATTCACTGGATCCTGCGGCGTGTTGTTCATGTACGGATTCGGCGCCGCGCCGAACAGCGTTGCAATTACCGCACCGCTGGCCGGATACGTGCCCGAGTGATCGACCGCGTACTCCTCGAGTGCCGTCGCGATCTGCTTCTCGTTGCCTTCACACGCGGCCGTTTGCGATTCAGCGCGCGCATGCAGGAAGTTGGGGATAAGAATTGCCGCCAGGATCGCGATGATCGCGATGACGATCATCAGCTCGATCAGCGTGAAGCCCTTTTGCAGTCTCTTCACAGGAGTTATTCCTCTCATAATGTCTAGCGCTAGTTTCCCGTATAGACCGCTGCTTCCAACAGACGGCCGCGCGCCGCGAAGGCCCATCTTCGCGTCGTGCGTCTACGCGCCGGGTTACATCTTTCGTATCGTTCAATGCCCAGGGACACTTGAGTCTAGACTGGGCTTTTGTCCCGGATTTCCCCCGAAAACCGGTCACATAACGAGGCCGGGCCGCCAAAAGCAGCCCGGTCCGGACGCTTCCAACCGCGCCGGCTAGGGTTGACTGCTGATGCCCGCGCCGGAGCAGTAGACCACGCTGGTATCGCCGAGGTTGCCGTTGGCGATTTGCACCGTCTTGTCGTGGTTGCCATTGTCAGTGATGGTGTACGAATTGTTCGCGGTCGCGTTGCAGAACGCCGAGGCCGGGTTCACAAACGCGTATTGGAGGGCGGTATTCACTGGGTCCTGCGGCGCGTTGTTCATGTACGGATTGGGCGCCGCGCCGAACAGCGTTGCAATTACTGCACCACTGGCCGGATACGTGCCGGAATGATCGACCGCGTACTCTTCGAGTGCCGTCGCGATCTGCTTCTCGTTGCCTTCACACGCGGCGGTCTGCGATTCAGCGCGCGCATGCAGGAAGTTGGGGATAAGAATTGCCGCCAGGATCGCGATGATCGCGATGACGATCATCAACTCGATCAGCGTGAAGCCCTGCTGCCATCGTTTCATGAGCTCGTCCTTTCACACGGTTGTAATCCGGTGACCATCAATCCACGACGGCCCAGTGGCGAGCTCCATGATGTCGCCGACAAAACCGGAACAGATTTCCTAGAGAAATCGCTAGGGGTGCTTGGTATTCGACATAAGGAACGCAACGGCTTGTTAAGGCGCGCGAGTGTGCGCAGTGTCACTTCGCGCCGATGGACGTGCGGATCAGGTGATCAGCGAGCGCATCTTCTCCAGTGTCTTGGCAAGCACGCGTGAGATCTGGCGCTGGCTCGAGCCGAGCCGCTGCGCGATCTCGGTCTGAGTCAGGTCTTGGTAAAAAAACAGGTACACGACGCGCCGTTCAAACGCCGCGAGTTGATCGAGCGCTATGTCAAGCGTGACGCGGTCTTCGATCGGCAGCTGAAACGATACCATGCGGGCGCTGCGGATAGCATCTAACCGCACGGAACCATCCGCCGACTCTGAGCCCTGCGTCAGCGAAAGGAGCGTTGAGGATCCTCGCAGTTTGAGGAGTTCCTCCACGCCTTCGCGCGTGACGTTCATATCGGCCGCAAGCTCATCCGTCGTCGGTTCGCGCTGCAGCTTCTCGCACAGACGATCGCGAGACGCGTTGAGCTTCGCGTTAAGCCCGCGGTACCAGCGCGGCACTCTGATAACGGGCGCTTGATCGCGCAAGTAATGCGCGATCTCGCCGGCGATCATGGGACGCGCGTATGCTTCGAATGGCACACCCAAGGAAGGGTCGAAATTCTCGACCGCTTTGATGAGGCCGACGTAGCCGACTTGCGTGAGGTCGTCGCGCATCGCGATGTCGCGCGCGTAGTGCGCGGCCACTCGTTTCACCAGCGGCATGTGGCGCAGCACCAAGGCATCCCGCTGGTCGAGAGACCGGTTCTCCCGATATTGCGCGAACTCGAGGTTGCGCGCGATGTCCAGCGGTGCGGCCAAGGTTGCCCTCATTGGTGCTTGATGTTCTCGGCTACTTGATGTTCCCGATGATCTGGTAGAGCGGCAGGAACACCGAGATGACGATGAAGCCGACGATGAAGCCCATGATGAGGATGAGGATCGGCTCGAGCAAGGACGTCAACGATGCCAGCATGTATTCGACTTCGGTATCGTAGAAGTCCGAGATCTTCGCCAGCATGCCGTCGAGGTTACCGGTCTCTTCGCCGACCGCGACCATTTGCGTGACCAGCGGCGGGAATAGGCCGGAGAGCTGCAGCGGCACGGCGATCGACTCGCCTTCACGCACGGACTCTCTCACCTTATTGACCGTCTCAGCCACCACTTCGTTACCGGAGGCCTTGCCGACTATCTCAAGCGCCTGCATGATGGGCACGCCCGACTGCAACAGGGTCCCGAGGGTGCGGCAGAAGCGCGAGATCGCGACCTTACGGATCAGCATGCCGAAGACGGGCAGTTTCAGCTTGAATGCGTCGAACTGCCGCCTACCGACCTGGGTGCTCGTATAGCGGTTGAACGCGATGAACCCAATGATCAGGACGATGACCGACGGGATCACCACGTATGGGTTGCGAGCGCCGTTGGTAAAGGCGATGAGGATCTTCGTCGGCACCGGCAGCGTCATGTGCATGCCGTTGAACAGCTCGACGAAGGTCGGCATGATGAAGATGACGAGGAAGAGCACGATGAGGACGGCCATGACGAGGATGACCGCCGGGTACGTCATCGCCGACTTGACCTTCTTCTTCAGGTTGAAGTCTTTTTCGAGGAAGGTCGCGAGGCGGTTCAAGACGTCATCGAGGATACCGCCCAGTTCGCCGGCGCGCACCATGTTGACGAACAACGGCGAGAAGACTTTCGGGAACTTCCCAAGCGCCGCCGCGAGTGTGGAACCACCCTCGACTTCGCGTCTGACCGCGGTGATGACGGGCTTTAACACACCGTCTTCCGTCTGCACGCTAAGGACGTCGAGGCAGCGCACCATGGCGAGACCCGCGTTGATCATCGTCGCGAACTGACGCGCGAAGACGACCAGCGCTTGTTCGTTGACGCCCTGGAAGCGCTGGAAGAACTGCCCGACGTCGGCATTCAGTCCGGTCGTTTGCTTTTGCGTGATGCCGGTGACGTAATAGTTCATCTCGCGAAGCTTGGCGCGTAAGACGCGCTCGTTCTCCGCTTCGATGACCCCGTTTACCGACTTGCCAGTCGAGTCTTTAGCTTGATAGGCGAAGCTAGGCATGTACCCGTTCCTTGATTAGAGTTTGATTGCTTGGCCCACGACGAGTATGACGACGAGGATCAGCAACCACCATAGCGACATCTGCACGATCCGTTCCCCCCTCTCCGGTTCGGCTTCATGCGCCCTCGATGAGCTTGCGCAGCTCTTCTGGATGCATCGATGCGTTAAACGCCTCCTCGGCGGTTATCATATGCTTGCGCACCAGGTCGCGCAGCGACATGTCGAAGGTCTGCATGTGCATGCCGCGGCTCGTGACGATCGAGTTGTGGATCTGGTGCGTCTTGTTCTCACGGATCAAATTGCGGATGGCGGGCGTCGAGATCATGACTTCTGCGGCCGGCACACGGCCGACGCCCGACGCGTGCGGCAGCAAGCGCAAGCAGACCACGGCTTCAATCACCGACGCGAGCTGTACGCGGATCTGTTGCTGCTGGTGTGCAGGAAAGACGTCGATGACGCGGTCGATCGTCTGCGCCGCATCCGAGGTGTGCAGAGTTGCGAAAACGAGGTGACCGGTTTCGGCGATAGTCAGCGTGACCGCGATGGTCTCCATGTCGCGCATTTCGCCGACCAGGACGACGTCCGGATCTTCGCGCAGCGCAGCGCGCAGCGCGTTCGGGAACGAGTGCGTATCCTGCCCCACTTCACGCTGGTTGACGATCGACATCTTATGGAAGTGGAGATACTCGATGGGGTCTTCCATCGTCATGATGTGGCGCGCCATGCTCGCGTTGATGACGTCGAGCATCGACGCCAACGCGGTCGACTTGCCCGAACCGGTCGGTCCGGTTACCAGAACCAGGCCCTGCGGCCGCATGGTCAGATCCGACATGACGGTCGGCAGATTCAGCGTTGACAGCGGCGGCACGGTAGACGGGATGGCGCGGAACGCGGCGCCGATGACGCCGCGCTGCTTGAACGCGTTGACACGGAACCGCCCGAAGCCTTTGAGTCCGTGCGAGAAGTCCAGCTCGAGGTTCTTCTCGAAGCGCTCTTTTTGCGAATCCGTCAGAATGCTGTAGACAAGACGCTTCGTGTCTTCCGGACTGAGCTTCGGGAACTCGGTTGGTGCGAGCCGGCCGTCGATCCGCAACGTGGGCGGAAGGCCGACAGAAAGATGAAGGTCAGATGCGCCGCGCTCGATGGTCACGCGCATCAACTCGTCCATGCGAAGGCCGAGTAGGTCGCTTACATTGGCTGCCATTTGACGTAGTCTCCGCCCGATCGGACCATAGCCGAATAAGGCTACGGCCTGCCCCTATAAGACTATCGGCAGGACGCTCAGGCTTCGCTAGGCCGTCGGAGCAGCCTTGCCGCCGCCTTCCTTTGAAGCATCACATTCGCGGTCCGCGCTCGAGCGCGCAGCACGCCAGGCGAACCGCAGTAGACGACCGAAAACGGTGAATCGCGTGCACAAGCGAGCGGCGTCTTTGGCCTCCGGGGTGCCGGCCACCTCATTCGATGTCATACGCAGCCGGGCGCCGCTGCGCATCAGCTTTTGCGGAGGCGGCACCGACGTGCCGCCGTATCCAGAACTCTTCGGTGGCTGCGTGCTTTCGTGCGCGATCGATAAGTACGCGTTCGTCAGCATGCGTTCGCGCGAAGACGAGAGCATCCGCGTCCACAGTTCCGACTTGAATCGTGTCGCCGAGTTCTCCGGACGCTCGGGCCCGCCGGCCGGCACGATCGACCTCGCGCAGACGATCTTCAACAGGTTCGGCACGCATTCGCTCGACTGCTATATGAGCTCCGACGCGCCGCCCGGCAGCGGGCTTGGCTCGTCGTCTGCGATGATCGTCGCGCTTATCGGCGCGCTCGCGCGTCGCGACGGCAAGCATCTCTCCGATTATGAGATGGCGGAGTTGGCGTATGCCGTCGAACGCACCGATCTTAACATCCAAGGCGGCATGCAGGATCAATATGCGGCGACCTTCGGCGGCTTCAACTTCATCGAATTCAACAGCGATGGGGTGCTCGTGAACCCGCTCCGCATCAGCGAAGACGCCCTCAACGAGCTGCATTGCCACTTGCTGCTGTGCTATACGGGCGGCACGCGCGTGTCGTCGAACATCCTGCGCGAACAGACAGCCAATGTCGTCTCGCAGGTACCGGACGTCATGAGCAGTTTAGCCGAGCTCAAAGATTTGACGCTCGAGCTCAAACGTGCGCTCTTGCAAAACCACTTCATCGAGTTCGGCGAGATCCTCGATCGCGCGTGGCATTTGAAGAAGCGACTTGCATCGGCGATCTCCAACCCGTCCATCGACGAACTCTACGACATCGCGAAGCGCGCGGGCGCGATCGGCGGGAAGCTTCTGGGCGCAGGTGGGGGCGGTTTCCTCTTGGTCTTCGCGCCATTCACGCGCCGCGAAAAAGTTCGCGAACGGCTCGAGTTCGCCGGCGGCAAGGTCGTCGACTTTCAATTCGATCCGCGCGGCGTGCGCACGTGGCTCGCGACCGGCGATACCTGGATGGAGCGCACTTAGCGCTCCGGTAGCATCTGTTCCGGGGCCACGATCGGCTGCTCCGCGGCCGCCGCCTCGCGCTTCATTTCCGGAGTCCCCTTCAGCTCCATCGCCGTCGGAATGCGCAGCCACGACATGGCGCCACTCAAGCGCGGGGAAAGCCAGTTAGTCAACCGTCCTTTGAGCGCGGTCGCCATGAACGGGCGCTCGAAGACGAACCAGAAGAGCGCGCCACCCGCGGTCGCGACGACAGCCGCAGTATACCATCGAGTATCTGTGTTCGCGAGCAAGACCCCGACAATCGGTGCGTGCACGAGGTAGAGACTGTATGAGATGATTCCGATCGCGCGCAGCGGTGCAATGCCCAACGCGAACCGCAACCACGGAATCGCGCCGCCGGCAACGACGACGCAGAACACTGTAAGCTGCCACGAGAGCTGCACTCGGTCGAAGTAGTTCGCGGGCTCGGTCGCGACTGCGATTACCCCAATCGCTATGGCCAGCGGCCCGGCGATCCACGCATATTTCGGCTTGTCGATCTCGAGCTGCGCCGCAGCGACGCCGAGCATGAAGGCGGGCAATTCGAGCAAGTCGAGCGACCCCATGCGCGTGAATCCGCCCGCGATCACTAGCGCAAGGCCGAGCAAAGCATAGGCTCGGACAGAACGGGTGAACAGTAAGAGCACGAGTGGAAATATGAAGTACCAGCGAAACTCGACTGAAAGCGACCAAAATGAGAGGTTGACGAGGCGCGTGCCCTGATCGAGGAACACAAGTTGTCTGATGACGTCGATGGCCGAAACGCCAGGATTGATGACGCCCTCTCCAAGCCTCAAGTTCCAATGAACAATCGCCCACAACGCCAGCGAGCAGAATACGACCGCCGCTATATAGGGCGGCAAAATGCGGATGAAACGGTGAGCGAGATACGTCGCGATGTCGAATGTCGCAGTTCCGCGCGCGGCGACCTTTGCGAGCGTTGGATACGAGAGCACAAACCCCGAGATGACGAAGAACAGGTCGACACCGTGGGCGCCTTCAAAAAACGCGTGTTTGACCCAGCCCTCCGGAAAGAACCGGTCGAACTTGACGCAGTGGTAGAATAGGACGGATAGCACCGCGATGGCGCGCAGTCCGTCCATGTAATGTATGCGTCCGGCGAGCGGATTTGCGCTTGCTGCCATACTCTATAGAATTATCGGCATTGCCTACCCGAGCGCGGCCACTTGGCGGCGTGCCCGCGCCGCCCGGCGCGCGACTCGTCCCCGTTCAAGGCTCGCGAGAAGCGCATGGGCCGCAGGTACCCGATTTGAAAACCACAGACCGGCGACACTGAGCGATCCAAGCCATGGCGAACCGTGCGTGTCGCGCAAGAGCAAAGCCGCTTCGCGGGCGGCGGCCCGGTCGCCGCGCAGCTGGGCCTTGACGCTGATCTCGAGCAACTTCATCTGCAGCTGACGCTGTAGTCCGGCAGCCACCTTGCGTCGCAACTCGACCGGCAAGACGCGCGACGACTGCGTCTTCTCAATCATTCGCTCGAACGCAGGGATCACGCGCGCGGTCTCCCCCGAAGAGACGCTGCCGGGGTGCACCGTGTAAATCGCCGAGGGTGCGAACGACACGATGATCGGGAACATCGCTGCCACGCGCAGCTCAGCATCAAAATCGAGCGCGGCGCTCGCGGCGGGGTCTAATCCCCCTGCCGCCCGCAAGGCCTCCGTCCGAAAGACGATGCCCGTCCACGTCGGGTGCTGATTGCCGAACATACGAAGGACGCTTTGACCGGCCTCGTAGCGGCCTTCGCGCGGCCAGGACAGTAACGGCGCGTATCGCAACGTGCCCGACTCGTCGTGCTCGAGCGTCGACCCGGCGAACATGCCTGCTTGCTCGTCGCGATGTAGTGCCAAGCCGGCGCGCTCGAAAAAGCCCGGCAGCAAATAGTCGTCATCGGACAAGAACGAGCACAGAGGCGTTGTGACATCGTCGAATGCTCGAATGAAGTTCGCCGCTGCGCCGATGTTCTCAGACCGACGAATGTACCGCACGCGTGCATCCTGCTCGGCAAGCCTTTGCACCACTGCTTGCGTCGAGTCCCCCGATGCGTTGTCGTAGACGCTCACGATAAGATCGCGGTACGATTGTGAGAGCGCGCTGTTGATGGCGCGTTCGAGCTTCTCGGGTCGATGAAACGTCGGCACGATCGTCGTGATGGTCAACGACACGGACGTGTGATCCTCACGGGTCGCGGTCGCAGCGCAAGTAGCCCTCAGGCGCGACCGTGATCAAAAGCGTGTTCTCCAAGTCCCGATCGATCGAAAACCGCGAGTCCTCGCGTAGGAACTCGTGGACGGCCGTCATCGGACTATTGCCCGCCGACCACGGCCGATCGCCGATCTGCGCTTTCGACATGCGTTCGACGATCGTATCGAGCACGACGATGTAGCTGCCGCGCCGGACCAGCGGCCCATAAGCGCGCAGCTCGGCGAGCACATGCGCACGCGTGTGATCCGAATCAAGCACGACAAACGCGATTTTTGTGCCCACGCGCTCCTTGATGTGCGCGATGACCGTCGGGTCAGTCGATGAACCTTCGACAAGCTCGATGCGCTTGCTCAGCGGATGCGCCTGGATCGCCTCGCGGTTGTGCGCGCGGATATCGACGTCGACCGCAATCACCTTCCCGTCTCCGCCGAGCAGCTCGAGGATCGAGGCGAGAAAGACCGTGCCCCCGCCGTGCGCGATGCCGGTCTCGACGACGATTTGCGGGCGCACGCGGAAGAGCAGCTCCTGGAGTGCGATGAGGTCCTGGGGGAATTGGATGACGGGAAGGCCGAGCCACGTGAAATTGTACGGATAGCGATAGCGGCACGCATCGAGGACAAAACGCTCCGCGTGATGGCGTAATTCCGCGTCGACGGCCATAGCGGCGACGACGGCTGGATCGGATGGATCGCGCCGGTTCACGCAAGCACCTCCGGCGCCGGAATCGGTACCGCAAAGCGTCCGCCCCAGCGGCTGATGCCCGCCATTTGCTCCTGTATCTCCGGCGCGATGTTCCACGCCAGGATGAGCACGTATTTCGGCTTAGTTTCGTAGATGCGTTCAGGCGCGAAAATCGGCGTGCGCACGCCCGGGATGTAACGCCCTTGCTTGTGTGGACTGCGATCCACCGTGTAGGGCAGTAGATCAACATCGATCCCGCAATAGTTCAGCAACGTCGTCGCTTTTGCAGGTGCGGCGTAGCCGGCGACGCCGCCCTCCTCGCGAGCTGTGCGCAAGAACGAGACCAGCGCCGCTTTGACCTCAGCGCTGCGACGCGCGAACTGCTCATAGGTCTCACGCTTGCGCAAACCGCTTTCGGCCTCAAAGCCTACCATCTCGTCGACGGCGCGCGAATGTGAACGACCATCATTAGATGCGTAGACGCGCAACGAGCCGCCGTGTGTCGGCAGCTCTTCGACGTCGAACACGCTCAGGCCGTGCCGCCGGAGCGCGTGGCACGCCGTCGCCAGTGAGAAATATGAGAAATGCTCGTGATAGATGGTGTCGAACTCGACGCGTTCGATCATTCGCAAGAGGTGGGGAAACTCGAGCGTGAGCACGCCGCCGGGCTTGAGCAACAGCGCGAGTCCGGAAATGAAGTCGTCTAGGTTCGGTACGTGCGCAAGGACGTTGTTCGCGACGAGCAGGTCCGCAGTCGCTTGCGCGCGCAGCCGCTCTGCCGCAGCCGCGCTTAGGAACTCGACCCTTGTCGGAACGCCGCGTTCCTGAGCGACCCGCGCGACGTTTGCAGCCGGCTCGATGCCGAGCACCGGAATCCCAGCACGCGCGAACTCTGAAAGCAGGTGCCCGTCGTTGCTCGCGACTTCGACGACCAAAGATCGGCTGTCGAGCTGTAGTCGTGCGCGCATGTCCTGGGCATACACGCGCACGTGATCCAGCCACGTCGTCGAATACGACGAGAAATATGGGTAGTCGCGAAAGATCCGCTCCGGCGATTCGTACTCCGGCACCTGCACCAACCAGCAGCGCTCGCATACGAACGCCTGGAGCGGGTACATGACATCCGCTTCATCGCTTCGCGATTCATCGACGAGCGAATTGGAGAGCGGCGACAATCCGAGGTCTAAAAAAGGCGGCCCCAACGTTGCGCCGCACAAGCGGCATTGGCGTGCGATCACGCGACCGCGAGCGCCTCGTAGCGGTCGATGTCGGCTTCCATCAAGACGCGAGCGTCAGCGCCGGTGTCGAATTTTTTGTACCAGCGCACACTCCAATCGAGAGCATCCGCCAACGTGAGGCGGCTGCGCCAATCTAGTCGAGCAGCGGCCTTTTCGCTGTTGAGGCGCAATGAGCGCGATTCAGGGGGATGAGCCGCTGGATCTGGTCGCCACGTGAGACCAGCATCGAGGAGCGCGCACGCTGCATCCGCTATGTGGCGCACCG
The DNA here is from genome assembly GCA_035654355.1 of Binatus sp. (SeqCode). Classification (GTDB taxonomy): domain Bacteria; phylum Vulcanimicrobiota; class Vulcanimicrobiia; order Eremiobacterales; family Eremiobacteraceae; genus JAFAHD01. The sequence goes on from DASRXC010000143.1 coordinate 34,567, forward strand.
GTACCGCGTGGGATGCTGGTGGACCGAAATTCCATGGACCCTCAAACAACGCGGCGTTCTGGTGTAGTCGCTGCGCCAAGACAAAGTAGCCGCGCAACGGATCGAGGACGTGTTGCCATGGACGCACCGCGTCTGGATTGCGGATCGCTACCGGTTGCCCGCCCAGTGCGCCGGCGACAAGATCCGGCATGAGCCGGTCGCGCGACCAATCGCCTCCGCCGAGCATATTGCCGCCGCGCGCGGTCGCTAGACCCGTGTTGCCTTCACCGCGCTCCGGGCCGGCGGTCATCATCGCGCGCATCCCTTCTGCGATGAATTCAGCCCCCGCCTTGCTGGCTGCATACGGCTCAGCGCCGCCGAGCGGATCGCTCTCTTTTCGCGGCTCACCACCTTCTCGCAAGTCATAGCATTTGTCGCTCGTGACCGCCACGATCGTCCGCACCGAACCGCATTCGTGCGCGGCGGCGAGCACGTTTGCTGTCCCCATCACGTTTGTCGAGTACGTCATCAGCGGCTGCTCGAACGCGACGCGCACCAGAGGCTGTGCGGCCATATGAATGACGATCTCAGGCATCGTCGCGGCGAATGTCGAGCTCAGCGCCTCGCGATCATGGATGTCACAGAATTCGGCGATTGGGCTTGCGACGAAGTTGTCGATGCGCGCCGCTCGATAGAGCGACGGATTGGTTTGCGGAGCGAGGGCGTAGCCGGAGATGCTTGCGCCGAGCCGCTGCAGCCACATAGCGGCCCAACCGCCCTTGAAACCAGTGTGTCCGGTCAAAAGCACTCGGCGGCCACGCCAGAAACTGGGGTCGAGCGCCATCTAGGACCATTTCTTCCACGGCGCACGACCGCTGTTCCACAACTCCTCGAGCAGATTGCGGTCGCGCAGCGTGTCAAGCGGCTGCCAAAACCCCGCATGAACGAACGCAGAGAGCTGACCTTCGCGTGCAAGGCGCTCCATCGGTTCCCGCTCCCACGCGGTTGCATCTTCGCCGACATACTCGATCGCACGCGGTGACAGCACGAAGTAGCCGCCGTTGATCCAGCCCGCATCGTCTTGCGGCTTCTCCGAGAACGAGGCGATCTTGTCGCGGCTCATCGTCAGCACGCCGAAACGGCCGGGCGGGTGCACGGCTGTGACCGTCGCCAACGTGCCCCTCGCGCGATGGAATTTGATGAGCGCTGCGATGTCGACGTCGCTGAGGCCGTCGCCGTACGTGAAGCAAAAATCATCTTCGCCGATGTAGTCCGCAACCCGGCGTAACCGGCCGCCGGTCGCAGTGGCTTCCCCCGTATCGACGAGCGTCACCGTCCACGGCTCCGCGCTGCTTTGATGGATCTTCACATCGCGCGTGCGCATGTCGAACGTCACGTCCGACATATGCAGCGCGTAGTTCGCGAAATATTCCTTGATGAGATATCCTTTGTAGCCACAGCACACGATGAAGTCGTTGATCCCATAATGCGAATAGGTCTTCATGATGTGCCACAGCACGGGTTTTCCGCCGACCTCCACCATCGGCTTCGGTCGCGTCTGCGTCTCTTCGCTGATGCGCGTACCGTAGCCGCCGGCGAGAATCACCGCTTTCACGCGGCCATCCTCGAACGATGCCATGCGATTGTCTGCGCGAGCCCGACTTCGAGGGGTCTCGGATTTCGCCCCGTGCGGCGCACGTCGTCGAGCGACGCGATACTCCGTTCTGGTTCGCCTTTGGGTGCCGGCAAATCGAAACGTATTGAATCCGGCTTTCCGATCTGGCGCGCGATCCTCTGGGCTGCCTGACGCACGGAGAAACCGATCCCCGTACCGACATCGACCGGTCCCTCGATGTCTGCTTGGAGCAGATCGATCAACGCGCCGGCCACGTCTGCGACGTATACGAAGTCACGAACTTGCGCGCCGGGCGAACAGTGCGCGACGCGCCCCGCAAGCACTTCGCTGATGACGGACGGCACCAGACGATGCGGCGCGTCATGCGGACCATACGGCAAAAAGATCCTTCCCCAGGCGAAGCCCGCGCGATGCTCGCGCGCGCTGGCGCGCATCCATGCTGCGGCATCCGCCTTGCTGCGCGCATACAACGAACGACTCTCAGGAGCCTCGTGCTCGGCCGAAGATCCTGCGAACACTGCGCGGATGCCGCCACGCTCGTAGAAGGCGCTTGCGAGTACAGCGCTCGCTTCCGCCCACTCCGCATTCTCCGGATCGGTCCTGTACTTGGCCCGGCCGGCGCACCATGCGAGATGCAGCAGATACGTCGGTTTAATGCGCTCGATGACCGCAGTTGCACTGCGAGCAGTCAGCAGGTCGGCGGTTTCCCAACGCGCGTATGGAGCGAGCGCTGCCTGCGGATTGCGGCACAGAGCGACCACATCGAGCGAGCTCGTGCTCAGCTCGCCTAATACGCTGCGTCCGATGAACCCAGTCGGACCTGTGACCAGCACCGAGCTCACGAGACGAACCGGATCGGAAGATTGGCGGCTTTGATCAGCGTTTCGTTCTCATCGCGGTAATTCGGATTCATCAGCAACGCGGTGCGCACACCTCGCTGGGCCGCGACCTGCGGGCTCACGATCGGGTGGCCAGTGCCAGGCACAAAACGGCCCTGTTTGCGCGGATTCAGATCGATCAGGCAATCCATCAACGTCTGGTCCGGATCGATGAGATTCGCAAGCGTCACGCCCTTCGCACCCGCGCCCCACGCCGCGACGCCGCCGCGCGCGCCGGCGGAAGCGGCCGCTGCGCGCCAGCGCCCTACGCTGGACCGGAAA
>DASRXC010000144.1:0-2641 GCA_035654355.1 Binatus sp. (SeqCode)
TCGCCGAAGAAGCGCTCGAACAGCGATGCGCGCTCCTGGGGCGTCACGCCGAAGCCATCGTCCTCGACATCGATCTGTGCCATGGCGTCCGGCTGGCTCACGCGAACGACGATTTTGCCGCCCTCGGGCGTCCAGGTGACCGCATTCGCGATCAGGTTGATCAGCGCACGCCGCATTTCGCTCTCGTCGACCAGACCATAAACGCCTTCGCCTTCGACGCGGCAATCGATGTGCTTTGAGCGCCATAGCGATTCAAGTTCGGCGACGACCGAGCGTGCAAGCGCCCCGAGGTCGAGCGGCCGGCGCTGCTTGGACTCCTCGCGCGATTCGTAGCGGGCCACTAGCAACAACGTCTGCGCGAGACGTTCGAGCTCCTCGTTGGATTGCAGCGAACGGCGCAGCACCTCGACGTATTCGGGAGGCAGCCGTCCATACGCGCCCGCGAGCGCTTGGCGCATCGTCATGCTGCCGGCCATCAATGGCGTGCGCAAGTCATGGGAGAGCGCATAAACCAGGTCCCTGATGACCTGATTGCGCTCGAGCAATTCGCGATTGGCGGATTGCAGCTGCTCGTTCATCGACGCGAGCGCTTCGACGAGCTGCGCCTGTTCTATCGCGCGCGCGCTTTGGTCCGCGAATGCCTGCACGAGGTTCTCAAGGTCGCGGTCGAATTGGCGCTCTTGTTTGCGCCACTCGATCAGCAGTACAGCGACTGCATCGGGACCTGAGCCGAGCGGTGCGATCAATGCGCTTTGCGCGCCGATGTTGCCGAGCGTGAAACGCGCGAGAGCATCTGACTGGCTGAGGTAGACGATGGTGCGATCCGCGAGCGCTTTCTGCAGCGCGCTCCAGACGCCGGGACCAGGGCGCTCGAAGCGCGCATCGACGTCGTCCGAACCTTGCGCCGCCACAAACGAGTTTTCCGCGAGCCTGCCGTTCGCGACCGGAAACAGCGTGGCCGCGTCACTGTCGAGCAGCACGATCGCCTGCCGCACGACTTCGCGCCACACGAGTTCGAGACTGAGCGATTCACGCATACGCTCGCCCGCTCGTCGCAGCGCATTGGCGCGCTTGGCGACCACCTCAAGCGCAGTCGACTCGCCTGCCGAACGCGCCGCGCCTTGCGTCGCGACTGCGAGGGCGCCGACGAGTACCGTCGACAAGCCCGCGAGAACTCGGTCAAGCGTGGCGATCGGGTAGAACACACCCTCGTGGACGCCGTTATACCAACCCGCGACGATATTGAGCACGAGGCACAGGCCGACGATCGACCAGGTGAAACGCCGGTTCAGCGTCAGCGCCGTCAGCGCCACCGGCGCGTCGAACAAGATCGCCGCGACGAACAATTGCGGCGTGAACATGTCGATGAGCCAGGCGGCCAGCACAAGCCCGACGCACGCGTACACGATCCAGGAGCGTGTCACGCCTGGTAGCTTCGCCTGCGCGCAAAACCTTTCATGCGCATGGACTGCCGGGAACATGCGCGAACGCTGTGCGCGTGGACGCCACAGAGGCCCGCGCGCGTGCCGCGCAAGCGTTGCTCTCCGATGTCGGAACCGCGCCCCGTTTGCGCGTCTATCTAGGCATCGCGCCCGGCGTCGGCAAGACTCGCCGGATGATCGAGGACGCGCTCGCGTTGAAGAAAAGCGGCCGGCGCGTGTACATCGGTGCGCTCGACGTCAAAGGCCGCCCTGACCTCGCCGAGCTCGCGGCCCCCTTGCCGCGAATTCCTCCTCGCATCGTGAAGCTGGCAAACTCGGCGTTTGAAGAATTCGATCTCGATGCCGCGCTTGTGATAAAACCGGACGTCGTCGTGCTCGACGAGCTCGCACATGCGGACCTGCCGGGCGGGTTGCACGCCAAACGCTGGCAGGACGCTGAGGACCTGGTCAAGCACGGCGTCGGCGTGCTCGGCGCCGTCAACGTGCAGCATATCGAGTCGATCGCGCCGGCGGCCGAGCGGATCATCGGGTTCCCGGTGCGCGAGATCGTGCCCATGTCGTTTTTCCGGCGCGTCGATCAGCTGGTGGCGGTCGACGTCTCGCCTGAGCAGCTGCAGGCGCGGTTGCGCGAAGGCAAGATCGTGCACGGCGAGGACATCGATCGGGCGTTAGCCGGACCGTTCAGGCTTGCCGCGCTCGGCGCGATGCGTGAGCTGATGTTGCGGCTCGTCGACGACTTCACGATTCCCGACGTCGCGCCGGCTCGTGTCTCGAGCGTCGTCGCGCTGCTGACGGAACGATCCGACGCAACCGCCTACCTCAAACGTGTCGCGGCCATCGCGTCGGTATTCGATTTGGCCGTCGGCGTTGCGTGCGAGCCCGGGATGAGCGCCGAGAACTGCGAAGCGGCAGCGAGGAGAATCGGAGGCACGCGCATTCCCTGGCCGCAGGACGACGGCGCCGCTCCACGCCTCGATGTCCTCAGCGGCGCGCTCATTGCGATCCCATACGGGGATCTGGCGCGCAGCGTGCTCAGCCGCGGCATCGATCGCGACGTCATCGTTACCGATGGCAAGCAGGCAGTGTCGGCGACCGCGGCAACACTTGACGCGCAGCCGGCAGCGGCCGGCGAAAATCCGTTGCGCAAAGCGTACGGGCGGCTTACGATCTATCTCGGCTCGGCCGCGGGTAGCGGTAAG